>NZ_JBGDVS010000014.1:0-117964 GCF_046551635.1 Salmonella sp. SAL04157
CCAATCTCATTCATAAGTGTTTGCATGATGCGCAACACAGTGTAGTTTTCCCTTCAGTACCCTATCTCTTAAGGCTGGAGCAGAGGCTGACATCAGCCTGCATCGGCTTATCGCTCATGCTGTGATAGAGCTCGAAGCAGGGGCCATTGCCAAACTCCAGGCCGGCAGCAACGATGTCGGCGATATGCTCCTGCCAACGCGGGCCATACTCACTGCGGTCGGTAATAAGATATCGGGACTGAGCGTAACGACCGGCGGGAATAAGCTGGATCTCGATCGCCCCCGTCCCCACCGTTCCCGCTGGCACCGTAACCCCGATGTCAGTGCGACACTGGGCTGGCGGGGTCACCTCGGGATTATCGTGATAGATGAAGATCCACTCTCCGCCTTCAAGGCCGCGGGTAAGGGCCCATTGATGCAACTGACCGTAGACCGAATCATATCCCTCGCCATAGGGACCGGTTACACGTATGTAGGCCAGAGTCCGGGCGTCCATCTCAATAGTTTTCATGTTATAAGGCATTGATTTTGTGGATACATCATAAGGCATCAACAATAGTTTCAACGCACTGCTTTACCGACAATTTTGAACTGTCAATTATCAAATGCTCCTGGTCCCATTGTTCGTAATCACGTGTGATGACAGCATTCCAGTCCGGTAGTTTTAATCCTTCGATATCTGAAATCCTGCTTTCTACACGTGAACGATGAGTATTCACATCTGAACAAATCACCTCAACCTCCAGGAATTTTGAGCCAGTAGATAAAGCAACCTCCCGATAGGCTTCTCGTGTAAGTAGTAGTGGGTTAACTGAATCTGCTATGACATTCAGACCCAGCTTCAGATTATCCCGGGCAAGTTCGTATGCCACAAAATACCCTGCAGGGCCCGTCTCTTTATCATGATTTTCTGCGCAACGGATTGCCTGTTCGATGGTATCGATACGTAAGTATACAGCGCCAAGTTCCCTCGCGAGAGCATTAGCTATGGTGCTTTTACCACTTCCAGGTAATCCGGCAAAGATGATAAACATTTTTCAAATCCTCTAATTATGCAGATTGAGTTTTATATCTCAGCCTGTATGTCAGTGATTTCCCTAATTTATCACTGCTGCTCCTGGGCTGGACAGTATCAGCCGGATCTCCAAGGAAAAAGTGAGAACATCTGCACATAATTATTTTTTGAGCTGCGGCAAGTTGTGTCAGTAAAGTCATCCTGTTCAGCCCCGCAGAGCGGGGAAGGGCTAAGGACACTTGATAGTCTTTCCGGAGTGAATATGAACAACAATACTCGATTTTTTATAAGAAAGAGTACGCAATATCCTGATTCAGAAACAACTTTTCTTGATGGTAGTTTAAGAAACTCAGTGAGATTAAATTCTTCTGCCATTGGCATAGGCACATATCAACCCGGCTGGCGCTGGTCTCTTCATGCCGGGGCAATGACGGGAAAACTGTCAGAACGTCATACTGGTTTTATAATTTCCGGTGAAATGATGGTGCGTGACAGCGATGGAAATGAAAATCTGGTCCACGCAGGTGAAGCATTTGAAGTGGCTGAAAATCATGACGCATGGGTTGTGGGCGACACCCCATGTGTCGCATTGGATTTCATTCATCTGCCACGTTGAATTAGCATCATTTCCCGGGGGAATACTTTCTTGTCAGACAGTTCATTAAAAATGTATGTTCATGAACTGATATGGTGGCTAATCCCCGACCTTTCAGGGCGGGGAATATCCATGTGGAAATATGCGTTCAGAACGTATAGGTTATCCCGGCAGAAAGCAGGCCACTCCATGATTTATCTACCATCGGGCTGTCGGTAATTTCGTCAGACAGACGCGTATAGCGTGCCAGACCATATACATTCCAGTTTCCCAGAAAGTTATAGTTTGCACTCATTTCCAGATACGGGTTCCAGCTGTCATTAGGGTTGTAGTTACGTAGCCCGCTGCGAGTGGACTCCTTACGGGAAATACCATAATAATATTTATTCTGGTTCTTGCTGTTCCACTCAACCCCGATTCCCGGAGTTAAGGTCAGTCTCCCTGTGGAGTAGCTATAAAGCCACGCAAGATCCCAGACGATACCATTGCTTTTATCCAGCGTATCACCCGCCAGGGTGGTACGCAGAAAACCTGATTGGGTATTATGTACGTAAGTCATCCCGGCCATCATGGTACTGTTTCGCTTGTCGAGACGGCGCAGATGGCGGTCATTACTGTCACCAGGCTTAAAATAAACCGGAGACCAGTACGCCGTGATCGACAGTTTATCCGTTTCGTCGTTCCACAGGTAATAACCGCCTTCTAATCCACTGAACCAGAAATGTGCACTCTCATAGTCGATAACCGGAACAGGATAAATATCGGTATCGTAATCTCTGTAAGGGTGTTCAACGACACCCACGCCAGCGCCGAGCGTAAATTTACTTTCAGCCTGCACCACGCCAGAAGAAACTGAAATCAACAAGATTGCTGTTAATGTACTGATTTTATGCATGATACATCATCCTTAATTACAGAATTAACGGACGATATGTCACCGCCCGGAATAGTTTTATTTGCGATAAGCTGCTGTCCACTTCAGCGAACCGTCCAGGCCGGGCTGAAATCTTCTTCTTCAAATAATTCAGTCAGTCCACTTATCTGTTTCAGACGAAGAACTTCATCCCTGTCCATTCCCAGCTCCTTGCCAATACGTTCATCTGCCCATCCGAGACGGGCAAGGTCTCTGACGATATCTGACATCGACGCTATCTGATGCTTCCCCCGGGCGCGGTTATGCCTGATCGTGGAGGCAATTCGTTCCGCCTGCCCCTTTCGTTCGGGATTGATGCAGGTGACGGGCAGCCAGCCTTTCAGGCGTTTTCCTGCTCCTGACTCGCGTCTGCCCAGCAACTGCCGGTGAAAACCATCCACGACCAGGTACTGACCTTTTTCTTCAGATACCACGACGGGCTGGGTAAAACCGTCCTCCTGCAGTGAGTGCTGCAGTAATTTTTTTTCTCCGGCAGCCATAACATTGGGGTTGTAATCGTTGGCCACCACTTCGCCGGCTTTCACCCACAACACCAGGTCCACAGGCTCCCGGGAAAAGGGACTGAGTTCATGAAGTGTCTGGCGTAAATGATTGAGGGCCGCCACTTTTTCGTCATCTGAAATCTGCTGACTGAAATACCGGGTAATGAGACTGGCCACCTGCTCCCTGGTTACAATATCCCCCATTCCTTCCTCCTCTGTTTCATACGCTCCTGGTAACGTTCGTAATGCCGGGGCTTATTCGGGCTGAAAGATAAGGTCCGGCACCAGAAGTCATTTTTGATGAGTGTTTTGCATATCCGCCGCCAGGAGGGAATGTCCCTGCTGCCGAGGTCATTCTCCTGTTCATCCGGAATATCCTCCGGATAACCGTGCGTCTGATACCAGCGCAGGTATACCGCTATCTTGTTCCGGTAATGCTCGGCTGTTTTCTGTGGCATAACATCGAGAAGAAACATGGCATAGCTTCGCCAGGTATGATGTGCTGGTCTGGAGATGCGTTTGCGCAGGGCAAAATAATCCCCACTTTCATTAGCATAAATGGCCCCGCTGGCCGCGCCGGACACACGGGCACACATTCGCGCCCAGGTTTCAGGCTCCAGTACATGATAAAGCCACAGACCGCGGCGCTGTTCGGGGCCAAAAGGCTCACAGACCCGCATATTCCGCAAGGGGACGCCGGCTCTGTACATCAGGTCATACAGTGGGTTGTAAATGGCTCCCGTACGGGCGTGGTAAATCCAGATGTCCCGGGCTTTCCAGTCATAGAGAGGGCACATCGTGTAATAAAACCCCTCGGGAGAAGCGGTGGTCCAGGGTTTGTCATCGGCATAACGAAGCTTTCGCTGGCTGGTCAGGCCTATAAACCGGTTCAGGGATTCATCAGCACGAACGCCGGTCAGTATGGCCACTCCACACTGATTGCCCGTAAACCATGTCGAAAACGCCGGGACAAACTCTTCAAATGTCATGGCGTAACGGTAAAAGGGAAAATACGCCATATCAGTAATGGCATCTTCCGGTGGCTGACGGACCCACTCCACATCGGGTTCCCAGCAGATCCATTCCGGCTGAAACTGTGAAACACCATTTACAGTCGTCAGCGGAAGTGCCACCCAGAAAAACATCTCCGTCACATCACTGTAGAGATCCTTCATTTTCTGCACATGTTCAATCGTGCACTGATACTGGGCTTCCCAGTCAATGAACAGGACAGAGAAACGCCGGTGCCTCCTGCGGGCTATTGTGGCGGCGATATGAAACAAAACGGTTGAGTCTTTTCCACCTGAAAAAGACAGGCAAACCTGAGAGAAGGTATCAAATATCCACTCCACACGGTCTGTGACCGCAGACAGCACATCCTCCCCGGTTCTGATCTTCTGTATTTGATTACGTTCCATAATGACGTTGTCTGTCATAAATACCTGAAGGCCAAGGCCCGGTAATGTTAAAATAACTGTTATGTTATCTATTAATCCAATTGTTACTGGGATGACAATATTAAGGTGGGTTTTCTGATTTATATTTGATCTGAGCCCCGAAAATGGAAATGTAAAGTTTAGTCACCTGATTTCTCAGAGTGCGGGCTAATATATGCAGAGAGCTATTTTCAGATATTGTAGTATTAACATTGCCGGGTGTGTTATCGTTACCGTCTGAAATTGTAATAACTCCTGCATGCATAAGAAAATCTTAAGGATAAGTTATGTCTGGAAGTATTCTCTGGTTCAGAGTCATCTCCGCTTTAATATTTCCCATTCTGGCTTCTGATGTCGCTGCTTCTCCTTGTTTCAGTGACAGTTATGCGACGAAAGACACACAAATGCGTTCCGGGCTCTCCAGAAACAGAGATTGTAATGATACTGATTCAAATTCACGGAAATCAGTAAGTGAAAAAATCATAGATTCTGTTGCTGAGAAACAGACGTTAAATCAACAAATTATGAAAATTGACCTTGAAATAGGATTATTGCGGACGAAGAAAGGAAGTATGACTGCACAGGATTATGAGAGTAAAATGCGTGAGCTGACAAATAAACGTTCAGCTTTAAAAAGTAAAATTAAATAATCAACGCAATAAAACTATTTCATCTGAATGGATATCATGATTGATTCAATAGCCCGTATACACATCCAGCATAAGTGACAAGCTAATGTAAAGGAGTTGTGCATGTATCCATAATTTGTCTCTCGTTATCCTGTTTTTGAGTACGGAAATACGGCGGTTTAACTATCCGGTTATGAAGTTGCGCTGGCGAATCGTGCCGCAAGTCCAATGAAAAACGTCCTTACCAGCGCGTCTTCTATGGCAGATAGCCTGCGGTAAAGCGGCCGGAGTCTGGATTTAACCCCTGTCAGAATACTCTTTCAGCATGGCAATGACCGCCCGACGTGCCACATCGTCTGCAATATTTTCGGGCAGAGCATCAGCACGAAGATTGATATAAGCATCAACAGCCATTCTGATGGCCATGCTGACGGAGTCACGATCGTGCGTTGCCAGCGTGGAAGTCAGCAGGCCATCAGGATCAATGCCGTGGAATTCAATGCGGCGAACTCCACGTTGCGGTAGACTGGCACGACGGTACAGCATAGGTCCCAGCACCTGCTCGCGGAAGAATGCCAGCATACCCATCGCTTCGAAGAGTTCGCCTCTTCCCAGCTTAACCACTGCATAATGAAGCCAGATCCAGGCTCGGGAATCAAACCACTCCGGCGTCATATTGGGCCAGTGAGCACTAAATTTTGCCAGTTGTCGCTCCAGAGCAGTGTTATCACAGGTAAATAACACTGCTGGCTCCTCAACGCGCTGAGTGAGCATTTCCAGGGTGACAAATTTCAGATCGACGTGAAGGAGTTCAGGGCCATACAGGCATATAAGCAGGCGAGGCTCTCCCACATGTTCCCCGGTGAAAGCATGCAGCAGATGGCCTAATGTCCCGGCAAGTTCCCTACGCTGCGCCATAATTTCGTCATAGTGGAGAGAATCAACAACAACGACAAAATCCAGATCGGAGTATTTATCAAATCCTCCATGAATCATTGAGCCGCCAGCGAGAAGGGAGTGAATCCGCGAATCAGACTGAAATTTAAGCTTGAGTTGCTCTGCAAAATTTCTATGTAAATCGGGTAATGTACTAAGCATACTTTTTCCTGTTCACAAAAAATACAAAGTATTTCAGAATATCGAGTAGTTTATATTCAGGCCAGATATTCTTTTACAGGAACAGTAATGTCCTTAGATAATTTACTTACTTAGCCGCATGTCCACTACCTGATTTTTGATATTAAAATGTCGCATTGCGTCTATTTGACAACCAGTGAGGGGAAGTGCCCGACACTGGTGAAAACTGTCAGTTCAGGTTTGAGCTAATTCACATGAGTACGTGTGGCACACGCTAAAGAAAACCCCGTCAGCACAGAACCAACGGGGTTATATTCAGGGGAACAGGCCGATTAATGGCGGATTAGATCCAGTTCGTCAGCAGCCAGACCGGTCATCTTCATGACGGTGCTGCGGTCGAGACCGTTTTGCAGCATGGTACGGGCCACTTCGAGTTTACCTTCGAGTTTGCCTTCATTACGGCCTTTCTCTTCGCCGATCTGGATACCTTCAAGGCGTCCTTTCTCAATACCTTTCTCGATGCCTTTCTGTTCAAGCTGTTGTGCGATGGTCATGAGTGCGTCTCCGTGTTGCGGCACACGCTGTGCCAGTTCGCGAACGAAGGCTTCGGAGTCAGCTGACTCGCCTGCCTGTAGTAGATAGTGTATCAGCGCAATCACCTGGGGTGAAGAGAGGTAATCCGCCATCAACAGCGTGACCAGACGATCGGTCAGCGTGGCGATATCACGCTGATGGATGTGCTTTTGCAGCAACGTCAGTGCCGCCATGCGGCGATGATTCATTATTTCATCATCCGGGATGACGGTCACATCTACCAGCGGATAAGCCCCGCCATAGACTTTACCCGCCAGTTCCGGATTATCAAACTCATCCAGCCATCGGGTGGAGTAGGGGTATGGGCTGCGTTTCCCCACGTAAAACAGCACCGGTATCACCAGCGGCAGTTTTTTATGGCCAGCATCGAGATGCCGTTGCATCGCGGCGACTGCATAGCGGGTCATGCGGAAGGCCATGTGAACATCCGGCGAGCTCTGGTGCTCAATCAGAACATGCACATATCCGGTCCCTTCAGTCGTTTCCAGGCTGTAAAGCACGTCGCTGAAATACTGGCGAAGGTCATCTTCGACAAAAGAGCCTGATTCGAGCTTGAGTGTACTGAGGTTGCAGATGGCGCGCAGTTCGGCCGGAAGGTGGAGTTCCATAAAGTCGCGTGCTATCTCTGGCTGTGCCAGAAACTGCCGGAATGCCGCGTCATGCGGTGTGGGTGTGCTGTTTTTCTTCTTCATCGGCCCTGACCTGAATGGTGATTTATCTATGGTACCACAAACCGGAAGCAGGGAATTTTGTTCATCTGTTGTCTGGCGGGGGCTGGCATGGGAGAGGGCAAAGCCAGGAGACAGGGAGAAAGAAACGAAACAAAGACCTTTAACAGAGGTCAGGAATAAGGCAGAAATCTGCAGAAATATCGTCGTGCATGTTCAATACGCAGTCCGGTAGTGGCAGAAAAATGTGAAGCCGCTGTGTCATATGTCAGAATGCCCGTTTGCACTTCGTAGGTGAGGCATAATGCTAACCTTTTGACTTTCTTCCTGAATTCAATCTGTTGGCGTCTATCAGCCTCCGGGGAGATACCTATAAGTGTGCTCACTGGTTTGTATTTTTTCCCACCATTTTGCCTGAAAACTAATTCATAAATTAAATAGCTGGCATCGTACTCTTCTGGCAGAGTGACAGACCAGTTACTGTTATTCCACAAATTCGTCAATCCAGGCATCCTGAAATTTTTACCCAGTGTTATATTGATTCGCTGTGTTTTGCTTCCGTTACGCAGAAAAATATGATGTATATTTTTCTTGTTGCTTATCCAGTAATAAAGTATTTCAATGCGGTTTAATTTTCTTCTTATAATAGAATGCATTTGCTGGAAATGATAATCATATAGATCTTTGCGAATGGTAATGTTTGTCATTATTATTTCTTTCTGTATTTTAATGGTTACAATAGTTTATGTTCTGAACAGATGAGTTCCATAATGTTTTCATTATTTCATGTATTCCGGACACTAAGTTATTTTCATTAGATTGCTTTAATTATTAAGTTTTGCTCAACATTAAAAATTTAACTTATGTATAAAATAAAGAGTCTGTCTATTAAATTGATAGGCATTCATTGCTTATTAGTTGTTTGATTTAAGTGAATTATATTGTATCGTTTTTCGAAAGGAGCTATTCATGAAAAAGAAAACAACGGTTTTAGGCAGTAGTGAAATGCAGGGTAAGTCCCGGTTAGATACGTTGGTTGAGTGTCTGTCGGAAAGTCGTGTTAAATATATTCCATCGGAGCCAACACACATTCTGAGTGTCCATTTGATAGAAACCAATAATGCCATTAAAGCATTCTGTAAAACTCATGGTGTTGTTATATCCTATTGCGGTTATATGGCAACCTGTTTTAAAGGGAATAAAGACGATCTCGTTAAACTAAAAGAGTTATTACCTGAAAATAAACAGGATTGCCATGTATCCAGACTTTGAAAAATGATGAAAAAATAAAATGTGAAGTGTGATTTATAATGAGCCAGGCTTCCGGTAGCCTTGCTCATTATAATCAGGACATTCACGGTGGTTAGCTGTTATTTAATACCATCGCTGTAAGTTTTTAACATCCGTTTGGATTCGGATGCCAGTTCCCGATAGTCTGTATTGCTAATCGCACCGTGAAGAACATAGAGATGGACAAGACACACATTGGGATGTGCGTGTTTTAGTCTGAGAAATGCCTTCTTGCTTCCTGCATTGATCAGGTCTTCAGGCGTGAATATGCCAACGCTATTGAGTTTTCTCTCAATCTCTTTACCTATATTCATCATCGACATCAGATTTCCCATCATCTTCTCCTTGTATTCAGGTCTCAACCTGAGTATTCACGCCTGTTTCCTGCAAACATGAAGCTGTCATCCGGACCGGCCATATCTCTTACGACATCATATATCAACGTTAAGGTTTCGAATACTGTCAGGGAATACCCGTTGCCTGACCAGTTTGAGTGTTTAAATCAGCATTTTTGGTATAAATATGTGGTGTTTTTGAAGGCACTATTCATACAGGTTTAAACTCTCGGTGATGACAAAACAGATTAATATGTCTTAAGGATTAAACATGTATGCGGATATATTCAGACCAGGCCTGATTCTTTTCTATTCAACATGCTTGATTATACCTGATGCCTTTGCATCTTCTTGTTTTTCTGATGATTGTAATGTTTTGAGTGGAAATATGAAAGACTCAAAGTCGACTCTCAGTGATGGTTCTTTTAATCCCTCTTCGGAAAGACAGAAAGATGTAAGTAGAAAAATTGTGGACGCTGTCTCAGAACGGCAAAAAATAAACCAGAAGATTATGAGTGTTGAACTTGAAATCAACCTGCTCAGAACGCAAAAAGGGAATATGCAGGAAACGGAGTACCAGAAAAGAATGAATGAGTTGATAAGTGAAAGGACTAAACTGAAAAGAACACCATATATAAAGTAAACTTATCCTTATATCAGCGAAGAATTGCGGGCATGAGAAACCCCTATGGAAGATTCCCGTAAGGAGCCATGATGAATAAAAATTATTACAGTACGATCAGTACAGTCACTCTGGAGAGATTCCGGGTTGCCCGGTATGTTGCTATAAGTCCTTCTCCTGAATTGCTGGTCATTCCGTACATGACGCAGTGGGCACAAAGAAGCGGACTACTTGATTATCCGGCTTATAAAGCCCAAAAGATCGGATGGGATTTCCCGTTTGTTTCAAAAGAGCAGAAGGAACGCTTTGGGCTGCGTGGATACGTGAGCGCATATATCATTCCCGAGGATTTTATCCCGGCGTGCGATGGCGCAGAACTTGCTTACATCGAGACTGACACCTATGTAACACTCACAATCACTGACCCACACAGTGATTCGTTCAGTAAAATCCCTGAAGCCTATCAGATACTTTCTGAAGCAGCCAAAACGTCACGCTGGGAAAACAGACTGGTCTTTGAGAAAGAGTACGAGGTGAATGGTATCCATTATATGGATGTATTTTATCCAGTGAATTAGTTATCAATCTACTGTGGATGTCCGGGAAAAATCAACAGTACCGTCGGTAACATTCGCTGGAGGTAATGCGCTCCGGGGAGCGCATTATCAGGCAGACTATGGGGTCAGCAGAAGGATATTGTCAGTGGTACTGATGACCGGAGATGGGCTGAGGAGATCGGACAACGTCCGGGAAATATACTCAGTGTCGCCGGTAACACGAATAGGCAGTGGCTTTATTTGCAGGCCTTCTTCACTGAAGGCTGCCTGCAACGCCGGCAGTTCGATATAGATAGCGGGTTTGAACGGTCCTTCCCACCCTTTTTTCCAGTCAGCGCTCGATACGGTGTAGCTTCTCCAGCCTTTATTTTTCAGCTCCTCTATCGCAAAAGTCAGCCGAAATAAATCGCTTTGTTTACTGATATCTTCACAGCAGGACTTGTAGATAAAAGTGAGCTTGCGTTTCAGTCCCGATATGATCCCCTGTTGTTTTCCGAGGCGGATCAGATAATCGATTTCACACGCAATCTCCCGTGGGAATAGTTTCTTTTTTTGTGCCGTTGTCAGCCAGTTCATTAAAAAAATATGTTCCTGAACGGAGTTGGTGACGATGTTATCGTGGCGGGCTATGCCAAGCGCAATCTGTGCGCACCATGCGAAATGGCCGAGTAAATCGGTAGTGTCTGTGGTCATGTTTGTTTCCGGATACGGTTTTGAGAACTGAGCGCACAAAGGTGTACGGTCAGGGAGAAAATCTGCGAGGGGATGACGCCAGATGAATACGGGGTTAATACGTTGATTTCCAGTCACGGCCAGCCTGCCAGCGTGACTGCCAGTGCTGAAGATATTGCTGTGCCAGTTCCGGTACATCCTGGATGAGGATGGCGTTCTCAGAATTGGACTTATTGGCGGCGCTGCTGAAATTATAAGAGCCGGTTTCAACGTTGGCGCCATCCGTAATAATGACCTTGTCGTGCATGAATTTGTATTTGCTGACCGTGCGCAGCGGGATATCAGCATTTACCAGCAGGTTCATCGCTGATTTACTGGCTTTACATTTTTCGCAGGTATTCCCTTTTTCATCGATAACGACCCTGACGTCAACGCCGCGTTTTTTGGCATTGATCAGGGCTTTTACCACCTCGGGCGAGGTAAAAGAATATGCCATCATCCGGACAGACTGCCTGGACTGGTTGATGGTATTCAGTACAACCTGCTGCGCGGTGCCTTCCGGAGAGAAACCCACCTGGATGGAAGCGGCTGTCACCGTGCATACCGGGATGCCAGCCAGAAGAACCAGTGTCAGTGACCTGAGTGATGCGCTCATGACATGTGCGGAACGGGATCTGAACATTGTTATTTCCTTATGCTGAATGGTGGGCGGGGGTTACTGCTCCAGGGGCATAAACGCCGTCGACTTTCTGGCCAGACGATGTGCCATTGCGTCAGACACCCTGAGCTGGTTCGGCTGTGTCTTGACGGTAAACCATTTTTTCCCGCGTTTTTTCAGGACGTCGCGCGCGGCTTCAAAGAGCAGAATGCCGCGCTGTGTCGGGGTGTAGCTGATATCACAGCGGTTATCGAGATCCATTGCGACCTTCATCAGTCTGGCCAGTATCGGGTCCATGAGCGGCGGTAGCGTGTGTGTTTCACTGCCGGCGATGATTTCATCCGTTCTCTGCAACAGCATGCTGACTTCCAGTTCTGACGGAGGAAGCAGGCGTCTGAGATGAGGATTCTGTGCGACCAGGTCGGCCTCTGTCGGCTTTCCTGTATCGATGAACCGGTTGATCCGAAGTGACAGTTTTGAGGATATCTTCTCACTATCCGGGATATAGATGGCACTGCCAGGTACCAGCGCGCTTTTGAAGGAGATGAACCCTTCCCCCGGATTAAGGTCTTTAAGTTCATCCAGCGTTATCCGGTTTTTCTCACGGATATAGGTGGTATTGGCCTCTTCATAGCTGCTGCTGACCGTACCGGGCGTCCGTTTCATCTCCCCGAGTTCGGCATAGTAGTCCTTCCCGGCCGTGGCTTTGGCCAGTTCAAAGGTGTCCTTTTCATCCTGCATGGCCATAAACCACTTCACGAGCGTGTTGGCGTTCACGGTCTGGTATTCACCCTTAAACTGTGCCACGAAGCGCTGAATGTCCTGGGCCGAAATGACCAGCATGACACCCAGACTGCGCATCTGTGCGGCGAGGTCATCCATGCCGGGCGCAAAGTAACTTCCCAGTTCATCATGCACATCAGGGAAGGGGAAAGGGTTATAAAATTTCGCACTGGTCAGTACATCCCTGCTTTTCCCCTCCAGCTGATAGCCTAGGTCACGGGCGATGACCATGCGTTTTGCTGAAATGTATAATTTCCCCAGGTTCGCGGATTCGCTTTTGGATAACTCCAGCGCAGGAATGAGCACGACCAGGGTACGATCGTTATGCAGTACATCGCTGAGATCGATGTCGCCGGCATCGGAAGAAAAGATATGGCCATAGACGTCGTTGAACATGGCCAGCATGCGGGAGAACTGCTGCGTCAGGAAACCATGCTGGTCATACACGCCCTGGTCCCACTCCGACGACTTGCTGACCAGTTCCATGCGAAAGCCTGCCAGATTACTGAGATACGCCTCCAGCGCACTGACGGCTTCGTCGTGCCAGCCGTTTTGCTTCGCTTCAATATACAAATCCGCCATTTCCTTCAGGGGCAGGTGCTTCTGTATCATCGACTGTGAGAGGCGGATATTCTCTTTCCTGCACTTGTAATACAGCGCATACACCAGACCATACAGCATGGGTTTGGCTTTATCCTGCCAGCCGGCTTCATTTGAACCGACCTGCGGTAACAGGGATTCCATCAGCTGGATGATGAAGGTTGCGGTGGCATCGCCAAAGAAGTTGATTGAGTTGGACTGAGGACGGGTCCGGTCATTGCCCAGGAGTTCGTCGAACCGGTCACGACCGCCGTTGAGAAAGTTGAGAACATAGTAATTATCCTCCTGCCCGTAACGACGCATCAGCGACCAGATGGCGTAGGCCAGTTTTGTTTCTGCCTTGCCATCGGAGAACATCATGCCCCGTCCCATGCAGAGACTGTTGAGCAGCAGAGACAGGAGCGCTTCGGTTTTACCCGAGCCGGTGGTGGCCAGCAGCTGCATGTGCCGCAGGCAGTCATCACGCGTCAGCCACAGTTCCCGGCCGAGGAACCGCCGTCTGGCATGCCCCAGGCACATAATGCCGGCAGATTTATCCCATACCAGTCTGCGCCGTGTGAAACGAAAAAGGCCCAACGGCCCTACAAATTCCAGTGCGTTTTCGCGTTCGGTGGTCATGTCAACACCGCCGATATCCTTTGGCATACGCAGCGGCATCCGGAATACCTGACCGAAGAAGGTCAGCAGCCAGATGGACGTGGCGAAAACGCCGGGGAGCAGTATCCAGGTCCGCAGGAATGTCAGCACCAGAATAACCACAAGCCCCGCCTGTACGGTGGCCGGGGCCAGCAGGTAATCGTCTATCCAGGTGGACTGTGTTATCTGTCTGACTCTTTGTTTATCAACAGGCTGGGTATTACCGGTGGTCATTGCCAGGCTCCTTTATGGGGGTATTCATGAAGCGGGCAAGCGCATCATCACTGGTGAGGGCGCTGAAGGGGATATCACGGCCATCATCTGCAATTAACTGTGGCGTGCCCGGGAGCTGGTAATAGTCAAAGGCACGGTCATTGATCGCGACAGCGTGCTCGCCGTCAGTGCAATTGGTCGGTGTCGGTGTGTCAGACGCAGTGGAGGAAAGAGGCATCACTTCGTCCACCTTAAAGAGTGACTGCCAGAGCTGCGCACGTTTTTGCGGCGCAGCGCAAAGTACCGGAGTCACGGCTTCAGTGGTCTTTTGCTTTCCAACCAGCGTCACAGGGAAGATGACCACGTTGTAATCACGCGTCAGTGCTTCAAGCGTGGGTTCGATTTGACGGCAGCCAGGGCAGAACGGATCGGAAAAAACATAAATCGTCCGCGCACGGCCGCCGGATAAATTAATGGTGTAACGACCGCTGTCGGTGGCCTTTTTAAGACTGGCAGCACGGATAACCCGGGAGTCGTCAGGTGTAACCTGGATGGATGGCTTAACCGGCGCGGGTTTCTGCTGCGTAACATCTGAACGTGGCGCTGCTGCGATGTCCACGGAAATGGGCTCATTTCTGGCGGGTTCTGAAAGAGACAGAAGCGGGAACGGGGGATGGATTCTGCGTTCATCAGGCCGGTACATCTCTCTGGCTGCGGCGGCAAGTAATAATGACGCCAGTACAATCACCAGTATCATCCCCAGGACTATCAGAGCCCTTTTATTCTGCACTTTATGACGGTGCTGTCTTTCATCCTGCACAGCCTTCAGCAGCATGGCCGCTTCTTCAGGCGTTTCAGCCTGGTAGATCTCCTGGGGGGACTGCGTTTTGCTGTCATGCACCACCACGTTCCCACGAAGATAAAAACGACTTAAGGGGCCTGGCATAACCAGAAATAACGGGGTTTGTGAATTACCAGCGTAAGCTGCCAGCATCCCGTTCTTAAACAGGACGGAAAAGGTATCAGACATGATAATTAACTCCTTGTTATACAGAGATAAATGAGGGGGGATTAATGCAGGGTCTGGTAAATATGAAAGCAAATCACACAAATAATGAAAAAGACCAAAAACCGATCAACAGCGCCTTTCATTCCTGTGATCCTTATTTTTGCGGCCTGAAAAGGGGCTGAGAATTACTCTGGCTTTCCTGCGGGATAACCATTTCTGGTGTATGCCCGGCGGAGGGCGTCACAGTGGGAGGGATATCAGCATTGTGCAGAAAAACCAGGTCATCGAACGTGGTACTGTCCTCTTCCTCCTCAATACGGGCACTGCGTTCATGGTCGTCGATAACCATGCCGATATTACGCAGGTCATCCTCCAGACCGCGCACAGCAAAAGCGGTCAGATTCTCAGGCGCAGGGATCACGACTTTGAGTTTTTTAGACAGCTGTGAAACCAGCGATTCCCATTGTGCCGCCGTCACCACACCGGCTCCCTCGACAAAGCATTTACTGCGATCTGATGAGGACAGCACATACCACAGTGTCCGGTCGATACCCTTCAGCCACCGGAACTGACCTGCAGGCAGGCGCAGATCCTGCGCATGCAGCGCTGAAAGTGCCGTGCGTGTTGTGCTGTGCCGGCGTATCCAGGCTTTCGCCTGTGGCGTGGACATCACCTGTCTGAATGCCTTTTCAGCGAGGCTTAATTGGGGATAACCGCGCTTATTACCGTGTTCGCGCTGACGTTTCCCGCAGGAGCGGTTTAACGCATCCCGCAGTTCAAGTGCCGCAGCTCGATCGTCGCAAAACACCTGCAGGCCGATGATGGCCACCAGGGCGCGCTCATGCGCACAGAAGCTGGACTCGCTGAACAAAGGTGTTCCCAGCTGGGCATCGAAGGCCTGTCTGGCCCGCTCATGGTCAAGGCGCTGTCCGATCACCAGTTTATGGCTGATGGCAAACTCATCCGGGGTCATGGCGCTGCGGTGTTCCGGCGGGTCCACGTTCAGTAACTGTGTTTTCGGGTCACCGTACTGCAGGGCAGGGATAATGGCCGGGGAAAAGGTGGACATAATCTTCGGCAGTGTATGTATGTCAATTTTTCGGCGGGTGATGCTTAGTGGATGGTTGCGTGTGGCCACAAGGCCGTACACCGTGACGGGAAGCATAAACACATACAGAATACCGGCAGTCTGGTTCATGACCTCCAGAAACTCGCCCAGGCTCAGGTCTTCCACCCTGTTACTGGCCCAGGCCAGCAGGTTAATTTTCCCGGCAACGTAGGTGTGTATCGATGCGAAGTCTGCCAGATACCACAGGTAATACAGCATGGCACAACATGCATAGTAAAAAATTGAATGAAATATGGCGATGGCTATCAGTATCAGGGCCAGCGCCATCAACATCATAGTCCCCTGGTCATTGTTGGGTGACGGGGTGGGTTGATAGGCAGACATGACAAAGTCTCCGGTTAAGGATGGTGAAGTTGAGGTCGGGAAGTGTTCAGTAGAACGTGACGGTCCGGGTGTTTAAGAAAGGAAGATTTGTTAAAGGGCGGGAAGCGGTTATCTCCCCGCCCTTAGCTACGTTTCCGCTGTCATCAGTCGATGAAATTGCGGATCAGTTCCAGAACAGCAATCAGCGCGTTTGCAAGCGCAGCTACTGCCCTCAGAACGATGATTAACAGGTTAACCATCCGTTTCTCCATCATATGGAGAGAGAACACCACAGTTTACTCTTCCACTGCCTGTCACTGTGGCTCTCTTTGTGCTAGATACAGAGCGTTCTCCTCCTGCCAGAGCACCGGACACAGCACCACCTGTTTGTTCAGCCAGGACTTTCAAATCGTTCATACCCGGTTACGCTGGGGTTAAGGGCAGGGAGAAGCAAAATAGAGCTAACCTATAGATTGTACTTGCACGAATATAATTATTCACCCTGTTTTCAGCCACTTGATGTATACAGCCTGGAGAAAATTGACACAAGGTGTCTCTAACCATATTATTAGAGGGCTAGATACAGAGCGTTCTTCTCCGGCTAGAGCCACCAACTCGATACCGGAGCAGTAAAAAAGCCGACCTCACCAGTCGGTTTTTTTGCGTCTGGATTCTGGCGTACAATGCTGATGTTGGATATTGAGTGTTCCTCTCTGGTCAGAGCCACCAACTCAGCACTGGAACAGTAAAAAAGCCGGCTTCACCAGTCGGTTTTTTTACGTCTGGATTTTAGGTTATAGTACAGACGTCAGTTGTAGAGTGATTTCCTCCGGTCAGAGCCACCAACTCGATACCGGTACAGTAGAAAAGCCGACCTTACCAGTCGTTTTTTTACACCAGAATGTTGGTGGGAAGCCGAGATTATGAGCTATACAGAACCTAAAATGCCCCGTAGGGATTGCCTGTTTGATGATGTCCTGAATCTGTCAGTTGCGGGTGCAGACGATTTAATAGCGGCGCTGGAGAGTGAGCCTGTAGTGCACGAAAAATTACTTAGGGCTGCCCAGGCATATAAAGATTTATTAAAGGGCGGGGAGCGGTTAATTCCCCGCCCTTAGCTACGTTTCCGCTGTCATCAGTCGATGAAATTGCGGATCAGTTCCAGAACAGCAATCAGCGCGTTTGCAAGCGCCGCGACTGCTCTCAGAACGATGATTAACAGGTTAACCATCCGTTTCTCCATCATATGGAGTGAGAGAATCTCCGCTTACTCTTACATTGCCTGTCACGGAGCATATCTCATTGTTAGATGATGATGTTCCCACTCCGGTCAGAGCACCAGTTAACGGCACCACCCGTAAAACTGGTCAGGGCTTTAAAAACGTTCATGCGCGTTTCCGGAAGGGAGTATCACAGAGCTAACTCCATGATTATACAGCCTGCTATTCGGACTTCTACCCTATACTTGAGAAATCACCCTAAAGGTAATATTATTGAAACGTTAGATGATGATGTTCTCTTCCGGTCAGGGTCACCAACTCAGTACCGGAGCAGTAGAAAAGCCGACCTCACCAGTCGGTTTTTTTACGTCTGGATTCTGGTGTATAGTGCTGATGTTAGGTGTAGAAAGATTTCCTCCGGTCAGAGTCACCAACTCAGCACCGGAGCAGTAAAAAAGCCGACCTCCCCAGTCGGTTTTTTTACGTCGGTATTAACCCATATGCTCTTTCTATATTATGCCCATATACGGAAACCACTCCCCGGAAGTGAAGAACTTCTCTTCCGAGCCAAACCTGAAATGCAGGTGTTCGTGCGAAATGCTGCCACATGATGCAGAAAAGCTTTGTTCGATTCTGGTGAGATAGATTCCAGAGGCTTGTTCCCGATTCGATGGTGTAAATGCACCATCAACCTCACAATGCAACTGAAAATCTCCTTGCTTCATATGACAGTGCTTACAGTGATTCATCCAGTATTTTTCATCTACGGTCTTACTATAGTCCTTTGATAAATAGTGCGTTATCCGTTCAAAATTTTTCAGGATATGGTCTGGAATATCATAGATATAGAATATAAATGCAGGGTTTTCATATTGTTTCCAGTAAATGGGACCATCACCATCCTGCTTAAGTGCCTGATGTCCCTCAGGAAGAAGAATTGAGGTCACTACAGTTTCACATCCGCACTTCCAGCATTGGCTGGATGTCTGAGCGATATACCAGTGAGGTGCGATGACATTACAATCTGATAACCATTTCAAGAAGTGGTCAACGGATACGCCATCAGGCACATACCAGGTTTTGTTCGCAGCGTCCCATCTGGCCCCTAACATTTTTGCTTCATCTTTTTCAGCGTAGGGTACGTTAATGTCTATCCTTGCCATGCTATAACCCCGACTCTTTAGTAAACATAAGGAGGGGAATCCCCCCTCGAGTAAGCAGTTAATGCTAACAAAGGAAAATTTTTCTAAATTTGTCAGGCGTTCAATTTTTGAAATCAGGTCTAAAGTAAGAGAGCTTTAGATGATGGCTTATTACTTGTTACTTGATTTTATTTAAAACCTCTATCGTTCTGATATTTAATAATTTTTATGTAAAGGAGAATGACATGAGCACACAGACTCGCATCCCAGATAGTGACGAAGGAAGCACCAGTATGGGGCTGTTCAACGATCCTGAGCAGGATAAAGAGGATCTACGATCCCTTAACCAGTTCATGGAAAAAGCAGGACTGCTTACGGATGACGAATTCTTCGGTAGCCTGTAACTGTGTGACATCGTGGCATACAGCAAGGCAGAAAAAAGAGCACCTAGATAGGTGCTCTGAGAGTTGAAACTATAATCGAAAATCAAACTGTCTGGAGGTAGAGTTGTTTTGTCTTGATATATTCAGAAAACTCATGACCAACATTTGAGGCTGGTTTGTATTCAGGTGTCAGGAGAATATCGAGTTTGTGACAAAAAGCTATGCTTTCCTCTTCACTTCTGAACCCCATAACAAATGTGGGACATTTAATATCACGAAACTTAAAGGTTACAACGTTCTCTCTGGATTCATAACCAGACCATGTATTAAAATCGATAGCTTTTATAAGAGGATCTTTGTGGTAAAGTGCAAGTGCAAGTATCGTTTTGTTTTTATCATCAAAACCGATGTATTTACCCATTTCCCATTTATACAACTCTAAGTGTTCTTCAGGTTGAAATAATTCGTTTTTTAACGATTTCAAAATGGCCATGTTCCGTGTAGCTTCAGATCTCCTTATTCGCCTTATAAATAAAACCATTACTAATGAGGCCACAAGAAAGACAAGTCCGAATGCATAATCACGGCTAAATATACCTTCGAACAAAGCAAGTAGAATAAACATTAAGGCCAAGCCAGCACAACCTGTTGAAATCACACCCAAGAGGGATATAAATAACTCTCTGTAGATATAAGTTTTTTTCATTTCATACCATCCTGTCCATTATTGGGGACGCTAGTGTTATTTTCATGTTTTATACCGGGTGCGCGTTGAAGTCCATGAGAAAAACCAGCAAACATGCTTTTAGCTGACTCAGCCATTCCGCCAAGAATGCTTGCTGCTTCACGTCCATCTAGCAAAGAAATTACATAATCTGGAATTGTAACTTGAAGAGCAAAAACTCGGGATACAGTAGCGGTACAAATACGAGCGCAAATCATTAGCAATCCTATAATAGAGGCTATTCCGGTAATTGAGTTTGACTGAATATTAGCTATTACTGATCCAAATAACATATTCAGCAATGTTCCAATAGCTACGATAACACTGGAGAAGTAAAAAAACGGCCTTACCAGTCGGTTTATTTTACGTCTGAAGTCTGTCGATTAGCACCAGGAAGAAAAAAGAGCACCTGGATAGGTGCTCTGAGAGTTGAAACTATAATCGAAAATCAAACTGTCTGGAGGTTGAGTTGTTTTGTCTTGATATATTCAGAAAACTCATGACCAACATTTGAGGCTGGTTTGTATTCAGGAGATAGAAGAACATCGAGTTTGTGACAAAAAGCCATGCTTTCCCCTTCACTTCTGAATCCCATAATAAATGTGGGAAAGTTAATATCACGGAACTTAAAGGTTACAACGCTCCCTCTGCACTCATAGCCAGACCAAGTATTAAAATCGATAGCTTTTATAAGAGTGTTCTTGTTGTAAAGATCAAGTGCCAGTATCGTTTTGTTTTTATCATCAAAACCGATGTACTTACCCATTTTCCATTTATACAACTCTAAATGATCTTCAGGTTGAAATAATTTGTTTTTTAACGATTCTAATACAGCCTTGTTTCGCTTTGCTTCAGTTTTTCTGATCTTTCGTATGCCGAAAAAAGCAAAAAAAGAGGCTAAAAGGAAAACTATCCCTATAGTGCCAGCAGATATAAAAGATTCGTTAATGTCTAAAATTGCAATTGATAAGTATATTACGGCGTAAAAAAAACATCCTGCTGTTATAATGGCTAACAAGAGTATAAATAACTCTCTATAAATATAGCTCTTTTTCATTTTATACCGTCCTGCCCGTCGTCGGGGGATTTATTGTTACCGTTCGATTTTAAACCAGGTGTTCGCATAAGTCCATGAGAAAATCCAGCAAATAAGTTTTTAGTTGACTCTGCCATTCCTCCAAGAATACTTGCTGCTTCTCGCCCACCTAACCATGATATAACATAATCAGGCATGGTAACTTGTAATGCAAATACTCGAGTAACAGTTGTTGTACAAATTCTTGCATATATCATTAGTAAACCAACTAACGTCACAATCCCTGTTATAGAACTTGCTTGAACATTGGCTATGACTGGTCCGAATAGCATATTCAATAGGGTTCCAATAGCCACGATCACCAGACTAGCGAATGTAAATCCAAGAACCATTAGCATGGGCCGAATCTGTGCATCTATTAAGAAAATGTAGCCATAAGCAGAACGACTACCTTTCTCTTCTTCTGTCCCTATATGCGTGGCAGCCCATAATGAACCACCCGTTGCACCAACTAATACGCTTACAATCCAGTTTGCGCCCGCTGACAACCAAAAAATAAATGGAATTAGTGGAAGATAGATTGAAAGGCTGAATCCAATACCAAAAAGTACTAGCAAGATGAAGTATACGAATGGCGATATGGTATTTATAGTGTTCTTTAATAATTCACTACCTTTGAGTGAAAGAACTGAAGCGATTATTCCAGTGAATCCATTTCCATATGTGTCCACGGAAATTTTTACCGCGCTAAAGGTGACAAAAACTAATTCCGTGCTCATTAAAGTATAATCGCCTATTGCTTTCATTTTAAGCAATGGATTCATTTGGTTACTGTTAACCTGGTTGCTTCCAATATTTAATTTTGCTATGTATTCAGTTAAACCCAGAAACGGCTTGTCTAAAATATTAACGAAGACAGCATCAGGATTCGATGAGTCTTTAGCTTCTTGAGTATTCTTAGCTGTTTGAGTTCCAAGTGGGGGTGTGTATGGTGAATTCTGAAGCTGTGCCTGATAAGCCGTCATGACGTTATTTAACGTATCGCTGACGCCAATATCGCCCATAGATGACTGACCGCTGACCACTGGTTTGAGTGCTACCGCATCGTTGACTTTCTGGTTAGCTGTCGCGAACGTCTGATACCACGCCCCCAGAGAGAGCCAGCCACTTCTCTTGAGTTCTGTTGTCATTGCGGTGGCCAGTTCATCGCCATTCCCCTGTGCGTTGACGACTGCATTGATCGAGTCCTCATAGGTCCGGGCGGCCTGCTGAATGGCCGTTTCTGCATCTGGAAGGGTGCCACCGCCGTTCTTCTGCTTGTTCAGCAGGGCAGTGACAAACGACGAGGCGTTCTGGTTCAGCGTGTTCTGCATCTGATTCATGGCGTTACGCTGAGCCGACTCAATGGCATCCGTGTTTACATCCGGCGCGAACAGCCAGCCGGTCAGGCTATGTTTACTCGATGCCGGCAGTCGGGCCGAACCGCAGCTGGCGCTGCCGTTGGAGATTTCAAAACCCTCTGTGGTGGTTTTGATAGCCATCAGTGGGGTGTCGCTTTTGCCATACTGACTGTACATGCCGCTGAGTTCTGCGTTCGTGGCGTACATGCACAGATTCATCTCATAGATGGCGCGCGCAGAACTGACGGTCTGTGGCGCCACCGGCTGCATCACCAGTGAGTAACCCTGTTTCATCAGGTCCGCAATTTTGTCGGTCATCAGGTTGGCGCTACCGATGCCCATCACGGACACCGCCCACAGAAATACCAGCTGGGCGAGCGACCAGCCGGAGGCGGTCGGCACCAGGAACAGGAATCCCGCGACGGTGGTCACCACAGCCATTGGCGTGGCTCCGCTGCCAAACACTTTCCCCGTATGCCCGGCTTTGGTGATGTGTTTGAGGCTTATCAGCAGAAACCAGATGACCGCGAGGGCAAAGACAATTCCGTTAAAGATGAAGAACAGCTGGCCGACCATTGTCGCATTGGTGGATAACGGGTCAGTCACAACGTCCCCGAATATCATCACCAGAAGCTGGCGGGACAGGTCGGTTGAACGTTTCGCTGCCGCTTCAATGCTGTCAAAGCTCACGGCGGTATCAGCGAGTGCTGACTGCGCCCACAGTACATTCACCAGAACACTGGCACAGAGGATTCGTAACCATTTCATAAATTTACCCCGGCCTGAATGACCGTTAATGCAGGATGGATGAGAGTGGCGTTAACGCCAGGGGAGCAGAGTCATGCGTATCCAGTGGGTTTCCCGGCGAAAATCCGTGAACGTGCCTTTTTCCGCCTCGCTGACCCGGCGCTCGCGTAACTGCCACAGCCGCCAGGTACAGATAATCGCCTGCAGAAACGGGATGCTCCCGAGTCCCAGCAGAACGACGATGATGACCCCCACACGAATGAGCAGGGGCGCGACATATATCCCGCTGGCCAGCACCGCCAGGAACAGGCCGGTGGCCAGCAGGATGGGGATACCGGCCATGACCAGATACAGTCGCTTACGCCGCAGCTGGCGGCGCGCGATACTGGCTGTATCCATACCACTGGCCGCCACGGCCTCCGCCCAGGATAACCCGGGCTGCCGGCGACGTCGGGCCATCAGCTTTTTGGCCACCCGCATACGCTGCAGCTGCTTCGCAAAGGACGGAATGATTTTGTTTTTGGTATAGCGGGCTTCTGAAAGCGGAAGGAAGATATTGGCCAGCCAGTAAAGGCCGGTTTTCATTTTCATCTGGCGTTCCCCGCTTTCACCTGCTCCATTTTGGCGGCCAGTTGCGGCCGGTACTGCTCCGTGGCCAGCAGGGCAAGCACCTGCCCGGTGAGAATATTGTTCTTTTCCAGCTCACGCTTTGAGGCCAGCGCCAGCCAGTTCCCCAGGTTCTGCACGCGGATTTGTTCCCGGATGAGGTTGTCACCTTCCATCTGCTGCAGGTCAGATAAGTAGGCAGTGTTGGCATAGCGCCTGCCCACCTCAAACGACTCAAACTCCCGCTGGGATAACTCTCCGGATGAGCGCGCCTGTTCTGACGCGGTGTCGTCAAAGTAACTTTGTGCTGACGGCACCCTGAGCGCATCTTTCAGGGCATCCCTGGTGGCCTTGTTGGGGGTACTCGCCGCAATCATGGCCATCTGCGGCTCCCGGGCCGCGTCCATGATGCCCTCGTACTGCGTCATAAGACCGGCATACTGCTTACCGGAGGCGGTTTTGACTTCACCTTTCCCAAGCTGGCGACCCGCTGCGGGCGCGGTGGTGTTGAGGGTGTAAGCGACGGCGGCATCAATCTGCTTCTGCGTGAACGTTAAGTCGGGTGTTTTACCCGGCTTACCGGCCCCGTCGAGCAGGGAGGCCAGCTGCTTGTCACCGCCCGGATACTGCGATACAGACGGGCACAGGTCGGTACCGCCATAAGCGGCATAATCGGTTTCATCACACCACTGCCCGTGGATGGCGGCACTCTGGTACTGCACCTGCTCTGGTGCCGGGGTGGCGTCGGTCAGTGCGCGTTTGATGGTTTTGTTACTGACGCCACCGCCTCTGGCGTAGCTGCCCTGCGTGGCGCGGGCCTGGCTGCTGACCCGGGCAGCCGAGCCTGATGTCGACTCCGTACAGATGGTTTCAGGTACAGCAAAACTTCGCCGTGATTCTTCCAGCCGTTCTGACTGGCGCGCAAAACTGTCCTGTGTGGACCTGGACTGTTCTGCCTGCTCAATTGAGGATGAAATCTTGTTGGCGCTGGCATTGATGGCCGCTCCCACCTGATGCTGGGTGGTGGCAATTTCGGTCAGCGTACCGTTGGCCGTACTGAGCTGGGGAACAATCTGGGTGGTAACGGGCACACTGCTGGTTACATTGACCGGGAAAGCCTGTGCCGGTGTGGTAATGAGGAATGAAATCAGGGATAGCGTAAAGACAGCTGGCCGGGAATACCGGCGGAGATGTTTGTCCATATTTTGCTCTTTGTGTGTTTAGCCTTGCAGGTAGCCGTATTCGTTGAGGAGTTGATCGGCCAGGCGGTTTACCGCGCTGGTATCATCATCGTCACCCGTTCTGGATTTGATGTAGTCGATTTGCGCCACGGCGCTGCCGTACCTGAATTTGGATGCCAGCAGTTCGCGGGCAGTGCGTGCGCCCAGACTGGCCGTTAACCGCTTTCTCAGGGCGCGGTTTTCCGGGGTGGAGTTCAGCGCCCACAGTTCCCGTGGTCCCACGGCATGTTTGAGTAACTGGGCCACGTTGCCGCGTGAGGTTTTGAAGATCCCCAGGAAGGTCGTGCCGGAACCATCGGGTGCTGCACCGGGTGGCGTCATCAGCAGACGGCGGAGCGTGATTTCCGGGATTTGACAGGACTGACTGAGCAGCGGGAAATCTTTCTCACGAACGCGCATCAGATAGATGGAGTTGGCGGAGGCCAGCAGGTCAGGGGGATAATCATCCGGATACTGCGAGGCAAATACGGTACGAATACCGAACTTACGCTGCTCACGATCTTCCGTCTGCAGCGCATCCCACAACATCGGAACACCTTTGATATTGTGCATCTCATCAATGAATATCAGCTTGGTTTCCTGATCCAGTTGCTCAATACGTTTCCTGTGCAACGGGATGTAACGCGGGTCCAGCTTGTCGTAGAGTTCATCCTGAATCTGCGGAAGGTAGAAATCATTCCCCCCGCCAATCTGGCGGGCAAACTGGTACATGATGCCGGTCTTCAGTTTTCCTTCCGGGGTCGTGTCGCCGGCGACGTTGTTAACATCGACAATCACGATCCGGGTTTCAGGACTGAACACGAGGCGGGTTCTGCCTGACAACACCGGGTAATCGGTCAGCGCTTTGGCCAGACAACGGGAAACATACTGCAGTAACGGCTCCTGGGTCCCCGGCCGTGTCACGCCCTGGAATGTGTCGGCCATCTCCTTGCGATTGAGCTCATTTTGCAGGTCATTAATCAGCGGGACTGCCTGACACTGCGCGCGAGTAGCCTCAGAGACATAGCCTTTATCAAAAAGCATGTCGCGGACTTCATACCATGTGGCCGACTCCCACCACTGCGGTGAATATTCATGCAGTATGCCGCTTTCTTCCAGGGCGCGATCCACTTCAGGAACCAGGCCGGCACCATAGCGCGAGGGGTTAATCTCGCCTTTTTCCTTGAATGCGCCGTCAATGATCCTGCCCAGAATATCAGCGCAGCTGGTCGGGTCCGGGGGCATCCCTGTTTCAGGGTCTGCACACAGGCTTTTGAGCAAATTCAGAATATAACTACGTTCACTACTCAGCGGCGTTTTCAGGCCCAGCTGAATATCCATCGGGTTACGACAGTGCTCTGCCGTATTTTTCAGCACGATACTGGCAATTTTGTGTTTGGCATCTTTCGGCAGTGCGTCATAGACGATGTCGTGGAACCCCTGCGCGGTAAACCCCTTATCGATAAGCAACATAAAGGGGATATTGGTATTGCTGTTGGTCAGGAAAGAAAGATGGCTGCTGTTGCACAGGACCGATTTACCTGAACCGGGAGGCCCCATGACGAGTTCTGTGTGTTTCTCCTGCAGGGAACTGGCCAGCCTGATGACAAACGGTTTTCGCCCGGTGGTCAGGTAAATCACATTCCCTTCCGACCACGGACTGCACGGCTGCTGCAGGGGGAGCAGGCGCAGTGCGTCAGTCAGCGGGGAGAACATCAGGTTCGGGCCGCTGTAGCTGGAAGCGGCCGGAAGCGTTGACACCCATGCCCGGACCGGATCGCCGAACGTGCCGGTGACATTACAGATACCCCAGCCCTGAAGTGACTTTTTCAGTAACGTGAGGTTTCGTTTCATGGTTTTTTTGTCCCGGTGCCATGTGCTGGCGGTGATGCTCAGGCTGACAACCGGATCTTTCTTGTCGCGATTCAGTAACCACTGCACGGATTCGTACTGCTGGCGCAGGGCCGGAATGATGGCCAGAAAGGTCAGCAGGAAGTTTTTGTACCCCAGCTGCGAGGCCCCGCCCGGCATCAGGTCGAATCGTACGCGCCACGGGATCTGCCGGGGGACGTTGGCAAACAGCTCCGGGAATGTCTGAGGGCGCTGCGGAAAGAGCGTCATGGCCAGCTGGCCGTGGCAAAAGTCATCCACCTCCACGAAAGGTCCGTCGGTGTCGATTTGCGTGTCGCAATACTGATAGTTGAGATGCGGTGCCAGACAGGCGCTGATGTCTTTCCCGTCCCCCCGCAGACGGCCGTGAGGCATCACCCTGTCGCCAGGAAGAAGCGGTTGCCAGGACGGCGACGTGCTGCTTTTTTCGATCTCGTCGCGGATCACACGGCCCGTTTCATGCGCATCCATCAGACGCACAGAGACACCATTGTTCCCGGCATTCATGTCAAAGATGAGCTTGTCCATAAACGCGTCATGGCGGAGCTTCAGCCCTTCAAATTCGGCATAAAGCGGGTTTTGCGAGAAACGGGATTCCGGGAGGTCACCGACAGCATTCTGACGACGGATCTCACTTTTCAGTTCATCCGCGGGCAGGGCGCCAATGGCGGTGTAAATGACGAGGAAAACACGCTCTCTTGCCAGCCAGGGGGCCATTTTTTCAATGCGCTCCATTGCCAGGTCGTCCATGTCCAGATGCAGGCGCTTCCATCCACGACGCAGCGGTGTCATCAGGTCGGTTACTTCCTCCCTGCCGCGGTCGGGGTCATGCTCGAAGACAATACTGAGTTTATGGCCCAGTTCTTTAAAATCCCCGGTGAGCTTGTCTGCCAGACTGGTGTAGAAAAACTGAAAGGTGCCGGACTTCGGTGGCAGTCCTTCAGCCACCTCTTCGAAGCTGAACTCACGAAATGCCCCTTTAATTTCCAGACAACTGACATAGTCATTATTTTTGGTGACCTGAATATACGGGGCGTCCATCGACGGATGGCGGATTTTGTCATCGGCGGTTAAGCCAATGACCGTGCGCAAATCGCAGTAGTCTGCGAAGTTCTCTCCCAGCGTGTAGCGCGAAAGCCACGCCAGTGCGTCTTCAACTTTATCGATGATCATGCGCCACCCTGCGTGCGGTAATATTGATACATCATTGGCCACCAGTCCGTTGTGGACTCAAGTGGCGTTAACTCTGTGGGGTCAGGCAGACGGGCCGGGTTGAGTACCGGTGCGATATGACGCCATGCCACCCGGGTCTCATGACGTTGCGAGGGGGCGGTCCGGTGCAGTGCCTGTGCAAACGCGCCCGGATGCGACGTGTCGAAACGCTTCTCTGCGAGTGATTTATGTTCGGTGAGCCAGTCCAGTAACTGGCGGGCATCCTCCCGCGTGGACGGATCGTCACTATGAAGAGCGATGTGGATGGTGCGTTGTAAATGACTGATATCTTCCGATGAAATACCGGGGAGGATGGTCATCACCGCATTGTCGGCATTGAGTGTATTTAACTCCCGCCATGCGCGACAGAAGGGATCAGCGACCGTCAGGTTACTGTCATCGCGATTGAGAGGATTTCCGTCACGGTGTATCGCCGTATTGTGGCCGGAAGGGTAGCCACAGTATTCGCATTCACATCCGAGTGACTGCGCATGGGCGTTTCGATCTGCGCTGTCTGTTTCCGGGGGTTCACCGGCAATGGTCTGTTTGAGGTCTAATTCAGGCATCACAACATCTCCGGGACGAAGGACCATAAAAAAGCGTATGTCCCTGGTGAGGGCGCTCTGATATATAAAATGGAGCCGACTTTGAATGAGGTAATTCGCAAGGAAGGGCGTAATATTCGCATTCACACCCGGGTGACTGCGCACAGGCATTTCGCTCTGCGTTGTCTGTTTCTGGATTTTTATCGGCAATGGTCTGTTTGAGGTCTGATTCAGGCATGAAGACACCTTATGCGGGAGGGCCGCAATATAAAGTAAATAGTAAATGAGGTCTGTGTTACCCTGTGGAGATATATTGTTATACGATGTTCAAAAAAGGAGTTGGAATGAAAGTATGTAATGATGACATTGAAATAAAAAAGCGTCTTAGAAATTATAATCCAAAGCGTGCTGGCCGACGATTGCCTGTAAATGGAGAATTTAAACCTGAAAAATTGAAATCATATTTAATTAAAGGGCTAACAGAAAGTGACCTTTTGGTACTCACCTATAACTTGTTAAGTGCATTCATTGACTCTTTGCTCAATAATGAAAAGGATGGATTCAGCAAGTTCATAGTGGCCAGTGTCTGATAAGAGTTCTGATAGCGTTGTTTTTTTACAGCTTCTTTCAGTTCATCAATTAACTGTTCCTTTGTGTAACCTTCTTTCATTTGGTTACTCAATAAGTTATTTTCAGTTAAGAGCCAGATTAGTTTTAAAGTATAGATATATTCACTAAGTATTTCAGTTTTTAGAATGATACCTTCTGTTATCATAAATACACCTTTATTAAACAGGGTGTTGATTACTCCACAGGGAGTATTGTTTAATTATGCTCTTGAAAATCTTTGTTGCTGTAGTGTAGACCGCTACTCCATGTTAATTATATCGGGATGATTCACTCATCAGGGTTTTAAGTTCTCGATATTTCATCACCCGCTTTTGATATTCAGATGAAATGTCGGTTATGCATTTTTTTTGGTCTTCTTTTTTGACGTTGCATTCATGGATAAATTTACTGATTTTAAAATACATCTCAGCTTTGAATGTGTTATCACTGGCATGAGTAAGTTCCTCACTCCAGCATGTCATTTGCTCCGTAGTCCACGGGCCTCTGATGTCTTTCACTACAATTGTATTACCTCCACATTTCTTGTATATCAATTCAACAAGCGATGCGTGCGGATCTTTCGACAGATTGTAAAATTTAATTTGTTCTCCCGCCTGATACCCTGCGATTATTCCGCCAATAAAGATGAGTATAAATTGAAATGTAGTGTTTCCTGTTGCTTTATTTACTAATGAAGATGTTTTTTTTAATAAGTTAATCATTATTATACCTTTTGGACGCCAGTGAAACTCCCCGGCAGAACCGGGGAACTCGAGTTATCAGAATCCTACCGGGTTTAAACCCAGCTGTTTCTGACCACGGCTGGCGATCTGACTCAGTGCCAGTAAAAACAGGCCAATCCCAAACATCACGGCAATCTCCCACGGCTTGATATTGGGGTTATTCTTTTTCCAGCGCATCATGAGTATCGCCAGAATGAGAAAAATGATGCCAATTACCGGCGCAGCATCAAGGAGAGGCTGCTTGATATCGGTGAAAAATCTCAGGACATTCTTTACTGTATCGGCTAGGTCATCACCCGCAGCGTGTGCCGGCTGACTGGCGAGTGCCCCTAACAGCAAGCCACTCAGCCACAGCGATATGCGACGGCGCACCTGCCAGACGCGCAGGGAAAGTTCTACTGCGGTCCGCAGCATCATATTTTTCAGGATTTCCATAATATTCCTTAGTTGTTACCAGTGAATGTTGATTGTGTTCTGGAGGGCGCTGAGCACCGATGGGTTGCAGACAAGAAGCACACCGCAGACGAAGCGTTTGATACCTGAAGAGATGTCATCCCCGCGGGTTAACCCGGTGTGGCCATCCTTCTGGGAGCGGCGCAGGCGTAACAGTCCGTTGAGTGCAAATATCCACCCGATGGACTGCAGGGCCGTCAGGCCGGCATTCACCGCCACAGCGGCCGGGCCATACCGGGCTTCGGGAACGTAAGAGATGGCATCGAAGGTGACGGCCCCGAGTGCAAACTGGTTTGAACCGGCATTCACGACGCTTTCGAGGCTGATAATGCAGCAGGACAGCAGCAGAACAGCCAGAAAGGTACCCCCGGAGTCCGCCCGCTGGCCCCGGCGCGTCCTGCCTGCCTGCCCGGACAGATACAAAATAATGAGGGCAATGCCCCCCACGCCGGCGATGGCCAGAACCAGCTGCGTTGTGATGGCTGACAGGCTGTTGGACGCATTCGCCAGCATCTGGACAAAGTCCATATCGGCTCCTTACCGGATGACACCCGATGACGTCACCACTTCCCGTTTACTCTCATCGATGCGCAACACCGTGGCCCCCGCAAACCGGTCTCCCGGACGCAGTGCCCAGCTGCTTCCCTGCCAGGTCACCCAGGCCAGCCCCGGATAGAGGCTGTTAACCTTCGCTTTGTTTCCGGACCAGGTCCGGGTGGATGACGTTCGCGAGGATTTCGGGGCAGGGGAGACCGTGGCGGCCACCGTGGCCTGTCTGACCGTTGCCGGAGGGGTCTGACGTTGTTGCTTCAGTTCAGCGACCTGTCGCTCCAGATTATCCAGACGCCGGGCAACGGCCGTCAGTCCTTCCCGGGTTTTCTCGCTGTAGACCTGCTGTGAGTTCAGTGCCCGGGACACTTCCCCGGCGAGAGAATCCGTCTCTGAATGCGGCGCTGCCGCTGGCGGGATGTCTTCGGTCACCGGCGCATCCGTCTGTTGCATCGGTAAGGGGTCAGCCCGGACGGGCGTATCCACTTTCACCGGCGTGGGCGTACTTACCGGCTCCATTGCCGTGAACTGTGGCTGGGCGGTCGGAGGGGTACTGCTGCCGGCCATTTTCCAGGTCAGCCCGAGAACGGCAAAAACCGCCAGCGCGGCGATCTGGACTTTAGGCTGATCCCATAACGGGCGCTTTGCAGGTCTGGCAGAGGGTGTTATGGGGGCGTGATCCTGTAGCGCCTCGTCATCCAGGGGGACGGGCGCGTCGAGTTCCGGGTCAAAGTGTGGTTTCATTTCGCATTTTCTCCTGCGGGCGTGGGGGTGCAGTCTTTGTCAGTGACGGGTTTCATAAACAGAATGGAGACAACCTGGTGGAGGTCCACGTTGACCTGCGTGACCGGCAGCCGGGACGCATCCTGCGTCATCACCTGCGCGGTCTGTTGCCCGATACCGCCCGCGATGACGCCGGCAATGGCTTTACTGTCCGGGGAGCCGGTTCGTCCCGTGATGGTCCCGCTGTTGGTGGTCAGGATCTGCGTATTCTGGTCCTCGTACAGCTGGCCCACTTTGCCCAGACCGTTGGCGAGGGACGGCAAAATGATGCGGGTGACATACCGGTGATTCACGTCACTGGCGATGGACGAACGCCGGGTTTCATCATCCTGTGCATACGCATCGATGGTGCAGGTCATGCCTTTGAACGCGAGCGTTTTAAAATTCACAATGACCCCGTCTCCGGCCAGCTGGACGCCGGGGGCCGCCAGCGTGGCCCCTGCCAGCTTACCGGCCGGTATGGTGGCCAGCACTTTTGACTCCGGGTTATCAGAATCAATGGCGGTGTCGATGGTGCCCGGATAGCGGCTTAATCCCGGTATGTTGATATGGGATGTCGTCATTGTCGCTGATGTGCCTGCCAGGTCCTGCGGTGCTGGTTGTGGTGGCGAAGAAACCAGACCCGGAACGCTCTGTGCACACTGGCTGAAAGGTGAGGCTCCGTCCTGTCCCTCACTGCCAAACGCGGAGGCCAGCTGCATGTCGCTGGTCTGCCAGCGCGCATTCAGCTGCGTGAGCAGATTAGTGATCTGCTGTTTTTGCTCATCATTCAGCCCGCCCTGTTGTCCTGTATCCTGGGGAGCGGTTCCGTTACGCGTGTCCAGGGCTACCGGCGTGGCCTGAACGCGGGGAACAACGGGCACGTCGTCGTGCTGAGAACTTTCGCTGAGCGAGGCCACGAAACTGTTGCCGTCGTTTTCAGCCTCCTGCGCGCCCTGCTGGTTGGCCAGCCTGAGTAATTCACGGTACTGGCGACTTTCCTGGGCAGATACTGTCGCGTTGTTGGCCACGCGGTTCAGGTTGTACTGCGACTCGGGGACGGCCGACTGGTGCAGCCATCCCCATCCCAGATAACCGGCGGCGGCAACAATGAGTACGGCGACGGCTACCAGTGCCAGTGTTTTTTTACCGTCACTGGCTGCATCCTGTTCGATCGACATTATTGCAACTCCAGAGTCAGCGGGACGTTATGTCCCATTACGGAAAAGGTGACATACGGTGTCACCGGCATTTTCCAGACGTGTGTGCCGTCAGCAGACGAGAGCGTGCTGTCGAACGCATCGCGTAAGTCAGCGCGGGAACGCAGATAAATGTCATCGCCAAGCTGCCAGGCCTGGACATCCGGAACACCGCCCTGTGTTTTGATGCGCTGTGCTTCTTTCGGGGGAACACCGTCCAGAAATGCCTGCAGGGTATTGTCATACAACCCGACTTTCTGCCGGGGCGCAGAGGCGGGAAGGGCGGCAGGCCCCCGCTGCGGGATACGTAAATCAACCCGGCTGTCCGTGGGCTGCGATGCATCCGGATTACCGGGTTCACCGCTGGTCATACTGATGACGACGGGCACTGCCAGGCCTTTCAGGTACACCGTCACGCTGCCTGTGTCGTAGGCCCGGCGGGCCTGAATGGACATCGAGGGCGTGTCGGGCAGGTAGTTCACCTGGAAGCCTGCCGGATTACCGTTCACCGGCGGGGCCGCTATCGGCCACGGCGCGCCGGTCTGGTCGGTGAAATTCACCACGCCGGGGAAGTTGGGTAAAACCTGTACCATCGGCAGGGATGACCCGGGTTCGAGCTTCACTGTCAGAGAGCGTATCCGGGGGGCGGCGGTGACCGGGGCCGTTCCCGAGCTGCGCTGAACGCCATCCAGTCCGGCCCGGAGCTGTTTTATCGCCTCCGGAGACAGGGGGGCCGTCACATTCTCCGCATACTGCAGGGCTGCATCCGGCGGCACCGGAGCCGGAGGTGCTGAGCCTGTCGCGGCACTTTCCTGAGCCGGTACACCTGCAGGCGCAGGTGAAGTGACTGCCGGCTGAGCCACTGTCACCGGTGCAGGTGCAGGCGGCAGCGCCGTGGTGGGGGTGGTGGACAATGACTGTGCCGGTTGCCATTGTGGTTGTGGCGTCTCCGCCGCCATCACGGCGGTGCAACTGACCAGTGCGGTGATGAATATCAGTGTCTTTTTCATTACTCTGCGGCCTCCCGGGTAATCACCTGTATGACTTCCAGCCCGTCTTTTTTGAGCCGCGGATCGGCGCGGGTGACGATCTGGACGAGCGTGAAGTTTTGCGGGGGCAGTGACGACGTCTGACCGGTGAGGCGTAACGTTATGGGGTACTGAAGACGCCAGGCATAAGCCCCGTTGTCGAGCACACCCTTGCTGTTAATCACGCCCGTCGACGTCAGAACCGACAGGTTCATTTTTTTATCCCTGATATTGGCCAGCACGTTTGAAGTGACCAGCGCGTTGTAATAGCTGGTAAAGCCCGTCGTGGAAAAACCGTCCCGCCGGGCATTGATTTGTTCACGGTAGTGCACAAAGTCCAGCGTGAAGTCTTCCCGGATATGTTTCGCGCCGTAGTCGATGATGTCCGCATCGCTGTATACGGGGTCGTTGATGGTGGGTATCGGAATGATGCGGCCGTTGTCACTGGCAATGACGCTTTGTGGCGGGTTGGCGGCTTTCCAGGCGAACAGAATGGTGCTGCACACCAGGAGGACAATCGCAACGGACTGCCATACGTTGGTCTGCAGGCTTTTACGCGTAAAACTCACATTCAGCTGGGCATGCTGATGCTGTGCCATTGCATTTTCGTATGGGTTTTCATCCGTCGCCGGAGGGGTGACAGGTTTCTTCTTCATAAAAATATCCATATGTCGCCGCCCGGCCGGAGCGCCGGACGGGCAACAGAGAACAGGAAAAACTACAGTGAGAAGGGGTAGGCGGAACTGGCTGACGGGGTACCGGATGAGGGCGCCGGTGACGTCAGTCTGGGGGCGGCAGTTTTTGTGGCCCGGGTACTGACAGGAATGTCGGTTGTCGGTATATAGCCCCCGCCCAGGTCGCCCCACGGATCGATATTTCCGGGTAACAGGGATGACACTTTATCCCGGGCAGCAGAACAGATTTTGTCCTTGATCTGGTCAAATATCTGACTGAAGTCCGGGAACGTCGGCACCGTGATGCTGGTACTGATGTCCCCGAGACATTGCTGGAACCCGTTGCTGGCCTGCTTTTCCCGCTGCGACCATGACTCTGCGGCTTTCCGGTTCTGCTCATACCCGGCCTGCGCGCCGGCAAGCGCCGCCGAGGCAGCGGCACAGCTGGCGGCATTCGCCGCAGGGCCTGACAGCGAGGCGTACAGCAACAGGCAGGTGAGTGATAACTTCTTCATATATTCTGACCTCCGTTAACGGCCGGGGCGTGGCATGGTGGGCGTGTGCCGGTGGGTGGATTCCTGTTCACGGCGGACTACCAGCTGGTCAGGTGCCACCGGTGCACTGTCAAATCCCAGCTGCTGCTGTAGTGCCGCCGGGCGCTTTTCCGGCTCAAGGCCCTGGGCATACAAACGCTGGGGTTCATTATTCAGGCGGAACACATAGTCATTAAAGCTGCCGGTCTCGTTGTTAATCGGGTTACCGTAGCCCAGGGGTTTCAGCCCGTCAGGGGTGATTTCGTTGAGCGTCATGTGAGGCGCGCCCCGGGCGTTTTTACACAGTCTTCCGAGTACCGGCTTGTAGACATCGTCATGAAGTACGACCCCCTGGACATAGTCGCCGTGGGCTTTGACCAGCAACAGTTTGAGCTGTTGTTCCGCATCCATCGCCTGGAACAGCGCCTTCCCGGCATCGCGGGACGGGGCTGGGAGTGTGGGGTTGTCAGGTCGACGGTCGGGGCTGGGCACACCTTTCCCTGCCGGCTCCATCCATAACGCATCGGGCAGGTCCGGCCAGTCAGGCAGGGATACCCCGGCCTTTTTCGCCAGTTCTTCCACCCCGGCCTGGAGGGTGTTCCAGTCCTTGAGTGAGTACGCGAGCAGTTCACCGGGCGGGGTCATCGTCCGGGTGTCGGCATTGACGACGCCAGGGTCAATGGCCTGCCGGGCGGTCCATTTATTCCGTTCCCGCTCTTCCTTGCGGTAGACGGGCTGGCCTTTCCCATCCAGCAGTGGTTTCCCGTCCTCCCCTTTCTGTTTCACATCCACGGTGACGGTCTCTTTCCCCGTCATCTGCAGCGTGACCAGATCGTTATTTTTCAGCCCGGCGTCGGCAATGGCAGCACGCAGGGTGATCCCCCAGACCACGCGCTCACCCTCGGCGGTACGCAACCGGGCGTAATAGCTGTGGCTTTCATCCTTCCGGAAGTTATACGGTGCGGCACCGTGTTCAAGCAGGGTCCCCGTCAGGCCTGCGGAGGCTTCGTCATGACTGGCGTTCATGGGGACGGGGGCCGGGGCTTTTTGCGGCAGAATATCTGGCGGGAGCGTGTCGGTGGATGCCCGCTGAGTGCTGGCCGCCTGCGCCGCAACAGGCGCTGACGTCCGTGGGGGAGCGGTGTTGTTTCCTGCCGGGTGGACCAGAATTTCGGAGGCCTCGCTGCCCAGGGGCGTCGGTTCATCCGGCAGACCTGGCTCGGAGCGTAACTTCTCACGCGCGTCCTCGAGCATTTTAATCTGCTCCGGATTAGTGAGCTTCAGCTGCAGGTCATACTCCGCTATCAGGTTGATTGCCCGCTGTTTAAACGCCGGGCTGCCGGTCAGTTCGATGTTACCCTGCAGAACCATGTCCTGCTTTGCCACCAGGAGAGCGCCGAGGATCATGCGGTCATTCTGACTGGCCTGCGGCGTGGCCATAATGATACGACCCTGCTGCAGGTACCGGGTAAAAGCACGCTCCCCGTCCAGCAGGTACTGCTGGGTGCCGCGCTCATTTCCCGGCTTGTGTAACAACGCGCCTTCCAGCGCAACCAGATCGATCCGCTCGCGCGCCTGCCGGCTTCGCTCGAACCGGATACCATCAGGCTCCGGCGTGGCGTCGCTGACCGGGGTGTCATTGTCCGGTGTGCCATTCTCGTCTGTCCCGGAGGTATCTGCTTTGCGTAACGGCGGCGCGGCCTCGTTCACGGGCGGTATAACCGGCTGAACCTCCTCGTCTTCAGGTACAGGATTCGGAGATATCGGGGGCGATTCCTGTTTCAGCAGGGACGACAGGGACGGCGTCGGGTCTGCCCGGGTGGCGCTCTGGCTTTCAGTTGCCGCGGGGGCAGTCTGTTGTGGCTTGTCCTGTTTATCTTCAGCGGTGGCTTTCTTTTGCCGGGGCTTTTTGGGGACGGCTGCCGGTTTTGCGCTGCCTTTCTCTTTCGCATCGACCGGTGTTGTTTTTTTAGTCCGGCGGGCTTTTCTCACCGCAGGCGCTGCGCCGGCTGCGTCAGCGTTGTCCGGAGACTGTGTCTTCCGCGCGGCAGTTTCTGGCCCGGTATTCTCTGACGCGACGATCTCTGGTACAGCCGCTTCTGGCGCAACAGGGGATGCAGGGACCGGTTCAGGCTGGACAGTCTCAGGTATGGCATCCTGTCCGGATGCCATCCAGTTCTCATACGCTGCCATCTGGCTTTCTTCTTCAGCCAGGCCTGCGGGTTCGCTATTCACATTATCCGGTTCATTCATGATAACAGTCTCAGTCGGTTGTAATTCAGGGGGGACGTCAGCGGCAGGCGCTGTTGTGGGCTGCAGCCTCTGACGCAGGGGGGCCAGTTCTTCGGCTAATGCCGCCAGACCACGGGACTGATGCAGGTCGTTAAAATCGGTCAGGCCCTGCGCTTTCTCTTCCGGGGTGAGTGCCGGCAATACGGCAATCCCGCCCGTTAACCGGGCCGCTTTCTCCGCCGCTTCTTTACCCGGGTTACCCGGCCTGTGGGGTTTGGGAGGGTCATCGTCCCCGAGGAACAGCATCGGGCTGTCGGGGTATTTTTGATGCAGGCGCTCGGCCACTTTGACCAGGTTGCCGGAGTCAATGGCCATCACGACAGGCATCCTCAGCGCCATTGCCCCGCTGGCGGCCGTGGCATAACCTTCGGCACAGACGATGGGTCTGCCGTTTTTCAGCGTACCGCCGACAACAAAAAAATTGCCGCTCTTTTCCGCGTCTTTGGTCAGGCGCTTGTTCCCTTCGGGATCGATGGTCTGCATCGAGCGTATGACACCGTCAACGTTCTGCAGGGGGATAAGTAACCTCTGTTTGTCGTCAATGTGTACGCCTCTGGCTGCCTGCACGCCTTTTTTCACCAGATAGGGGTGCTGATGCCCGGCCTGGCCAAATTTGCCGTGGACGTACCGGACATTGCCTGCCTTCCTGTCCTGCAATACCCGCTTTGCTTCAGCGCGATCCCACTGACTCTGGGCCGTCACGGCTTTCATATGCAGCGAAGCGACAGGGTCGCCTTCTTCACCGCTGAAGTACCAGGTACTCAGTTCATCCTTACCGCCATCCCGGAAGTCGTTGAACCAGCCATTGGGCAGGCCATCGAGGTGCCCCACATAGGTACAGGATTTTTTACCGGGCTTGTCATCCCTCATACGAATACGCTGCCGGGTGCCGTCCATGATGACCTTATCCGGTACATCGGCACCGTTAGCCCGCAGGAAGTCAGCAAACTGCGTGAGCGCATCACCCGCCGATACGCCGGTCAGCAGCGGGTCAGGTTTCCACCGTTTGAGCGCTTCCATGTCGGCACCGGGAATGGCATACCAGACCTTGCGTTCGTCATCAAAACGGAGTGCGGATTTGTTATTTTCAAGTTTTCCTGCGGCCTTACGGGCTTCATCTTTTTCGTCGTGGGGTACCGCCAGATAGGTGCGGGTCTGCGTCGTCTCCATCACTGTCTCCTTTACTCAAAGAATTTTCGGTACCACCAGGGCCGCCCTGTCAGGCGACGACCGCGAAGAAGGTGGAAGATGCGCTGGCTGAGTACCGTCACCGTGAAACCAAAGTGGGCCAGAACGGCATAGAAGAGGATGAGTCCCGTGCAGAACAGAAACATGTTCGTGGATGGCCACTTAAACCAGAGCGCGAAAATGAGCCATGCCAGCGCCGGAATACCAAAAATGTTAACCGGGGGGGAGGCATCCCGCCCCGGGTGATAATCACCGGACATGATGTTGCCTCCGCTTAATAAATTCACTGTTACCGAGATAGCTGCGCACTGTCTCTTCGGATACGCGGTTTTCCTGGTACTTTTTCCAGACCAGGTCACTGATACGGGCTTCCTGTGCGGCAAGGTCTTTATTGAGCACCGTGGCCCACTGCGTGTATTCATGCCGGCGCAATGACTCGCGCAGCTCATCATCGAACAGCACATATTCCTGGATGGCACAGCGTCGGCCATCCGTGGTGGGGACCAGGCGTTGCATGACGATAAAACGCATCAGTTCCAGCATGTCATGGGCCAGCGGTTCGCGGTTTTCTGCAGGCAGCATACGAATGCTGCGGGCAAAGGCATGTCCTGCAGAAAAAGCATGCTCCGTTCCCAGACATAGGTGGCCGGACAGTGCCGCACTGACCATGCCTTCGACGGTCTCACTGTCGCGCACCTCACCAATCCCGATAATCGTCGGCGCCTGACGCATTGACAGGCGCAGGCCTTCGGCATAGGTCGGAACGTCGCGGCCGATTTCACACTGCTGCGGCTGCAGCAACCAGTTCGGTCCCCCCAGCAAGCCTTCAATCGGATCTTCATAGGTGGTGACCTTGCAGTCAGGGGTCGTTTCACCGTGGTGCTGATATACCGATGTCAGCAACGTGGTTTTTCCCGAACCGGTTGGTCCCACGATGAGGCCGACGCCTTCAACCGGGAGATGCGCCAGCGTCTGATACAGTGGATCGGGAAGCCCGAGGCTGTTCAGCGCCGGGATATGGTTGTTAATGACGCGCAGCGTGACAGCAACGGCTGTACTGAGGCCCCGGATGGTGGCCTGGGTGAAGTTGGCACGAAAACGGATGCGTTCTCCTCTTTCAAGGCCGTAGCGCTGCTGACTGTCACCTTCAAGCTGTAACGCCGCATCATCGCCCTTGCCCCCCTGAATACGGGCCTTGACGAGCGGGCTGAAGAGCGCGTCGATAAGCAGGAGCAGTGTCGAATGGTCCAGCGTGAACGCCGAGGCCCGTATCTTCCGGCCGTGGTGGCCAAGTACCAGCGGGCCGCCGGACTGTAAATGAATGTCTGACACGCCATGCCGGTAACAGTGGACAAAGAAGGCGCGGAATACATCGGGCGTCAGACCTGCTGAGAAATCAAATTTATCCAGTGCGGTCATTGCGTAGCCCTTGTCTGAATCAGCGGCTCCCATTTCTTCTTGTCCAGATCAAAGCCGGCGCGTTGCTTCAGGTCACGAACCTTGTCACCGAGCATCAGCTCCTCACGGCTGCCGCTGACGCTCTGCTGCTGTTCGGCAATGACGGGCGGGGTGATCATTTTTTGTTTCACCAGAATTGAATAGCGCATCATCCCGGTGTAATCACGGGTCAGCCTGTTGAAGTTAGCCGCCAGTGTATCGTCAGCGCTCTGACGGCCCTCCAGCCAGCCCTTCCGGATGGCGTTCTGCCAGACGGTGCGTTCTGCCCGGTTACGCGGAATGACCGTATCTGTGGGTGCTGACTGGATGGATAACCCGGCGAAAAGATACTGGCGCCAGCCGGGCGGGTTACTGACAAAACGCTCCGGTACCAGAATGTTGTAAACATGGCTGGCCGTGCGCATTTGTTTGTCAGTGATAGTGGCCAGCGATGTCGCCTCGGCAATCACCGGCGGGAGCCAGCCCTGCCGGTTAATCAACGGTGAGAAAAGATACGTGCTGTCGAGCTGGCGGGCGCGCTGCTCCAGAGACTGGCGAAGTTCCCATGCCCGTTGCGCTTTTCCCCCGCGAAACCCTTCAGTTTTGCCGGCCTCAGTCAGCATCTGATACACCGTATCGTTAACCCCGTTGTGGTCGTCTGCTTCAGGATTGAGATAGGCCGACATTGAAGGCGGCGGCGGGGCAGGACTGGCGGTTGTGGTGGCAGCCATAACCCCGGACAGCGGGGTAAAAAGAGCAAGGACGATGAGGCCCAGAGCGTAAAGGGGGTGTGTTGTCATGACATTTTCCCTTTGAGTGGTGGCATGAAACCGACTTCCAGCGCGTCGGACTGCTGTGTCACTGTCGCGCGCCAGCTGATTTGTGTACGGATAAGGCGCAACAGGGTTTCAAACGTGACGTCCCGCTCGTGAATGGTGACAGGCAGGGGCAGACGGACACCGGAATAGCGCAGGGTGATCCCCCGCTGATGCGCCAGTTTTGAGAGCAGTTCAATCGCATCCCCGTCCCAGTCCACCGAAACGCGCTGTGAGTTGGACCTGATACGACCTGGCAATAACCAGCCATCTTCGGTCAGCGTCAGAGCAAGGCGCTGTTGTTCCTGCTTAAAGGCGATCTGTGCCGCAGAGGGAGAGAGTGTCGTTGATACAGAAGTGGATGTTGATGCCGGAGCGTACTGGCAACCAGACAGCAGGACTGGCACCAGTATCCCGGAAAGGATTGGTTTTTTCATGAGATTGCCCTGAATTTAAATTAAAGAGATGTTGTGAAAAGTATCACTGTGTTAAATGAGGGAGTGTAATCATTACAATAACCCCAGACAGATTAATAAATGACGAAGTAATGATGGTGGTTATACTGTCTACATTACTTTGTTATTTACTCATGACGGTTAATAATACGATTGTTGCAAATGCCAAATAACAGGTAATGATTATTTCTTTTGTGTTCATTTTTTACCTTCAGGCGCTGTTGTTCTTGTTTGAGCGTGAATTGTGCATGAGTGGGAGAAAATGACGTTGATATAAATGAGAGGGTTAGTGTCGGGTGTACTGGTAACCAGATGGCAGGACTGGCACCAGTATCCCTGAAAGAACTGGTTTTTCATGAGATTGCCCTGAATTTAAGTAAAAGATATGTCGCGAGAAATATTATTGTATTACATGAGGCTGATTTATTATTAAAACTATAATCATTAACAGGACACCAATCAAAAACACAAACAGCATAGTAAGAATGATTGATTCACTTTCAAGCTCACGTGAATGTGCTTTTGCCACGCATATTAATATGACAATTATTGCTAATACCATATAACAGGTAAGAATTATCTCTGTTGCATTCATTTTTCACCTTTCTTCCTGGATTCTGTATATGATTTTTTGAAATAATCTGGGGTGAGAGCTGTTAATTGTCAGACACTCACCCGGGTGACGCTCAAATGTGGTTACAACGGGATACCATCAGGCAGGCTGGCCGTTACAAAGAGGATTAATCATCACCCGCTCAGCCATGCCGTCAGGCAATCCGCCCGGTTGTGGTACGCGTTCACCTCGCTGAGCGGCCAGCGCCAGAACCCGGAGTAACGCAACGGAGGCCGCCTCCATCGCACTCTCCCGTGAATGACCAGATACCGCAAGATTATCGAAGTCGTGCAGGCGGATCTGGAAAACGGTCTGCCCCTCATCATCAACAGATTCAATACAGGCCGGATAGGGTACAAAATAGGGCGCAATTTTTTGTGTCTGTCGACGTCTGGCATCCAGTTTGCTGACGAGCTGGTATGCCCTGAGATGGGTATATCTCTTAAGCATGTTAAGCGAACGGTGACCGGAAATGGCCGACACTTCCATCACGTTCAGCGTGCCCAGTTCAAATAACCTGCTGATAGCTTCATGGCGCAGATCGTGAAAATGCAGGTTCTGAATATTGAGTCGCTGAAGCGCTGTCCGCCAGGCACTTTTGACGCCAGCAGAGGTGTAATTAAAAACCGGCCCCGTCATGGCTATGCCCATATCCTGGAGAAGACGGCGTGCCTTACGTGACAGAGGGACATCACGTGTGCTGCCGTTTTTGGTGTGTGGCAAATGGGCAACACCGTGCTGGATATCGATATGCTCCCATTGCAGGGATAATATTTCGCCCTGGCGCATGGCCGTTTCAATGGCCAGATGGAAGATGGTGTATAACGCGGGGTTCTGTTCCCGAAAATAGCGGGATAACCGTCGCTCCTCCTGTGATGTCAGTCGCCGGTCGCGGCCGCCTGCGATTTTAGGTTTGCGCACCAGTTCAACCGGGTTAGTTCTGCAGGTTCCCCATTCGACCCGGGCGAGATTATAGAGCGATGAAAGCAGGGCCAGTTCCAGTCGAACCGTGTTGCCCGAAATGTTACGCCCGGTACGGACATTAATCTGTGAAAGGCGGAAATCACGATAGGCGGCAATATCCACCGTGGTGATTTCATCCATCATTTTCTGGGCCACAGGGTGACGCTGTATGACGCATACACGGTAAAACTCCTGCTGATGCCCCCGTTTATGCACAGAGGTGGTGGCGTAATATCTGGAGAGCGCGTTATACAGAGACATTTTCTTGATACGCAACGGCCGGGACATGACAGGTTCCTTGATAATCGATTCATGAGAAAGTTCTCAAATGTAAACGATTATTCAGGATGAACTTAATATATACAAACACATACGTGCCAATCCGGTATCTGGCGTTTACCTGGTCCTGAAGATGGCGTTTACGCGTATCTCGGGGCTTTTAAAGGTGTTTTTAGCGGGAACAACACAACTGGAAAGCAGTTTAAAATCTATGTATGGGGAGGCAATCCTCCACCCAGAAAAATCAACTTCGGTAACTCTGATAACTGTGCCAATACGTTTTCACTGACTGCCAGTGTGGGAGGTCAAACAGTGGCGCACTCAGTCGATGGGAATTCTGAGTGGGGAAAATCTGGCAGTTTTTCATTTGATGTGCCTAAAGGGGCATCGTTTTCGATCACATCAAATGGAATGCTGTCCTATGGGTGTGATTACGGCACTTTCAGCGTTTTTCGCTATCAATAGCCCAGGTCAGATGTGGCGCTTAAAAACAGCTGGACTGCCCGCATATAGTACATTTTCTGGTACATCTGAAAGTACAACACTATTCGCAGCAATAACGCTGTTGTTGCCGATTTTAACTCCCGGTAGAACAACGACTCCAGCACCTAACCAGACGTTATCACCAATACTTATTGGCGCCTGAGTTACACCACTACCTCTTAATTCAGGTGAAACCTCATGGCTGGCTGTCGTTAGTGTTACGTTAGGTCCTATGAGGGTATCGTTACCAATTGAAATTTGGGCGTGATCGAGAAAGTTACATCCAGTGTTGATGTACACACCATGACCAATCGTTATACGCCCATATTCATAAAAAAAGGGTGGGGTTACTGTGCTTTGACCAGTGAACATCACTCCCGATTTTATGAGTAACTTATTGCGTGATTTTCTTCTCAGGTTTGTTGTATTGAACAGTGTTCTGGCAGTGGGTACTTTCAGTTTTTTACTGAATTTACTAAAGAGGTAAGTGAACATAGTCTGCCTCCATGGCATTATAAAAATAAGAGTTATCCTATTTTATCATTCAGTTAGTTCCTGGCGCACCATGCAATTGCACGCATGCACGTTCCACCCGTAACACCACCACCAGTATATATTTGCCAGGCATTCTCTGTTGCTGCTGCAGGCATGGAAAGGTCGGGACTGTTCCAGCCGCTGCCCCCACTCCATTTAGAAAGGATATAACCGCCGGAAACCAGTTGCTTTCCGGCAGGGCAGTAGGCTTTTGAGTAAACATATTTCCCACAAGCATCATTGCCCGAAATAACTTCGAATGAGGATACCTTTCCATTTTCTGTCCAACGACCGGATTGGCACGTTTGCCCCTGTGCCAATCCGGTATCTGGAAAGACATTAATTTCTCATTGAGAATTGGAGGGACGTTCCAGATCTGGCCTGGTCAAACAGTAAATCTGGGGCGATTCAAACTATGCATAAATACGTACAGAATTGATGGCCGCGAATTGGCTATTACTGAACTAATCCCCACTGATGCTCCGGACGCGAACGGTTATATGAACTGGCGAGCAACGAATGCAACTCAGTATGCACCGTACTATATGGGCATTTACTGTTTTATCTGACGTGCTCATGGATGATGAACACGTCAATGTCTATTATTGACCTTTGAGTTAATTGCCAGTGTCGACCATTTTTATGGTGTGAACTATGTCTATGATTTCGGCCACGCTCCTGCGTTATCAACAACAATCACTGACATAAGGCATGCACGATTATCGATGCGTTCTTATCTTTTGTTGTATCGCAAGTCGCAACCCAGCCGTTATCACCAGCCGGGGCTGAATGAACAAGCCAGATACTACCGCCTGGAGTAAAACAGTTTGCACCGCCACCGGTGACTTTTTTACCCGCTGGACACCACGCAGTTGCGGATGGGAAGCGCCATGCTTCAGCTGTAATACTTACCACCTTAATATCTCCTTCTCCTACATTTTTCCAGATACCGGATTGGCACGAAAGTGGGGCACCTGTTACAGTGCGGCTTACAGCCCCGTTCGTGGGACATGAAGTGTCTGCAACATTGATTTGATCCAGTGTCAGAATACCGGCGACAGATACGTTACCATCAGATCGTAACTGGCCACCTCTGATCTCTCCGGCGGTATAAATTCCTTTGTTATTCAGACTGCGCATCCAGCTACTGTCTGACATATAAAAACCACCGCCGTAGGTTTCGTTCAGCCAGCCTTTATTACCCTGCGTGGTTATCCATCCCCCCGTACTTTTTATATCGCCAGTGATCGTGGCTTGCTGTCCTTTAATTTCACCACTGATAATCGCCTGTTTACCGGTAATATCGCCGGCGTTATTCAGGTTATTCCCGTCCATATCGATAGCGGTGTGCATACGGTTGAAGTCGGGATGGCCGTTGACGGCGTAACGATACAGACGATCGTTCCCCTGCCCACTGGTGCCTAACTGGTCGGAAGGGATAAAGGTTACCAGTGAACCCTGCTTACTGCTCAGACCGTAGTCTGCCAGTTTCATTTTCCAGCCCCCGCCCGCGCCGACAGCCTGGTTATCTGGCCAGACATAACCCCCGAGGCCCGATATATTGCTCGATATATGGCGGAGTGCGCCAAAATCCCAGGGTTGCCCGCCCGTGGTCATAACAAATGCCTGCAACTGGCTGGTCATTTTGGGGTTACTGACCACCGCGATGAGGTAGCTCTGATTATGATCATTTGCACCAAAACCGGCAGGAAGATGTCCGGTTGTCTTGAGGGTGTTTACCGTGACATACACAGGATGTCCCGGTCTTACCTGTGTGACCAGAGTATTGATATTGTCACTGATGTACTGCCGGGCGGCCATCTGCACGGTATTGAACTGGCTCGCCGTCACATCCCAGACCCGCTCTGACTGTTGCTGCGCCATCATTTCAATTCCTCTGGGGGCGGCCATCATGGCAAGACCCAGTACCAGCACCAGAGACATCAGTTGCGCATTACCCTGGTTGATTTTTTTCATCGAATCCTCCTGCTGAGTTAAACAACAGCATGTTTATTCTTCGTCCCGTTATCGGGTGGATAATTAAATTCAGAGAAGTGAGTCCCCGATAAACAAACCCGCCACTAAGGACAGACATAACCAGGGTGCCAGTGGCTGGGGTTTTCTGGCGACCGCCACAAGCATCATTAAAAAAGCGAGGCCGCAGCTGTAGAGTGCGCTGGTCGCCGGCAGCCAGGCAAACAGCCCTGCGATGAGATGGACATCACCCCGCCCCAGAGCTTCGCGCTTACAGAGGCGCTTGACGCTCCACCACACGCCCCACATCAGACAGAACATCACTGTGCTGTTGAACAGCGCCTGTAGCAGCGGCAGGGTCTCCCCGTCGGGCAGCAGCCGGACCAGGAGACCGGCAAACCAGAATGCGTTGGTAAAACGAAGCGGTAGCCAGTGCTGCCAGGAATCCAGCCACAGCAGCGGCAGCAGGGCGCTGAACATAAGCAGAGCGGGGAAATTCCCCTGATAAACAAGAAACATCCCGAGCAGCAGAAACAGCAGTGACACAATGTCTGACAGTCGGGAGGGTAAAGGCGGGGCATCATGCTCATGCAGAAATGCATTGACCTGCCGTAGCTGTAAAAAAAGAGACAGGCACAGTAACGCGAAAGTGAGTCCCCAGGTCCAGAGATTCATCAGCTCCCCCGCAAACGCTGATAAATGGCGTAAACATCCCGCGCATATCGCTGGCGTATGGGCGCGTTTTTGTCGCTGAATCCCGCGTTATAGGAACCCAGACAATCCCAGGTGATACCGCAGACCTGAAAATGCCGCGCCAGCACCCAGGCACCTGCCTGAATGTTCAGGCAGGTGTTGGACAGTAAATCCTGATAACTTGTAATGACGCCCATGCTGATAAGTCGTCTGGCATTGCCGTCATTAATTTGCATCAGGCCGTAGTCACGGCTGGTGATGTTGCCCTTTTTATCGCGGTTTTTACCAATAAGCGTCGGTTTAAGGCCCGTCTCCCGGATGGCGATCGCCTTCAGCAGCAGGGGATCAATGTGGTAGCGCTGTCCCGCTTCGGCAAAACACCAGGCATGAGCCTGAGCCGTCAGGCCCAGACTCATTGCAAGCAGGAGGAACGCGTTGCGTAAGACAGCCATGTCTCCTCCGGTCTTAGCTGTTGGTGGTGAAGGCCAGCGAGTTGGTCCCCGTACTGCCGCTGTCAGCCACGCACTGCTTCCCGGCATTAGCTGCAGACACCACACCACTGTTTGAGGTGCCATTAATCGACGTCGTGGCCACATTTGGACTGCCGCTCATTTGTGTCGACAACTGCGTGCAGGCTTCGTAAGGAATGGCATTATAGGTCACCGTAAAGGCCGCTTTTGCTGCACCATTGCTGGTTGCAGGCGCGAGGGTAACTGAGCCACCAAACTGATTTTTCAGTGTTGCAGAACCCGAAGCTTTATTACCCACAATCATGCCTTTCGGGGCACCACCTAACTGTATGAACGTGCCGGTCATGTCAGCAGCACCGCTGAAATCATAAATACCGTCTGTTTTCAGACGGGCGCGGGCATTCGTGATGATTGTCGTGCCGTTGCTGTATTCGGCCTGCACATCATTAGCACTAAAAACGCCGGTGGCATAACTAATGACTCCGTAGATGAGAACGGCACCTATTGCAATAGAAAGACCCAGTCCCAGCAGGTTTACTTCTCCACGATTAACGGACGTGGGGCGTCGGGATAACATAATGTTGTCCATAAAGGTTCCTTTTGATTTGATGAGATTAAACGCCGGTAACAGCGCTGAGGTTTTGCGTTGAATAGGCGACCAGCGCCAGATACAGACCTGAAAGCAGGTAAATGATCAGATTTAGCCAGCTGGCCAGCATCCGGATGTTGGTCAGCGTGCGGGCAAGCTGATTGTGGGCGAAACTGTCTATAATCGTCTCCCCGCCATCCCCCTGTGTCAGGAGTTTTAAGCGATTGATCGCCTCTCTGGAGGGAAACTGATAGCCATTTTCATACAGTGCCTGCCCCAGTGAACGACCACTGCTCATCAGACGATGTGTGGCATTGAGGCGCTGGCGTAACCACGGGGAACCATGCAGGCTTAGCTGGCTCAGTGCATCTTCGTTTTTGACCTGTGCTCTGGAGAGTGCAGAGAAGTTCAGCAAAAATGTCGCTCCCTGAATTTCACGATAAATTGACCAGGGAGGATATCGATCCATTATGCGACGGGCTGGCCCGGTAAGATTCCCGAAAGACCAGTAAGCCCATGCGGTGAAAAACAGGATACCGGTGACCCACAGGCTCAGGTGCTGGCCAAATAAATCGGAAATATCAGCCATCCATACCAGACTCCCTGTCCACAGTTCTCGTGGTTTCAGGGTTTCCAGTTTCGGAACAAAGTACCATGACATCATGCAGGCCATCGCGATCAGGCTGATAAACAAAATTAACGGCTGAGTGAGACGTTCCACTACTGTTGTGCGAATCTCCCGTACCGCCTGCACCAGGTAAATAGCACGTCTGAGAGCGTCCGCCAGACGTTTTTCCTTTACCCCGGACTGAATAATGGCAGCCTCATTCCTGGGTATCCAGCGCCGCAGCCCCATGTCCAGAGGTTTCCCCTGAGTCAGAGACTGTGCCACCTCCTGCAGACAGTAAACGCTGGCGCCGGGGCGTAACGTGCCTTCCCGTCTGTTATCCCTCATGCCTTTGACAGCGTCTTCAAGTTTGACGTTGTTATCCAGCAGAAAGGCCAGATCCTCATAAATCATTAAACGATCGCGGGCATTAAAGGTTTTTCGGCCCAGCCAGATCTCTGCGTACGTCCATCCTTTTATTAAAGGTGACAGCAGAGGGATGAATCGGGTCAGTATGGGGATAATGTTAAACATGAACCGCCTCCCTGGGTAATAACAGACGTTTGTCTTCATCCAGCGGACAAATGAAGTGGGCGTTTAAAGGATCAACCGCTCCGGCGTTAAGGTAGTGCTGTAAATGGGCACGGCGGGTAATGCCCTGCATGTAATGCACCCAGTAACTGCGGGTCTGCAGCTTGCCGTGTCGCTGGTACATATCCATAAACATGGCGTCGGGACGGATAATTTCAGCGACAGCCCGCCGTCCGTTAACGCCCTTCCAGCAGTGAGGGCAACCATCCGGATGACGGAACGCGATACGCTGCGTGTCAGTATGTTCGGCCAGCAGGTTCTTTTGCAGTGCGCTCAGCGCGGGCAACGACTCCGTTTTGAGTCGTTCGGCATAGTCCAGTTTGCAGTGAGGGCAGAGTGTCTGCACCAGGCGCTGGGACATCAGCCCCATCATGACCTGCGGGTCGATGACCAGAGATCCGCTTACACCGAACGTTTCAATCAGCCGGTCGAGGATACGAATGGCATCCGGGGTGTGTACCGTACTCAGGACAATGTGACCGGTGAGGGCGGCGATAATACTGGCCATAGCGGAGTTACGGTCGCGCTGCTCACCGACCAGAATGGCATCCGGATCTAGTCGCATACCGCTGGATAAGGCGCTCGCCCAGACCTGACTCACTTCTTCCGGATTACTGCGGTCTGCTTTGATACCACACTGAACCGCGCCGGGTATGCCGCCTTCCACCGGGTCTTCAAATGTCAGCAGATGCCGGGTGAAGTTGGTCAGTACCATGTACATCCGGCACAACGTGCGCAGGGTTGTGGTCTTACCCGAGCCGGTCGGACCTGAGATAAGCATCATGCCTTCGGGTGTCATCAGCATCTGCTCCAGCAGGGCTATCTGTTCCGGAAGGAATCCCAGTTCAACCAGTGATGGCGGCTTATCCCCGTCATCGGGAATAAGCCGCATGACCGCCAGCAGGCCAAACTCCGTGGGATAGTGTTCATATCGTGCGCCGAACAGCCCCACCTGTCGCAGAAACTCCTTGCGCAGCCGCGCACTCTGCGGGCGGTTTGAATGAAAGCTGGGCTCGGCCTGATCGCACATAGACTGAATGATGGTGGAAGCCAGCGTCTCGCCTTCAGCGGTTTCAAGGTGACCCGCCTCACCGAGTTCTCCGTGGATGCGGTACAGAATTCGGGTCAGCCCTTTTTCACCAATGCGAAAGTGGATATCCGAGGAATGCTGCAGCAGCGCGTCCCGAAAATACCCCAGTACGCGGTTTTGCTCGGCAGAATTGTCGGCGTTGTTATCGGCAACCCCGGTGCGGGTTTCCTCCCCGTCCTGATATTCCCTCAGTTGCTGCAGGGTACAGGTTTCCAGCGAAAAACCGGACTTTTGTCGCAACAGCCTGGCCACTATGCTCTGGACTTCCGGCAGGGCAGCATGGTCTGCAGAAACAAAGATCCTGTCCGGGGCCAGCCAGACATAACGTTCAGCGGCTTCGCTCATGGTGTTGCCCCGTCAGTCGTATCGTTCATTGTTAATCCTCAGTAAATGCCAGCATCCAGGGTTGCTTCCCTGCCTTACTGACGGTCACCGCATCGAAGGTGATTTTTTCCACCTTCAGATTGGCACCAGGAATGGTATTACCGGCCTGGACCATCAGCTGATTACCGCCACTCAGACGTATCAGTGCAGAGAGCGTTTTACCTTCTCCGGTTATCTGAATCACCTGCGGAGGCGGTTCGTCCCGGGCAGACGCCGCCGGTGCGGACTGTGTGGCTGAGGTGTCATACGGCAGGGGGGCGCTGGCCATTGACGGGCTGTCAGCGCCACTGCTCAGTTTCTGTAGCTCTGTCAGCGCCTTATCCCGCAGGAGCTGGGCCTTGTACAACATGGTCTGTGCCTGGATTTCCTCCATGTGAATGACGTTTTTGCCCGTGGGCGGGGCAGAGACTGTCACCTCACCTGACGGGGGCGGCACGATGCCGGTGCTTTCCACGCCCGGGGACCCCGCATGGACCAGCACAGGAAATAAAACAAGCGAAGCAATCAGGCTAGTTCGCAGCATAGAGATAACCCTCCAGGGTATAGGTCAGCTGACCGTCGCGTTGTGTGAGCGAAACCTGTTCCAGACGCAGCCCGGAGTCATCAAAGTGCTGGGCCAGAAACAGGCGGTCAGGAGGTATGTCGGTCACAAAGGTGAAGGCGTAGGTGATCCACGGGACAGGAATGATATTGCCGGCCTCATCCCGCAGCGCGTTGTCCTGTTTGGTAAGCTGCAACGCGGCGTTCAGACGCTGGGCAAAACTGGTGAATCGCTGGGTCTGGGTCGCATTATCCCCAACCGTTTCGGCCCCGGTGCTGGCGGGAGGCGCAAAGGTCAGCGTGAAGGTGGCCATGTTGGCCGCGCCAGGAATGTTAAAGCCCGCCGGTATGCCCGGATACCAGTAAGGCAGACGGCTGGCAAAATCCGCCACCGTCCCGCCCTCCGGGAGCGCGTAATTTACCGACAGACTTCCTGTGGGTGAACATTGTGCCTGGGCAAATGTCCAGCCGGCAATGGAGAGTGGCAACGTTTTCCAGTGGTTATGGCAGGTACGCAACACGGTATTAAACCGCGCCTGGCTGGCCCACGGTCGTGGCTGGCTGTCACTTTTAGCTGCAGCCCGCTTTGCCGCCAGGGCAGCCTGCGCGGCTGCAATCTCGGCATTTTCCCTGCGCTCCTGCAGATACTGCCAGCCAAAGTGACCGGCCAGGAGTAGCGCCAGAAGTGCAATCCATAACCCGGCCGCCGCTTTGACATTCGTCGGTGACAGCCGTGGTGTCCTGCGCGTTTTTTCCAGTGCCAGCCAGTCCGTGAGTGCCGGTGGCGGCTGTGTCTCTCCCTGCGCAAAGCCATCTGGCGCAATGACCTGCCAGCCCGCAGGGGGCTGGGGGTTCATCGTGACAAAGACATCGATGGCTTTTTTTATCTGTTCGGCAGAGCCGACAATATCACTGAGGGGAGAGAGCTGACCGCCGAGAGTGGCCACAAACCACAGGGTTGATTCAGACAGCGGAATAACGGCATATCCGTCCTTCGGCAACAGGGGAAGAATCTGCAATGCCAGAGAACGGTAAGCCTGTCGCTCCCGTGTTTCCTGAAAAGCCGACAGGACCGTCATGCCCAGCAGCACCGTATCCGGCTGGCGCCACACCAGGTAATGTTCGGCCCCTTCCGCCTTTGCCTGTTTCCGGGATCGTCTGGCCGACTGGGTTTCAATAACCTGCCAGTTCAGCCCGGCGACATAGTGCACTTTCACATGGTCAACAACGTGGATGTTATGCAGTCTTTCCATGAGGCTATCCCAGGATGATTGGTGTGACAAACATGACCAGCTGCGTGCGGTTCTGCGCACCGCTTGCACCGCCACCCATGCCAAAGAAGCGGGATGAGCCGACGCCCTGATGATCAGCGGTGTTATTGAGTTGCTCATACCCGCTTAAAATCAGCGTCTGCCCTGACTTCATATTGACGCGCTGCGTGAAGGTCTTCAGACGGGTTTTCATCAGCTCCACGGAGCTTTTTTCGCCCTGTGGGACGGTACGCATGGTCGGGTCGTCAGACATGTTGACGCTGAACTGCAGCTGCATATTGCTGCTGGCCGGCATCAGATACGGCAGGACCGTCATGTTAAAGCCGGTCGTGATGGTGGAGCGGGTTGAGGACACGCTGCTGCCGACGTTGGCGGTCTGCTCACTGGTAACGTCAGAGATATAGTCCTGCTGCAGCGCCACCTGAATCGGCACGGCACTCAGGTTGGTGGTGAGACTCGAGGACTGTGTGGCCACGCTGACGTTACCCTGTTCGGATAACGCCTTGACCAGAGCTTTTGTCCCGGCTCCCTTGCCGTCGACGATCATCGCGCCGCCGCTGGCAATTGCGTCGTTGGCACTGGTGAATGCGTTCGTAAAGGTGGCTTTCACGCTGCTGAGGTTTAATACCGCATCCCAGTCGATACCGAGCTGGTCAGAGCGTCTGCTCTCCACGCTGTAAATCTGAACGTTAAGGACAACCTGGCGGTTTAACTCACGGTTACGGTCGTCAATATACCGTCCTATCTGTGAGAGCACGCGGGAGGTGTCGGTGACGGTCAGTACACCGGCAGACAGGTTCATGCGTCCCACACCCGGTGTGAGCATCGCCTTCACGGTTGCGGAGACATCCCCGTACAGATTGGACTTGATGGCCATGTCGGTGGACTGCGAGGTGTTGTTGTCCCCGCTGATACCTCCACTACTCCCGCCGCCGCTGCTGCCCGTTGAGGATGTGGTACCGCTGACGGTTTTCGACGTGAATCCCGCCTGTGAGTCCATGAACAGCACCGGGAAATTTCGGGTATCCAGATAGAAAATGACGATACGGCCTTCTTCATATCGCCATGACAGACCGAGGCGGGCCGTGACATTGTCCAGGAAACCGTCGAGTGACCCTTTCCAGTAGACACCCCGCAGTGTGGCTTCGCTGCCTGCACGTTGTGCAGGTGCCGGCACGGCACCACCCATCTGTGCCAGCGGCAGCATGCCGTTAGCATCCGGTGCGGGAACCGGGCCTTTAATCTGTTCGGTCGGCCCACTGGCCTGCGTGACCTGCCGCGCGTCCGGGGTAAGTACAACCGAAATACGGCAGGTCCGGGTGATGTGCGCACTGATGTCATTGACGGATATCACACCAGGACGGTTAATCTGTACCAGACAGGACGGGAGGCGTTCCCGGTCATTGCCTCTGGCATTGAGTGGGACAGGGTTTATCCACTGGCTGGGGAGTTCACGAACGACTTCACCACTTTTCATCTTCTGCAGATGCTGACTGGTGAGCTTCTCATCGTCCCGGGCCTGTTTACCCACGGCGTCAATGCGGTCCAGCGTGCTGCAGCCGGATAACAGGCACAACATCGCCAGCGCAGAAAGCGTTTTTTTCATTATTGGGGTTCTCTTGTTTAATTGAGGCAGACCAGGCTGCCGTCCGGAACGGCGTCGGGCACGGTGACCTGCATATCGGTGTTGGTGGCATCAAACAGACGGCGGCCCCGGACCTGACCCGTCAGGGCGGAGTGCCCGCTCTCAGCAAGCAGGGCGCTGAACAGACCCGGTTTTGCCGGTTGCCATACCCACAGGCGGTTGCTGACAACCTGATTCTTTAGATGACCGGAAAACGGGATACCCAGCTGGCTGGCTGTGATGGTGCCGTTCTGCAGGGGGTGGTCATACCGCCAGTCATTGATGGCTGTGACGTAGGCAAGCGTCTGTCGGGCCTGCTGGGGCAGCTGGTTCTGGATATTCTGCTCTGTTCTTGCCAGACCTGACGGCGTCGGCTGACCGCCATAAATCACCACCGCAAATATCCCCAGCAGATAAAATATCAGGGGCATCAGCGCGGCTCCTTATCATCTACCAGCAGTACACACTGTGCTGACTGTGTCGCGGCGTAAAGCGGGGTGGATGCAGTGCCGTACAGAATAAACAGGTCGTTGATCGCACTGCGGAATGAACCACTGAACGCCAGTGGGGCATCAATGCGGTAATTCACGGTGGTATTCCATGCCAGCTTCCAGGTGCCGCCTGCCGGACACTTCTCCCGGGTCGTCCACTCCAGTAGCGTGTCCTTGAGGGTGGACCCCACGCTGGCCTGCCAGATAAGGGGTCTGACTACCGGCGTTTTAACCACACTGACTTGACTTGCCACAGGAACGGTGCTGGTTTTTACTCTGCTCCCGGTAAAGGGATTTTTACCCGTGTTTTTACCTGGTGTGGCTTTCACGACCGGAGGGGAGACAGCAGGCCCGTCTGCCTGGCTGGCCGCGGATACGGAAACTTTTTGCGTCGTCCAGTTAATGTCGGCGCGCATTTTTTCCTGCGCCAGCAGCCGGTTAAGCACATAGGGCCACTGATCGTTCCCCTGCCAGGTCAGAGGACGCCTGACCTCCGGCTTCAGGCCCATGTCGTAGTGGATGGTCCAGCCGGGAGGCACTATCTTTGCCAGTGCCTGACGCAGTGTCGGTGCCGTACCGGTCTGAGCCAGTGCCGGTATGGCCGGGCGCTGGCCTGTAATGGTCAACGCAGGCCAGCGAGATGATGTGGTCACGCGAGGTGCTGAAGTTATCGCCCGGGGTGGCACCTGCGGCGGCACATTTTTAGAGGGTGGCGAAGAAGATGTGCCTGATGGCCGGGGAGGGGCGGGTAAAACGGGCGTCAGTGCTGCCATCAGTTGCTGCTGTACGAAACTGACCTTCTGTGTATTGACCGCTATCATCTGGTCGACAACATTATCGGCAGGCACATCCGGCTGGGGATTACCCTGCACCGCGCAGCCACTGAGCAACAGCCCTAAAGCGGGTACAGTGTGTTGTTTCATGGGGGCTCCATGTGGTGATTTTTTTCAAAACGTAATCACGCAGGTCAGAGTGAAGGGGGGAGGCGGCCAGACCAGAGGGGGATCATGAGCTTTTCCTCTGATTTAATCTTGTGATGGTGTTATTGAGCTGTGTCTTGTCGATCGAGGGCAATAACTCCACCAGGGCGCTCAGTACCTGGCGGGCACTGACCGGGGTGTTACAGTCGTTTGTGGAACGAATTGCCTGGTATTCCAGAGTCTGTGCATGTTGTCTTTTTAGCGAGAAGCTACGCTGCATTTTTAGATTCCTTATGTTAGTGGGATGAAATGTTCCAGGAGATCCTGACAATCCACACATCGCCTGACGCCCGGTACTGCCTCACGGCGAGGCTCAGGAATGGGGGCCCTACAGTCGCAGCAATGTGTCGCTGAAGGCTGATGTGTGGCAGAGGAAATACGCGAGAGTTGAATCTGGTTTAAAAACTCCATTTCTTCATTGGCATGATCACAAATATCCGGCATGGCGTTCTCCATCAGGGTGAAACGTGCGTTAAGACGGGGGTTTAGTACGGGGAGGTGTTTATCAGTGATACTGTGGTGTCCACAGGTCATCCGGGGTTGCGCCCCAGACGTTTTCGGACAGCGATGGCATGCCGATATATACCGTTCTCAGCGTGGCGTGCCCTGTCTGGATTTCAGCGCCTGGTTTTACTGAAAAGCCATGCAGATGAAAAATCTCTTCGAACTGGTGGGACGGTTTGTTCAGAACGAGCTGGAATGTCAGCGGGGCATTCATCTGGCCGGTCGACAAAAATGTATCTTCTGTTCGCGTCAGCTGAAGATAGTGATTGTGCCGGGTTCTCAGCCTGGTGAAAGTTTCCGAAACAGTTTGTTCAGGGAAACGACACAGACAACAGCGCCAGCGGTTGCCATGCAGTGCGTTTTTGGCGTCCCTAAGCCGGATGAAATCACACTTCTCGCTCAGGACCGACTGTTGCCAGAGGGCTGTCAAAATTCCGTCGATCGGTTGCGTTTTATCTTTGCCAAGCAGTTCGCGCAGGGCGGTGAATTCGCGGGCCAGACCTGAGAAGACCGGTACCTTACGTGCCCCCGTCAGCCACTGTGCCAGAAATTTTCTTCGTGCAGATTCGGTCGTGAAAGGTGTGTCATTATCGGCGCAACGCAGGGCCAGTAACATGCACCACAGCAGATGCGAAACAGGGTTTTCTTGTTGAGGCATAAGCGATACCAGATTTACAGAGGAAACGGTTCCGGACTGATGCCTGTTTACCCGCTGTCAGGGACAGGGAAGGAGAGTGACAGTACGCGGCAGAAGAACAGGGCTGTTCATGAAGGGTGCCGGTCAGGCATCAGTCCGGAAACGAAAAAAATGCCCCTGCACAAGGGGGCAAAAGGAACCTGCTACATGGCTCCAGAGTTCTCTGGTGATGGAAAATCAGAAAAAAGGGTATCCGTGGTGTTAAAGGCCAGGTCATACAGCATGGCTATACGTGACACAGGCTCAGTCGTCATATCCAGGTCGAGCAGATAATCGTATTGCTTTTGGGTAAGCCACATATGCGATGCAGCCTCCAGTTCAGTCTGTGCTTCACTGTTAAGCGTGGGGTCTGACCAGGTCCTCATCAGCGCTTCTACAATCCTCGGCCTTACCGGGCGGATAGTGCCTCCGAAATGGACAAAGTCACAAAACGCACTGTGGCAACGAATGGTGGCGATACTGTGGACTTCAAAATTTGCTTTAAGAAAAAAGTACCCGGGGAATACAGGGGTTATCCGTTTACGATAACAATCCCTTTTATCGCTACGACGAAAATGCGATATCTTCAACGGTGTCCACGGTACGATGTGTTGCTCCGACAGCCAGCTAAACAGAAGTTCTCTGTTGCGGCCCCCCGTGATATATCGGGCTAAAAACCACTGATATTGTTCAAGTTGCTCAATATTCATGAAGGCTCCGCACGAACCGATCCCCGCAGGAATCATTCTGTCATTCAGGAGGCGAAAGTACTAAACGATAACGCTGAAGCAGGCTTATGGATGCACACTTAAACGCGTTAGCTGCAGTTCTGACAGCGTCATCACTCAACACTTTCTTGTCTTGGCAGGCTCAAACACACAAAAAAGAACAAGGCGGAGTATTCTTATTTATAAAGTGTTTTTGACTGCTAAATATATTAAAAACGATCGGAAGATCTAAGAAAATAGGAATTGTCGATCTTAAATATTATTAATGAGTGTGTTTTATAGCATAGTATGCTGCTGTAGATCTGCTTATCAGATCGTTCGACCAGAAAATTATGTATTCGTGATCTTTTCGATCGAAAGTTAGCCCGATATCGGTTAAATATTCTGCGCAGGCTAAGTATCAAAATTTTGATTTCGGTCACATATTGCGCTGGGTGGTATATGTAAGTGATTGTTGTAATTCGATAAATATTAATTGTTAATATTCACCTGTGTAATTATGTGGTTTTGTCGAAAAAGGATGAGGGAAGACCTGGGGAGTGAAGATGACTTGCATGCAGGTCCATGCATGATATAGATAAATCAATCGGCGATCCATACCGGGATCTGAAGATCCTTTAGTTGCAAGCCCGGAAAAAAACGGTAAGATTTACGCACCTTGCGCTCAATTTTCGGTGTTAGTTGATTATTAAGCGCAAAAACGGACAAATACGGAGATCGGCTATCGGCCGGGCTATCGTGAAGGATAGAGCATATCCAGAAATGCTCAAGGGATGAGGCACCGGAACAACGGGGCCTGAATGCAAAAACCCCCTGAAATCTGGTCAACTTTGGCGGGCTGTTCAGATATCAGGGGGTCACAAAGCAGGCGCTGGCCTGTGAGAGATTATAACGCATGCATTTCATAAAACAATACCCCAAGACCGCCATAAGTGTCGGCGGGTGTGGATAGCAATAATAATCCTCAACACTGGAGTCAGTTGACGGCCGAAGACCAGATTCGTTTCTGGCAAAGTGTCGATCAAGGGGATACGTCTTCTTTTCTGGTTACACCAGAGAAGAAAAGTACACGTCGCCGGCGCGGAGAGCACTCCACCAAACCCAAATGTGAAAATCCATCCTGGTTTCGTCCTGCGCATTATAAGGCGCTCGGGGGCCAGCTTGGTCATGCCTATAACCGTCTGGTGAAAAAAGACCCTGTCACAGGACGGTATAGTCTGCGTATGCATATGTCCCTGCATCCCTTTTATGTCCGCGAACGGCAGCGGGCCGGGCGTAAGTATGCCTTCCGGCCGGAGAAACAACGCCTGCTCGATGCACTGTGGCCGGTGCTGGTCAGTTTCTGTGACGCGGGCAAACATACCGTGGGGATGTGTGTGTCCAGACTGGCCAGAGAACTCAGTCCAAAGGATGCAAAAGGGAATGTCATACCGGACACTGAAGTCACCGTCTCCCGCATTTCTAATCTCATCGCTGAACAGGTTCGATTTGGCACTCTGGGCGTTTCTGAAGAAACAACCTGGGACCGGGAATCCCGTAAACGGCTGCCTAAATACGTGTGGATAACTACCACTGGCTGGCAGATACTGGGCGTCGACCTCATGAAACTGCAGGCACAGCAGATTAAGCGGCTGCGTGAGAGCGAGGAACGTCGGCGTCTTATTGAAGAAGGCATGCTGGGTGAGAATGAAGATATATCTGTCCATGCGGCCAGAAAACGCTGGTATCTGCAGCGTAGCCAGGAAGCTCTGAAATACCGCAGGGAGAAAGGGGCAGCACGTAAACGCGCCAACCGTCTGGCCAAACTCCCCCGGGACCGCCAGATTTATGAAATGTCGCGTCACATTATGAAAACCCTTCCTCCGGATGAGGCTTACTGGTGTTCGCCGGAGCGCCTTGAACAGATGGCCATTCAGAACCTGTACCAGCTGGAATTGTCACTGGCCACACCACCACCACACTAGCCGAAACCAGTACCTGTAACTACCAAGCATCAGCCCTGCGGGGTTTCTGGTGTTGGCTGCGCATGCCTTTTTTTATCCCTGCTTCTGTTGTTTAGTCCTAATCCCCGGTTTTTCTCTCACCATGACGGTCGCAGGACAGGCGGTCCCGATGAAGGTATATCGTTATCCACATATTTCCGCAAACAGATAACGTAGAATTTTCACAAACAGATATCAGCAAATCCGGAATACAGTCTTAACCCCTGTATTCATCCCCTGAAAACAAACATCCAGGGAGATCCTTTGTCTTCTTTAACACTGTGAATATTTTTAATAATGCCCTCCCTTGCAGCGGACTCACGTCCGCGCCGGTTCGGAAAAACCAGAGGTAGCTCCCACCCCTTCGTGGCGGGCAAAAAAGCAGCAAAACTAGTTACAACATCCAAAATATTTAGCCAAAAATCAGTGCTCACCCAACCATCCAGCCCCTCCCCACCACTGAAAAGCGCCGCCGCCCCGGCCGAAGGCCGGGAACAACATCGCTTTTAATGCTGGATGATGTAACTAAACATTTGAGTGGCTGCCAGTAACGTTGCGTCAGGTTCCTCTGTACAGCCCCCGGGCACCGGCTACGCCGGCACCACGGCTCCGGAAATCACGCCCTGTACGTCGTAAACGCCGTACAGCCCGCTCACCGGAGTTAAAAGGGCTTAATGAAACCACATCATGGCTATAAGCGGGTTATGGCTTAGCAGGGCGAAGGGATGGATTGGTGGAACCTGTCAACAACGTAACCGGCTGCGCCGGGCTACGGCGCCATTAACAACCGTGCTCCGGTCAGCTTCTGAGGGCGCCTCTATGCGCCTTTGGCGCATTCCCGGAATGCCTGCGCGCTGCTCGGCATTCTTAATCCGGATATTGAAGTTGCGTTTCCGGCTACGCCAGGTCCCGCCGCCACTCACCGTCAGTATTCTGTTCCCCCCGTGCTGGGACCTCCATGCCTCCTGACAACATTCATGGGGTCAGTATTGAGATCGGAAACTATTGTACGGTTAACCAATAGCAGGCAGGCTACGGACTGATTATCTCATATAAAATTTATCGTGATAGTAATCACAATAAATTTAAAAAATAATGGACAAAAAAAGCACAGACCTGAATGATGTTACCATATTTAATAAAGGTTGATATATTATGATTAAATTATTTAATACATATATGACCTCAAAATGGTTCAACATTGATACCATTATCGTTAACCATCGTCCTTAAACCTCTCACTCTCTAATGCACATAAACAGATAAAACTGTTTGTTTTGCACTCTTTGTATAATTCAGGCCATCCACTGTATATTTACGGTCTATTTGCTCATGCGTCTTTATTATTTCCATGAGACAAGTAACGCCCGGATATATATATAGCACCCGTGCGCCTTAGTTAAACACAGTCTCATCTGGATGACATCAATAATTCACAACCAGTGAATTATTGCCAGAGTGATATACAAATTTTATACAGGATTATACCATGAATAACTTCAAACATTTACCAGAACCATTCCGTATTCGTGTTATTGAACCCGTAAAACGTACAACACGAAAACATCGTGAAGAAGCTATCATTAAATCCGGGATGAACCCGTTCCTGCTCGACAGCGAAGATGTTTTCATCGATTTACTGACGGATAGCGGAACGGGAGCAGTCACCCAGAATATGCAGGCAGCGATGTTACGAGGAGATGAGGCGTATAGTGGAAGCCGCAGCTATTATGCACTTGCCGATGCGGTAAAAAATATTTTTGGCTACCAGTATACTATTCCGACTCACCAGGGACGCGGAGCCGAGCAAATTTATATTCCGGTTTTAATCCGCAAGCGTGAGCAGGAAAAAGGTCTCGACAGAGCTAAAATGGTGGTGTTCTCCAACTATTTCTTCGATACAACTCAGGGACACAGTCAGATAAACGGATGTACGGTTCGAAATGTTTATATTAAAGAAGCCTTTGACACATCTGTACGTCACGATTTTAAAGGTGATTTTGATCTTGATAAGCTGGAAGAAGGTATTCAGGAAGTTGGCGCCAATAACATCCCTTATATTGTAGCCACCATCACCTGCAACTCTGCTGGCGGTCAACCTGTTTCCCTGGCAAACCTGAAAGCCATGTATCAGATTGCGAAAAAATACGATATTCCCGTCGTCATGGATTCCGCTCGCTTTGCTGAAAACGCTTATTTTATCCAGCAAAGGGAACCAGGTTATCAGGACTGGAGTATCGAAGAGATCACTCGTGAGTCGTATAAGTATGCCGATATGCTGGCAATGTCAGCGAAAAAGGACGCCATGGTGCCAATGGGCGGATTGCTGTGCATCAAGGATGACAGCTACTTGGATGTTTATACCGAGTGCAGAACACTCTGTGTGCTCCAGGAAGGTTTCCCAACCTACGGCGGTCTGGAAGGCGGAGCCATGGAACGCCTTGCAGTAGGTCTTAAAGATGGCATGAATCAGGACTGGCTGGCCTATCGTATTGCCCAGATCGAGTATCTGGTTGATGGTCTTGAAGCCATTGGCGTAACCTGCCAACAGGCTGGGGGACATGCTGCTTTTGTTGATGCAGGAAAGTTACTGCCTCACATTCCGGCAGAGCAGTTCCCGGCGCAGGCACTGGCGTGTGAGTTATACAAAGTTGCAGGTATTCGGGCGGTGGAAATTGGTTCATTCTTACTGGGCAGAGATCCTAAAACCGGCGCGCAATTACCTTGCCCGGCGGAACTGCTCCGTTTAACTATTCCACGAGCAACCTATACCCAGACGCATATGGATTTTATTATTGAAGCCTTCAGCCATGTGAAAGAAAATGCCAGCAACATCAAGGGACTAACTTTCACTTATGAGCCTAAAGTGTTACGCCACTTTACCGCTCGCCTTAAAGAAATCTGATAATTTATCATCCATGATGAATGGCTATAACATATAGCCATTCATCACTCTTACCTTAATATAAAAACAGAATAATGATGATATACAACTCCAGATAAGAGGCTAAAATGGAAGAAAATTCCAATACCAAGCATTCATCCTTTTGGGGCATTATGGTTATTGCTGGAACCGTGATCGGTGGGGGGATGTTTGCATTACCCGTTGATCTCGCCGGCGCCTGGTTTTTTTGGGGAGCATTTATATTAATAATATCCTGGTTTTCCATGTTGCACTCAGGATTATTGTTACTGGAAGCCAATTTAAACTACCCCGTAGGTTCAAGTTTTAACACCATCACCAAAGATTTAATTGGCAATAAATGGAATATTTTCAGTGGGATTACCGTCGCTTTTGTTCTGTATATATTGACTTATGCCTATATATCAGCCAATGGTGCAATCATCAGTGAAACCCTATCCATGCATTCCGGTTCGCACGTCAACCCAAGAATCATCGGAGTCTGTACTGCACTTTTTGTCGCTGCGGTTCTATGGTTTAGTTCACTGGCGGCAAGCAGAATTACCTCACTATTTCTCGGCATTAAAATACTCGCGTTTGTTATCGTCTTTGGTTCATTTTTCTTTCAGGTCGACTATTCGATTTTGAGCGGGACCAGTGGTGCAAGCGGAGAAAGCCATTCCTACTTCCCTTACATTTTTATGGCTATCCCGGTATGTCTGGCTTCCTTCGGTTTTCACGGTAATATTCCCAGTCTGATCATCTGCTATGGTAAGAAAAAAGATAAATTAATAAAAAGTATCGTGCTGGGTTCCTCTCTTGCCCTGTTTATCTATCTCTTCTGGTTGTACTGTACGATGGGTAATATTCCTCGCGAAAACTTCAAAGGAATCATTGCTTCCGGAGGGAACGTTGACGCCCTGGTCAGTTCATTCCTGGGGACTAATCAGAGTGGCATGATTGAGTTTTGCCTGCTGGTATTCTCAAATCTGGCCGTCGCCAGTTCATTTTTTGGCGTCACTCTGGGCTTGTTTGATTTCCTTGCCGATTTATTTAAATTTGATAACTCGCACACAGGCCGTTTTAAAACCGTTCTACTGACTTTCTTGCCACCGACGCTCCTGTATCTGATTTTCCCGAATGGATTTATTTACGGCATTGGCGGTGCCGGGCTATGCGCAACCATCTGGGCGGTCATTATCCCTGCTATTCTGGCACTTAAATCACGACAGAAATTCCCTGACCAGATCTTTACCGTTTGGGGCGGACGCTTTATTCCGACCATGGTGATTACATTCGGTATTGTTGTGATATTGTGCTGGTTTGGAAACGTCTTTAATATCTTACCAAAACTGGGTTAACCGTCTGCTTAACGTCGGGAATTGTCCGGCCGGAATGCTGTGGCACTAAGGGGTCGGTTCCGGCTGAGGGCAAAATGACACCCTAAGCTTTATTAGCTCAGATTTGACCTAATGTGCAGAGCCGGACCCAATAGCTGGTGTGCATGCGGATATCCCCTGCGCGAACGTCAAACCGAGAATTTTTTGTGTATGACGGCCTGTGCTGCAATGATGCTTTTTTTTTCGGGATCCCAAGAGATCGAAGGAGACCCATACAGTTCGTATCCCTTATCCAGCATTTCAGACACGCGCTGGCAGAATGAGGCATCGTCAGGCCCGGTTAAAAGCCGGTATCGGGGAAGTCCGTTTAATGTTTTTTCGCTCATCATTCTTCCTTAACAAAAATCGATCTCGTGTATGCTACCCATGTTTCTGTTCCTATTGGTGACTTACTGCAAGTTTTATAGCAAGACCAATGAATCCCCCCGCAAAAGTGATCCGCATCAGCCTGAGAATTCTCGGTGTCGACAGGATATGGGAGCGCATGAATGCAGCAAATGTGCCGTACAATACAAACACTATAAACGTAATCAACATGAAAATGGCGCTCAGATTGAACATATGCGAAACCGGATTCGGATCATTCAATTCCACGAATTGCGGAAGAAATGCGAGAAAAAATATAGGAAGCTTCGGATTCAGCAAATTTAGAAAGATGGCTGAAATGATTATTTTCACAGTGGACCTGGTCTCTGATTTATCATCAATCTGAAGCGGGCCTTTTTCCCTGAGCGTCATAATGGCCATATAGATGAGGTAGGCGACACCTGCATATTTTACTATGTCGAACGCCACTGGACTCGTGGTGAAGACAGCGGCAAGCCCCAGCACTGCGGCCAAGATATGCGGAATAATACCGAGCGTGCAACCGAATGCTGCGACCACACCAGTCCGGACGCCACGCGAGAGCCCACTGGCAACTGTGTAGAGCACGCCTGTACCTGGAGAGGCTACCACAATCAGTGAAGTTAACAGAAAGTCGATGTTCACTGTACCTCTCCCTCCGAAATCAATGCCCCGGGCCAGCTCTCTGCTATAGTTCGTCGGAGAGCAATGCTCAGCCGGTCGATATCGGCACTGGCCTCATCATGCATCGCCTCGGCAATAATCGTGACGCTCTGTGTTCCTTCCCTCACGGCAGAGTAACCACTTTGCCGGTTGACCCAGCGACGTGCGTGCGCCCTTGCCGAGATATCGGCAAAAATAACTTCCCCTTTTTCCGGGGACTCAATTGCACCATTAAAGGATTCGTAGAGTTCGTTGCCATCTGCATGTCTGACCGTCAGACATCCTTCAATCTTCGAAATATCGAAGATTGCAATCGGGATAGCAAAAGCGATCGATACCGAATTACAAAGGTCGACAAGAGGATGAATGGAAGGAAGTGTGCCCTCAGACCGAAAGCGGCGAAGTAAAGCTTCCGATGCACAGCGGTATTGAGTCGGCTTGTGACCCATGCGAGTGAATGCTTTTCTCCAGGCCTGGATTTCAGGGAAAGTACCTTCAGTAGTGCCCGCGAGTCTTGTAGCGGCAATATCCTGAAAGTGGGCTATCCATGCCGATACGTTACCTGTGTTTGATACACCGTCAACTGTGATGATAGCTGTCTTCAGCTCTGGAAATTTGTCCCTTACTGAGTGATCGTAGGAAAACTGCATTACACGCCCTCTTTTGTGTGAGTGAGTTAATGCCAGTATCTATTCCTGCCTTTCCTGTCGTCTTGAAGAATATTGCACACACCATCTATAAGATAGCTGCCTGATAACGGCCCGGCGTCACACCAAACTGCCGAACAAACGCCCGTGTTAAATGACTCTGATCGGCGAAGCCTGTAAGCAAAGCGACCTCTACAGGACTTTTTCCTGTAGCCAGTAGTCGGCGAGCTTTGCTTACACGCAGCTGAATCAGATAAGCATGTGGAGTCACTCCCATTTCCCTGGAGAAACTGCGTAAAAGTTGAAACCGACTCAGGCCACATAAGTCAGCAAGTGACGCGAGTGAGACCGGTTTTTCTGGCTCATCCTCCAAACGTTGCACTGCCAGTAAAGTACCTGGCGTCTTATTAGCGTTTCGGGGTCCACCCATTGTATGTCTTTGCATAACGCGCATCAGGAAACAAAGAAGGGCTTCTTCTCTGGCAAAGTGGTCAGGCGCTGGATCACTCAGTTCCCGAAAGAATCTTAGTATTTCTCCAGCAAGCAACGGATCCTGCGCAACCGGTCGGATCTCCAGATCGCTGGTAAAGATGTCATTTGCGACCTCACGTCTGACCACTCCAGGATCGAGATAGACGATGTGCCACCCACGAACACCGTCAATCGGGGCTCCATCGTGCATTTCACCGGGATTGACCATAATAATATCGCCAGTGTGGGATTCGACTTTTCCAAGACTACTCCATGAGCGCTGTGCACCCATCGTCATTATGCCGATCCCAAACTGATCGTGTGAGTGACGGGGAAATGAGTGCTCTGTCAGCATCGACATGGCGTCAACACCGGAGATACCTGTTCGATGTTGCACAATATGGTGGATACTTTTAACCACGGAACTCCTTCCTTGATATCAACCAGCCTCCAATTACATTAACACCATCCTGAAGCAAACGTGACCTGTAACTGAGTCTCGAAACTGACAAAGAAAACCAATAAGAAAGATGCAGACAAGACTTGTCTTGAAGGAAATTGCTTCAATTGTCCGTTTGGCAATTCATCAGAATGCCCCCTGGAGACCTCGCCCAATCGGGCGGGGAGCAGTCAACTCTGCCGGGCAATATGCATAACGGATGAGCTGTCCATCTGCAGGTGATATGGCTTGAGCGTGGTCTGGCAAAACCTGATGCAGTAGCCTCCGTTCTGTCACGGCTGGTTTCGCAGATTTTGCTTCTGAATTGAAAAATCTGTCAAAGCAGCCAGGTAATTCACCGACAACTAACAGCGTCAATCCACATGGGAACAAAAGTTCCTGCTGTGATGCTCTATAAAAAAGTTCTTACTGTAATGCAGTTCTCATCAAAAACGACCTGATAAAAGTTCCTGCTGGTATGTGAGTGGGTAAAATTAAGGCTGTGAAAGCACTTTTTTTCATGCCTTTGGCGATCCAGAGAGCGTGGAAGATGGGGTAGCAGCAGTCAATGAATATGATAGCGTTCTCTATGCAGCTAAAAGGTTCCTGCTAACATGTCACAGTGCATGTTAGCAGGAACTTTTCATTCAGATGGCAGCGACCTTCTGACTGGTTCACCGAGATCCGGGTCGCGCTTAAGGATGTGAAAATAGAATTCTCTTTTACCATTAACACGCTTAAATTTCTCTTCGTAGGTCAAATAACCTATCTCTGTCAGTGTTTTAAGAGCTTTACGTATTATGAAAATCTGCTTTTTCTGCTCTGATTTGAGGTCAAGACGTACCATTAATCTTGAGGCAGAAACGATTTGTATCTCCCCGGGTTTGTTCGGCAATCCTTCGAGGAAAGTGTAAATCGCTTTTGCAACTTCATTACGTTTTAAGCTGTTAAGTACCTTTAACTTCAAAATCCTTTTGATATCAAGCTTATAGAAGTCAGAGAGCAGATTATCAAAAGCCAGCTTTACTGTATTTGTTTCAGGGTCCGCAATAGACGAACCTATCAGGTGAGTCGTTGCGATCGCATCACCTTCAGGGGTTTGTTTGGTAAACCGGATAGACGTTGAACTTAGCTTTGAGATAGAACGAGAAAGACGTTCCTTCAACCGTTTATTTACCTGACGCGAGTCTATATCACAGAACCTTGCCAGTTCTGCAAAACTCATAGTTATCACGCCATTAACAGAAGGATAGTGAGTGAAAGCCGAAACGACACCAACCCAGACTTTAAAGTCCGTATCAAGGTCCAGCTTAGGACCAGTAATAACGGCAGAGGTGTAACCTTCCCGCTCGACGATCTCTAACTGTCTAAAGTCGTTGATAGCATCGATAGGTGTCCGTGGATCACTTCCTTGCACTTTTCCCTTTTCAACGGCCTGTACAGGAGTAAACACACTCAACCGGAGAAGAGACAGAGGCTGAATACTCTTTGTAGAGGAGGATATGATGTGCTCAATATCTCCAGAAGACTGATTAATTTTCTCAATATGCAGATTTAAGTCGCTGTCATAATTAGACATTTTTAATTTATCCACATCCAGTAAGTTGTGCACTCTTCCAGAGAGAAAAGCATGCAAGCAGGAACTTTCACTGCATGATAGTAGGAACCTTAGTGCATGATAGCAAGCACCTTTCGCATATGAGTGAGAACTTTTTGCATAACGGCAGGAACCTTTTGCATGTTAGAAAGAACTTCTTACATGATAGCAGGAACTTTTTTTCTTATAATCGATTGATTTAAAAGGTAAAAACAGTAGCTAGATCCGTTTAGATCCGTTCAGTTCCATATTTAGATCCTCTATAAGATCCTCATTAGATCCAAATAATTAGATCTGGCCTGTGGATAACGGTAATAACTTCGTAAGGTCGCCCTCTGAACCCTTGGAGCGTACCGTGTGACATGACAGTGTTAAGCCATTGCGCTTCCTCGCTCACTAACTCGCTATGCTCGGGACGTGAGGCTGCGGCGAGCACTAACTCCATATCATTTCCACGCTTTAAACGCTGGTCATCATTTCAGTGAACGTTACTGTAGGCCTCAATAGCAGCAAAACGGCCAGGTTGTCACTGGAAAGTGACAGTATCAGGGTCATAGAACTGAGGGCGGGTAATGGCATCTTCAGGTAAAGAAGTCGTATCGACAACCGTAACTTGGCCTTTTATCTGGATATTATATCCGACTCAATTTCATGAGTAAGTGATAATATTAACTATTCCTGACGCATTTCTTTTGACATTAGATAACTTATAAATTCCAGCAAGACTTCATAATTATCATCATGTCACCTTATATGACAGGAGGTCTAATGAATATACCGGTTTATGCTGAACAAAAATTTACGCTTGATCAGTTTACGGGTAAGAAAATTTCAGGGGCAAAATTTTACGCTTGTGATTTCTCAGAAACTGACCTGACAGAAACGCAATTTGTTAATTGCCATTTCTGGCACCCGGATAAACAGGTAGGATGTGACTTTAGTGGAGCCACCCTCAAGGAGGCCTGCTTTGTGAACTGTGATCTGACAATGAGTATATTTAAGAATGCAGATCTGTTCGGTATTGAAATCAGGGAATGCCGCGCGATGGGATGTAATTTCCGCCTGGCAAGGTTTATGAAAAAAATTAGTCCCAGACTCTAAGTAACCTGAGCTACGCTGATTTTTCAGGTGTTATACTGGAGGAGTGTGAACTTTGTGAAAATCTCTGGAACGAGACGGTTGTCACAGGTGCTAATTTCAGTGGGTCAGATCTTTCCGGAGGGGATTTTTCGGGCTTCAGCTGGCGTGCTGCTGATGTCACGAACTGTGACCTCAGAAGAGCTGTCACGGGTGAGCTTGATATCCGTCGCACCAATCTGGAGGGTGTTAAAATTGATTACGAGCAGGCATCCTACCTAATGGCGTATTTAGGTATCACAGTAACGGAGTAAGAATATTGACCATCCTTAACAGACTCTCTGTTGTGATGCGAATTCGTTAGTGTGACTTTAGCAATGGTAATCATTCAGTTAATCTGAATATTCGTTATTTATATTTTAATTGCTATGTATTTATCGAGTATTTATGATTTTTTGGCAATAAACAAGCAGATAATAAACGGATGTTATGTGTCTGTGTTAGCTTTGTATTTTGAACGTGGTCTTTAATTAATAAGTATTGCTTATGTTCAGTGTCTGAATATGCAAGTATGGTTTGGTGACTTTATAAAACTGTGATGTTTATCATAGAAAATAATAAGTGAAACGTTATTTTTATAGTAGCTGGGTTATTTACCTTTATACAAAAGGTCTTATTTCTTGAATGAGCAAGGGAAAACAGGATTCAGTAGTTAACAAACACGTTTACACGTCTTTCTAACAAAAACTCTGTACAACAATAAAATATCCTTTGAACAGGATATTGCAGGAAGCACTGAAAAACACACTGTTGATATCTCTGTGTATGTAAAACCTTCCGTAAAGAGAAGGATAAGTTCGACATCAGACCAGAAGGAGAAGAATATTATCAATAGAAGTGAACGATTATCATGATTGATGCCTTCCATAACTAAATGCCTCGTGTTCCGAGCCGCGAGGCATTTTTATATCATCAGACTCACTTGTGAACAGAAGGTATACATGACAGCACCATTGCGGTTTACTGCCAGAGACTCTCATCTCAGCGAATATCCTGACCCTATATCTTTTACCCGTGGTACCAGTCTAATTATTCACGAGAAGTATGAGGGGGTGAAAGAGTGGGAAAACTGGTTCTACTGCACCATACCTGGCCATACCGGTGGCTGGGTTCCTGGACAGATTCTCGCCAGAGATGAGGGAACTTACCGGGGCCTTGCACTGGAGGATTACACCGCCCGGGAACTGGAGGTAAAGAAAGGTGATGAGCTGGTTGGCCTGAAATCACTGAATGGGTGGATGTGGTGTGAACGTCTTTCGGACGGGCAAAGCGGATGGGTTCCCCTCTCGCTGCTGCATCAGCATACGACGGAAAACTGATAAAAGAACACTACACTAAGAAGCCACGGACACCTGTTAACAGTTCAGCCCGGTTTTCTGCTGATAAACCATTCACAAATAGCGCAGGCCACTTCATCAGGACTCCAGCCATCAAATTCCGCTCCCGTGAAAGGGGAATCAACCCACTTATGGGGTAACTCAACCAGATCCTGCCGGTCTTCATTCCAGACCAGTCCTGAAAACGTACTGGCTTGTCAGGGGAGGCCATGTCCCAGCCGATGACTACCAGCCCGTAAGTGGCGTAGGCTATATCCGGAAGCCGGCAGCGCACATCCAGCCATTCCCGTCGTTTTTCCATCCATGCCATAAACTCCGGGGTTTTCTCTGTCGTCAGAACTTCAGTTCGCGGCCACGCCATAATCTTGCCAGCTTTTTCAGGCTTACTCAGGAACGAGCCAATTGCCTTATCTGTCCAGAGTCTGTTTTTCAGCCCCTGTTTACTGATCCAGCGAGCATGCCAGTGCTGGCTTCGTTCCTGTCGTTTCCGTTCACCGTATTCCCGGCGTTCCCTTTCGTCATAGAGATGCCAGCGTCCATTGTAGTAAGGCATAATCATTCCTCCCGGTTGTCCTGTGAGCTGTTTAACCTGCGTTCGAACTCTTCCTCGTCCATTAATGGCCAGCGTATGCGGTGCAGCTGCAACTCTCTCGTCTGAGCGGCGGTGAATCCCGAACGTGACAGCAGGTCAGCCAGCGCGGTAGAGGTATCATCTTCATATGAGGACGCTGAGAGTGGAAACGCCTCCGGGCTTTCCCGTAGCTCGTGCAGCAGCCGCGCCGGTGGGGGCAAACAGCCTGTTGTTTCGCCAGGCATCACAACCGATTTGTGTATATTGTATGTCAGCCCGGAAATCCCCATTGCCAGCAGTGACGTCTCCAGCTGACAGTACCAGGCGTCTGTCTGATCGACTGGTGCAGCACCGGCAGTCATACCTTCGTCTGGTGCGGTGCTCTCATTAATTTGCATCCGGATGTCGATCCCTGCGTCGTGACAGGCCTGTAGCCAGGTGGCCACCTGCAGGGGATCGCCTGACAGTCGGGTCAGGTGTCCAGCCGAGTTCCACAACTGCAGGCAGGTGGTACCGTCGAGACGGATGACGTAATCCCCCCGGCACGATATATACCAGACGTTGTCCAGCTGCACCAGAAGGTCACCCTCCCGGGTGTTCATGTCAACTGACGACGCTTTCCGGACCAGGGGCAGGACCATCACCGCAGCCGATCGCTGTTCGGCCTGTTTGCGTTCCTGCTCGGCAACCAGTAGCGGAGTGGCCACCTCGCGGCCGGCAGATGTCAGCTCAACGGCCAGCTGCAGATTCGGTGCACGCAACGTGCGCAGCCAGCCAGCAGCTTCCATGCGACGGCAGGAGGCACGCAGGTTTGGCCCATAGACTGGTGCTTCTCCGCTCATCTCCAGCACACGCTCAATATTTCGCGTGGGAACCGGTCCCGGATGTTTCGCATCGAGGGCGGCCAGCACAATGAGGACCCGCCGTTGTAGTGGCGATGGCCGACGAGTATTTCTGGCTGTCATCATTGGTCTTCTTCTGAAGGGTAACACCAGATAAGGTCTGTCAGGCGCTGGCGATCAGCGGCGACGGTCATTTCGGGGGCACCACATGCCTTTGCCAGCAGATACCAGTGATCGAGGCTGGCCCTGGCCCAGTCAGTTTCCGCTATCGCTTCCTCCCTGCTGCCGGCATTGCAGGAATTCCGGATACATTCGCGAATGTACTGTTCGGTTACGTCAGTTATCTTCTGATAGCTGATTGAAAATACTTTTTTATCATCCATTTCAAATACCATTTGATTTTATCATTTATATAAAAAATCATATCATATATGTTATCTGGTAGTTGTTAATTAAATCATATCCTGCGTATTTCACTCCTCATCTCGTCGGTTAAATGTCCTCATCCTCACCATCTGGTACGCGAAGCGGCTGTGCGCGAGCAATCATCGTACACGCTTTTTCCCCACTGACAGGTGAATATGCCCCCCTTAATGTGACGGTGTCACATAATTAATTTATTTGTTTGTTAGTTTATTAGTTAGTTTGTTAGTGTATAATATGAACACACCCATTTTGCGGAGAGCGAGAGATGCGACCGGCGACATATGAACCAGAACAGATTATTGAGGCAGGACTTGCCCTGCAGGCCGAAGGCCGGAATATCACCGGGTTTGCGCTACGTAGCCGCATAGGTGGGGGCAATCCGGGGCGTCTGCGCCAGATATGGGACGAGCATCTGGCGTCACAGAGCACGGTCGTGTCAGAGCCGGTCGCCGAGCTGCCCGTGGAAGTGGCTGAAGAGGTGAAGGCCGTATCAGCCGCCCTGGCCGAACGCATCAGCCAGCTGGCCACCGAGCTGAATGACAAGGCCGTCCGGGCTGCAGAACGTCGTGTTGCGGAAGTCACGCGCGCCGCCGGCGAACAGACTTCCCAGGCAGAACGGGAGCTGGCCGATGCCGCGCAGACGGTCGACGACCTGGAAGAAAGACTGGATGAGCTGCAGGACGGCTATGACCGGCTGACGCAGGCTCTCGATTCAGAGCGCACACAGCGTCAGCAGCAGGACGTGGAGATGGCCCAGCTGAAAGAGCGTCTTGCAGCCGCTGAAGAGAATGCCCGTCAGCGCGAGGAGCGTCATCAGGAGCAGAAAACCGCCCTGCAGAATGCGCTTAATGCGGAACAGGCGCAGCACAAATCCACGCGGGAGGATCTGCAGAACCGCCTGGAACAGGCCTCTGCACAGGTTCTTGCGCGTACCGAAGAACTGAAGTCTGAACGCGACAAGGTCAGTACCTTACTGTCACGGCTGGACGTTCAGGAGAAGGCGCTGGACACCGAGCGTCAGCAGCATCAGTCGACCCGCACATCCCTGCAACAACGTCTGGAGCAGGCTGTTGCACAGGCGAATGATCTGACCGGGGAGCTTGCGCTGGAGCGTGGCCGGGTCAGCACGCTCACATCCAGACTGGAACAACAGGAGCAGTCATTTATGGAACGGCAGCAACGGGCGGATCAGGATATTGCCAGCCTGACAGAACGCTGTGCCCTGCTGGAACAGCAGCGTGATGACATCCGGCTGGAGATGACGGGCGAGAAAGAGAAAACAGCAGCCCTGCGTGGCGAAGCAGAAGCCCTGCAGCGTCAGAACCAGTCCCTGATGACAGCCCTGGCCGGGAACAAAAAGGCCGGAGGTCGGGATGCGTGACGATGAAGATTCAGAGATCCGGCCGGATGCACCCGCGCCGGAGGACAAATGTTACACCAGAGGCAGACTCAGGGATGAGTTCAGGATGAAGCCCGCTCCGGGAGCGGAACCGGTCAGAATGTATAAAAACCCTTACGGCGGAAAATACGGCGTCTGGCGACTGTCGGACTGCATCCCGATGCGGGAGAAACGTCCGCAGACGGAAAAACAACAGCTGGCCAGCAGCCGTCTGGGCCTGCAGGCTAAGATGAAAAGTGAGCGTGGCAGGAGCGCCATGCTGGCACACACCTGGCTCAGTCAGGACCCGCTTTTCCTCGATACCGAAACCACCGGGCTGGGTAATGCCGCCCAGGCGCTCGAAATTGGACTGGTGAACGCCCGGGGTGACACAATTTTCCACTCCCGCCTGAAACCGACAGTCAGTATAGAGCCGGGTGCGGCTGCCGTACACGGCATCAGTGAGGCGGAGCTTGCTGATGCGCCGTCCTGGCCTGATATTGCGGCGCAGCTGCGGCAGCACATCGGGTCCCGACCGCTGGTCATATTTAATATGGATTTTGATATGCGCATTCTGAAGCAGACGGCGGCTGCGCATAGTGATCAGGCTGACTGGCTGAATGCGCTGAATGTGTACTGTGCCATGCGACTCTCAGCGCGGTATTACGGCGCCACCAACCGTTACGGAACGATATCGCTGGCCAGTGCTGCCAGCCAGGCGGGTCTGAGCTGGAATGGCCAGGCTCATTCTGCCCTTGCAGACGCGGTTATGACGGCGGGAGTAGTCTGCGACGTTGCTGAATACTGGCGGCAGCTGCAACGCGAGTGCTGTGATCCCAACAGCGTGTCCGACTGAACAGGATGTCATCCGGACACTTTTTTGAATCACGTCACACCCTGAAAATTAATCCTTCGGAAAGCTGGCCAGCAGCGCGTCCACAAGGGCCGGAGGAACATTCAGCCCGGCCCTTGTGAAGGTGTCCGCCGTCATCTGGTTAAACGCAGGCTCGACTGCACGAAGCCGCGGGATCGCATCCGGCTCCAGAGCCAGCAGTTCCCGGACGCGGGCCGCTGCATCGATGTACTTCTGAGTGGATGTATAAGCTTGTTTGTCGGTGTTACCACACCAGTATTCAATCATGTCTTCCGAGAACGCGGTGGTCAGTCCCTCTTCAATCACCGGTGCCCCGCCGCCCACAACCGGAGCCAGCATGTGGGCACATTCGTGGGCCAGTTGATACACAGTGCGCTGCCTGTCAGAAAAGGTCTCCGTACTCAGGCTGATGGCAATATGTTTTCGGGGTGGGCTGTCATGACTTCCCGGGAACCAGATGTGCGGACCACCCTCCCTGAACTCAAAACCCACATATGTCCAGCTGCGATCACGGCTGCCATAGCGTTTCTCCATTTCCTTGATGAATTTATGAGATTTAATGAGGTGAGGATTTTGAAAAAATATTAATAACCAAAACTCCAGCGCATATCAGGAACATGCCCGCAATCGCCGGGAAATCAAGCTTTTGTCCACTTACTAGCCAGCCGACAAGGCTGATTAATACGATGCCAGCACCTGACCAAATGGCGTATGCAATACCTGTAGGGATGTTCGACAGCGTCTGGGCGAGAAGATAGAAAGCGGCGCAGTAGCAAACAATGGCGGCTATGGATGGCCATAGACGTGTAAACCCTTCAGAGTATTTCATCAGAGTTGTTCCGATAACTTCAGCTACGATGGCCCCACCAAGCAAAATATATGAATTCACAACCTGACCCTCTATAAAAATCCAAACATCCATTATATCACATAGGGTTAGGAGCGCCGGGGGGCGATTAACATTAACTGTTTAGGGGGGACAAACATACTGATTATTCACTATTAGCAATAGCTAGGTTTCATGAAAGAAGCTCTGCTAATTCATTGGATGTTAAATACGACAACGTCCGCTTCTGGCTGTGAGTTCAACTGATGGATGCAACACACTTATTAAACCGTTCTGCGGGTGATTCATAGTCTAGCGTTTTTCTCGGCCTTTCGTTGAGCTGTCTGGCAACACTGTTAAGTCTTTGCTGGCTGTGAACCGATAAGTCAGTTCCTTTTGGAAAATATTGTCTGAGCAATCTGTTCGTATTTTCATTTGAGCCACGTTGCCAGGGAGATTGAGGATCACAAAAATAAATCTGAATGTCTGTCGCTATAGTAAATCGTGTGTGGCTGGTCATTTCAGCGCCACGATCCCAGGTTAATGTTTTATAAAGCTCAGCAGGTAATTCCCGGGCTTGTCTGATGAGTGCAGATATAACCGTTATGGTCTTGTTGTCTCTGATCTTCGCCAGCATAACAAAACGGGAATGACGTTCTACGAGGGTGATGATATAGGAGTTTTTCGAGCCCTGAATCAAGTCACCTTCCCAGTGACCTGGAATGGCTCTGTCAGCCGCCTCTGGTGGCCTTTCACTGATAGGTATCGTGTTCGGGATTGACCCTAATCCTTTCCCTTTAAGCGATGACGTCCTGGATCTACGCACTGCTCTTCCGCTTCTGAGGCATTGCTGCAGCTCTTTTTTTAATGCTCCCCGGGTTTGTATAAAAAGCGTTTTATAAATCGTTTCGTGTGACACATGCATTTCCTGATTATCCGGATAACAGCGTTTCAGCCAACCGGCGATCTGTTCCGGCGACCAGTCCTGATGCATCTTCTCTGCAATGATTTTACACAATGCGGGGCTTTCAATTAGCTTGCAAGGTTTTGGTCTCAGCGCATTTTCCCACGCAGTAGAATCGGCTTTTGCTGCACGGTATTGTTTTGCACCACCGTGCCTCCTGACCTCGCGGCTAATCGTTGAGGGCGCTCTTGATAATTTGGCGGCAATGTCCCTGATACTGAGTTTTGCTACCAGCCCTCTGGATATCTCCTCTCTTTCATCAAGCGAAAGCGCTAATCGGTGCCGTTTTCGCACGGGAGGACGGTAGCCGCCTGTCTGGTGGATAGTGGGCATAATGGAAGAATGATATCTGTCGAACATTCTGGCGATATCATGTAGAGAATCACCTTGCTTATATCTGTCCCAGATAATTGCCTTCTGCTCTGGCGTGTAGTTAATCCGAGTTTTTCGTTTCATGGCAACGTCCCCCCTTGATTAAGGATAGCGTTGCATCGACCCGTTGAACTCACAGCACAAAGCGGACGGTCAGTATTCTGAGCGTACTCATTCTTTATTTGATCCAGTCTTCCAGTACCAGGCCCGGCACCCGCTCAAACTCTCTTGTATTATTCGTCACCAGCACCGCGCCGGCGGCAATGGCATGTCCGGCAATCATCGTGTCGTTTGGGCCGATCGGCGTCCCGGCGAGGCGCAGCGCCACCTTAATCTCCGTGGTGGCCTCCACCGCGGCGCGGTCCCAGGGCAGAATGGCATCGAGCCTGGCGCAGAAGGCCTCAACCAGCGGGAGGTGACGCGGTGAGGCCTTCGGACCGGTGGCGCCGAAGCACATCTCGGCGTAGGTGATGGCCGAGACCACAATACGGTGGCCACGCAGCACCGTCTGCTCGAGGCGCTTCAGTACGACTTCCGGCTGCTCCCGCATAATAAAGGAGCAGATATTCGTGTCGAGCATATACGTCTTCGTCCGGGTCGGTTTCATAGTTCAAAACGTCCTTCGTCACTGACCACGTCCTCACGCTCTGCCATAAAGTCCGCATCGGCTTTTTCGAGCTGCGCGAACGAGCCCCAGGTCGGCCGGACGGGACGCAGGATGATGCTGTCCCCTTCGCGGACGATCTCCAGTTCGCTGACCCCCTCAAAATCCAGATCGCGGGGCAGACGGATGGCGCGGTTGTTACCATTTTTAAATATCGATACGGTTCTCATGTATTCCTCCTGGCCGAATGGTCGTTATGTATATGCTCAGTATATGCAGATGCAAAGTATATGTATAGTCGCAACATATGCAGATGTGAAGGATATGCGTATGCCTGACCTATGCAGATGCCCGGCATATGGATATGCTTAACATATCCTTACTTCCTTCATTTTCTTCATAAGATCCGAAAAAAGGTAGAAACGGATCTTCTTTCTTGCTTCCGGCGCGCTGCGGCACTGGAACACAACATGTGCCACTCCTTCAGCTGCAATTTCTTCTATATGTTGTGTTTTTTCGCTACCGCGTGACCCGGTGCTCAGGGCCGGAAAACAGCGGTATGATTATTTCGTCACCATGGTACACTTCCGGAAAGTCGTGAATAGACAGAAAATCGGATCACAGGAAAACCGCGCTCCGGTAATTTACTGCCGTGTCTGTATGCCTGCTAATTATCACATCTGCGATGTTGTATACGCGGTATTAAATCAGGCGTTATCATCACCGTTGTTATGGTTGTGAGAAAATTCCTAAGCTGTGCGGGAAAATTCTGAATGCGTCCGTGACTGTCATGCTGCGTGATAATCCCGGCATCAATTAACGCAGAAATGTCCGGGTGCAGATGGCATCCTGCGGAAAGGACACCTGCGACAAAATATTCTGCGGGGAAGTGTGATTACTCTGAGTGACTGTTTCATTTGATATCAGGGCGCATGGGGTTACAGAGCGTCCGCCAGTTGAGGAAAAAATTTTAGCGGCCAGAAAATCCAGATGTAACTTTCAATAAGATCGGGGCCTTAATGTAAACATGACCAAGGAGGTCACCGATCAATGCAACAATTATATAAAGTGCTTCAGATGTTTCAGAAGGCATCCACACTGGACAAAGTGCTGATGCTGATATTTCTCCTGCTGGTACTGGCAGTGTTAAAACTTTGAGGTTCACAGACACAGAGTACGTACGGGATTTCTCCACATTAAAGGAACACCGGGAATGGAAAAGTTTGAGTTTGAAATGGGGACGTTTGTCACCGACACGGAAGAGCAGGATTTCAGTCTCGACCGGCAGACACTGAACGAACTGGCTGCCATGCGTCCACTTTACCCCGAACTGGCCCACTGGACCCGCTTTGCGTTCTTTGTGGCCTGGGGGGCGTACTCGCAGGACATTTACGCCATCAGCTGGGTGGACTGGCTGACCCGGAAGCGGGATGAAGGTTTTCTGGCCTACTGCTATGCCTGTCAGCGCTGGCCTGCGTTTGATTTTGGCGGGACAGGGCTGTACGACGACGACATTCAGGAACTGGCCGCGCAGCATCCCTGGAACTGCTTTCCGCTGCCGCCTGCGCCCGGCTGGTTACCCGCCGCATATAAGCTATAACGAGGAACGACATGACTGTGTCAACATGGGATGGAATGGCTCTTGCCGATATTCCTGCGGAGTGTTTTGACGAACCTTTTGAAACGTGGACGGGTAAACTGCCGGCCCTGGTACTTGCATCGACCCGTACAGTACCGGTCAGTCTCCATGTCCAGTGGCGGCTGGCCTCCGCATCCTGTGGCGGACACCGGGAGGATATCTTCCCTGCTGCCGTGCTGCAGCTGGATATCTGTCAGGAAATGGCGGACGTGGTCAGAGGGATCGCCGATGCTGCTTTTACTGATGAGTATCTGGGGTATTTTGAGTCTCTGCCTGAAGCAGAACGCCGGTCCATACTGTCTGATTATTCCCGGTATCTGGGAGCGGCAGGTCTCACATGCAGTGAAGACAATCTGTCGCTGTTCAGTCAGAACTTATATCCTCTGGACGCCACCTCCGCGAACCTGCACAGGCTGTCTTCTTCTGCCAGTGAGGCAGAGATCGAAAGTTGCCGCGACGGCCTGGTGATGTTTATTATCGGCCCTTCAGATTTCCCGGAGTGTTAAGCCAATGAGTCAACTGATGCCGGTCCCTCAAATCAACGTTCCTGCTGCACAGCTACCTGTGCCCATTGACTACCCGGCTGCGCTGGCTTTGCGTCAGATGGCAATCATCCAGGACGAACTGCCGAAGTATCTGCTGGCGCCGGAAGTGAGCGCCCTGCTCCATTATGTCCCCGATCTGCACCGCAAAATGCTGCTGGCCACGCTGTGGAATACCGGCGCGCGAATTAATGAGGCTCTGGCCCTGACGCGGGCTGATTTTTCGCTGGCACCGCCCTACCCGTTTGTACAGCTGGCCACCCTGAAACAGAGAGCGGAAAAGGCGGCCAGAACAGCCGGGAGAGCACCGGCCGGCAGTCAGGCCCATCGTCTCGTGCCGCTGTCAGATAAACAGTACGTCAGCCAGCTGGAGATGATGGTGGCCACGCTGAAAATTCCCCTCGAACGCAGGAATAAACGTACTGGCAGAACAGAGAAAGCGCGCATCTGGGAAATTACCGACCGGACCGTCCGGACCTGGCTGAATGAAGCGGTTGAATCTGCAGCGGCCGACGGCGTGACATTCTCGGTACCGGTGACCCCGCACACGTTCCGCCACAGCTATGCGATGCATATGCTGTACAACGGTATTCCGCTGAAGGTGTTGCAGAGCCTGATGGGACATAAGTCGGTCAGCTCGACGGAGGTGTACACGAAGGTGTTTGCGCTTGATGTGGCAGCACGACACAGGGTGCAGTTTCAGATGCCGGAGTCTGATGCGGTTGCCATGTTGAAAGGCAATGTCTGAGCTTATGGCCCGACATCCGGGGGATATTATTAAAAACAGACACCCCGTAAGGTGTCTGTGATGTTCTGTGCTGGCTGCATTACTTCAGTACAAATACAGGGATATTCATTCCGCAGCAGGAATGTGGTGTTGATCCGTAATCTTCTCTTTCGGTTCAGAAAAAAACTGCATTTATAATCAACAATGTGAGTGAACCTGATGCCCACAAAATCGTTGATGTAATGCTCCAGACTTTGATTTGTTCCTGTACTTCGGTAACGCCCAGTGAGCGGTTTACCACCCAGAAGTAGGCATCATTAAAGTAGGAGAACATAAAAGAGCCAATCGTACAGCCAAGTCCGGCAATGATCGGATCGACGCCCAGTGTCCCAATCATCGGGGCGGTTATGCTGGCTGCGGTAATCATTGCCACAGCACCGGACCCCTGGATAAGGCGGATAAGCGTGGACAGGAGTAAAGGCAGCAGTACACCGGGAACGCCAATTTTAACGATATAAGCTGCAATCATATTGGCGGCACCAGAATCCCTGAGAACCATACCCAGAGCACCACCACCTCCAATCAGCAGTAAAATGATACCCGCTGACCGGATTGCATTGTCCATACTGTGGGTCACTTCTTCTCGCGCGTAATGACTTCCGAGGCCAATAATCGCAATCAGAAGTCCACATCCCACGGCAACGACCGGGTGTCCGATGGTGATGAACATTCGTGCTACTGTCCCCTGCCAGTGACCCGCCCAGGTATCTGTGATGCCGCTTTCCCGGAAGAATGTCGCCAGCAGGATCAAAATAATCGGCACAAACAAAGGCGCGAAGGAAATCAGTGTGCCAGGAAGCTGTTCATCTTCCTGTGGGTTTACCACGGGAACAGCCTGCCGTTCACGGGTAAAGCCCTCGCCATCTTCAGTAGGCACGATAAAGATGCGTTTTCCCAGCCAGGTGGTATAGATAAATCCGCACAGCGTGACAGGAATGGCAACCAGCATGCTCCAGAGCATGAATGTTCCAATGGGCATATCAAACTGCGAGGCCACGCCAAAGGGCCCCACAGCAGGAGGGATCATGCTGTGGCTGATAACAAGGCCGGCTGCCAGTGTTGCTCCCAGCCCGACAATTGACTTTCCACTTGAACGTGAAAGCGACTTAACCAGTGGCGTCAGTACCACAAACGCGGAATCGCAGAATACGGCCATTGAAACAATAAGACCAATCAGGACAAGCGCAAGCTCTTCACGCTCTTTGCCCAGCACCCGGATAAAGGTCTGCGCCATCTTTCTGGATGCTCCACTGAGCTGAAGCAAAGCCCCCATCATCACACCAAACCCGATAACGATGCCGATATTACCCAGCGTTCCGCCAAATCCTTTTGTAATCGACTGGATCATTAAGTCACTTTTCATCCCTCCTAATGACCCCGTAATAATGGCGGCGATAATAAGTGCGGGAAAGGTGGATATCCGGGTTTTTAGTATCATAAAAAGCAGGGCGGCAATGGCAATCAGCAGGCCCCCAATAACATGCGAACTTTCCAGTTCACTGCTCCCGTGGCTTCCTATATAAAAAATCACCAGACCAATAATCAGTATTACAATGCCTTTTAACGCGGGGCTGAATGAATATCTTCCCGTTACTTTAGTATTTTCAGACATAATAATTTTATCCTTCTTAAATACAGCGAGATCTGTATTTAATGATGCTGTCATGGGCACTCCCGCTGTAAAGCGGGAGTTATTTTGCCGGTTACGGCTTGCTGAAGCAGGGAGCGTAAAGCGCAGCCAGCCGGACAGCTTCAATCATGCTGACAGGGTCAGCGACCCCTTTCCCTGCAATATCATTGGCAGTACCGTGATCGACGGACGTGCGCAGGATGGGCATGCCATTGGTGATAGATATTGTGCGATGAAAATCCACCATCTTGGTCGCAATATGTCCCTGATCGTGATAGGGGGAGAGAACGGCATCATATTTTCCCTGAAGCGCGAAATGGAAGACGCTGTCGGCCGGTTTGGGACCTGTAATTGAAACCCCGCGGGCCTTCGCCATTTCAGTGCCGGGCAGGAGAATATCATCATCCTCTGTGCCAAATAGACCGTGTTCTCCGCCGTGAGGATTAATCGCAGCAATGGTCATACGGGGTTCTTTCAACCCCAGCTTCTGTAATGCCTGGGTACACCGGACAGCATAATCACAGACCTTTTCTGGTGTCAGACTTTGAATGGCATTGACCAGCGACATATGCCGAGTCAGAAAAAAGACGCGAAGGTCACGAACCTGGAACATCGTTAAAGGATCCGGGGTGTTGGTCAGTTGACCGAAAATTTCCGTGTGGCCGATGAATTTAACATTACCGGCCTTCAGGGATTCTTTATTGATGGGGGTCGTGGCCACGGCATCAACCTCGCCCGACATGGCCATTCTGACGACTTCTTCAATGCAGTCATATGCAGCTTTTCCACACTGCCCCTGAATTTCTCCCTGCCGGAATGTACTGAAATCAATATCACCCCGTTCAATCAGATTCATAACGCCGGGCTGGTCATTGAATTCCCCTGCCCGGGTTATCGGGTTTATTTTCAGGTGAACACCTGAAAATTCACATGCAATTTCCAGCACGCGTTTATTTCCAACCACAATCATTTTTGCATATTTGAATGCTTCTTCTGATGCAATGGTTTTAACGGTGATTTCCGGGCCGATGCCAGCCGCATCCCCCATTGGAATAGCGATCAACGGTTTCATTAATTAATCCTTCTGGTTGTAATTACATTACTGCAGTTTCTTTTTTCTGTGTTGATACTTTTGCTGAAAGATAATCGATACAATGGACGAGAGTATTATCATCCCCGACAAATCCACCCTTTGTGATTATCGGAATTTCACGACATGACCCTCCGGTAAGGTTTCCATAAACAGTTAATGGTTCAACTTCATCTTTTAAAATAACGCCATTTCCCTGGAGTCTTTTTGTAATGGCGACCACCACGTCACCACCGCTGCTGTACAGGGCGCTGACAGGAGAACTTTCTCTTTCCAGTACCTGGGCCGTTATTTCAGCCAGGCCTTTATTTATCAGGCAGGTTACCTCATTTTCATCAATTGCATATTTTGCGGAAAGCGTTTTAAGGCAACAGATGTGTTCAGGAAGCTCCACAGTATCAATGCCCACCACATCGTATTGATCTGTTTTACCGGTCAGCTGTTCCACCAGTGCAGATGCCGTCTCCGGATGAAAAGCATAATCAATCAGTGTCTCTGCGGGTAACGTCTCGATATAAACCTGTCGTTCATACCGTAATTTTCGTATTTGCCGCTGGGTCAGTTCAGATACGCTGCCGATAGCGACAAAAATTTTATTCGTTCGTTTTCTGCCGCTTGAGTAACGCAGATATGCCAGGTGTGCCGTGAAGACTCCCGGGTCCACGCAAAAGAACGGGACTTTGGCTTTCAGAACGGCCATAGCAATCTGATGGATGTCTTCTTCTGTCGTGGCATCTATCACCACAATTCTGACGTTTTTGTGATAGAGCGTCTTCAGTTCCCGGGCCAGGATACTGGCTCCCCCCAGGACTGAGCTGAGCGATAAATATCCCAGGTTTTTATTGGTTTGTTTGCGAAAAAGCTCCACAACGGACGATTCGGTCATTGGATTTTTTGGGTCATTCCGCATCGCGGTATTCTGCAGAGGGACACCATCAACCAGGAGAGAGCCGCCGACGCAAATTCGGCCGCTGGAAGGATAAACGGGGACAACAATCGCCATCAGTTGCGGAAAACGGTCAATAACCGCGTCCACTTCTGCTCCCAGATTCCCCCGGAGTGTGGAATCGATACGTTTACTGATTGTCGTGTCTTCAGGATTAATCAGTTCCAGATATCGCGATACACGCGTATAAGCTTCCTGATAAGATACTGACCGTGAGTCAGTGGAAAAAGACACGACATCATAATCTTCAGCATATTCAGGATTATCGAGGCAGGTTAATGTCGTAAATCCCTGGGTACTTAATAATGCTGCGGTGGCATTTGCTCCTGTTAAATCATCAGCAATAATGGCTACTTTCATTTTTTATACTCCTGGGGACAGGGTGATATTGCTCAGTCATCATCGGTTATTACTTCACTAAAAAATTCAAGATCGGCGACTTTATATTTGCAGAAAACATTTTTCTTACTGTGGTCGACCAGTAATACAGATTTAGTGGCCCGGTTTGCTGCCATCCATTTACAGTCTGCCTTTACCTGGCTTGTCGTCATGGCACCGTTTTCTTTGCTGAAACCATCGGCCCCAATGAAGGCAATATCGAAATAATGTTCAGAGAGAAAACGCAGTGTTTCACTGCTGTAGGCCGATAAACTTTCCCGCGCAATTTCTCCCGGGCAGAGAATAACCCGGATAAGATCGTTTTCATTCAGCAGGCCGGCTGTACTTATATCGTTTGTCAGTACGGTCAGGGGCATATCAATCAGACCGGACAATTGTTTTACCGTCGTACCACCATCCATGAATACAGTCTGCTGGGGACGTAATAATTTGTATGCCTTGAGCACCACCGCTTTTTTATAATCCGTATTCTCACGGGATTTATTACTGTATTCCGGGCTGTTCTCGATGAAATTCTTAACGATTTGCCCGCCAAAAATAACCTTCACCAGACCATTATTTTGTAGTTCCTCCACATCCCTGCGGATAGTCATGTGTGACACCGAAAAATAATCTGCAAGATAACTGATGGTGACATTGTCATCTTTGCTGACCATCTCAATGATACGGTTCACTCTGTCGTTCTTGCTGTACCTTGCCATTAATCGCCACTCTCTACAGGTCAGCCTCACCATGACGTAAGGCTAAATTAAGTTTTAATAATTAAATGTGAACGGATTCACATATTCACATCATAATCACACTTTAACATTGAGATTCACATGAGCAGTTTGATTACTCAGAGAGGGTATTATGCCATCAGTACTACACGATGCCTCTGCAGGCATTATCACACAGGCACGAAATATACTGGCCAGCGAAGCACAGAGCCTCCTGGATGCCATTCCGACAGTGGGAGAACCGTTTGCAAGAGCCATTCGTTTACTGGTCGATACCAGGGGGCGTGTGATTGTGACGGGCATGGGAAAACCCGGGTATATTGCGCATAAAATATCTGCCACTCTCGCCAGTACAGGTACTCCTTCTTTTTATCTCCATCCGGCAGAAGCTGCGCACGGGGACCTGGGAATGGTGACATCATCTGATGTCATTCTGGCCCTGTCCAACAGTGGGGAAACACCAGAAATACTGGCGATGCTGCCTGTTCTGAAAAGGATAGGACTCCCGGTTATTGCGCTTTGTGGTAATGAGAATTCCACTCTCGCTCAACACAGCGATGTGTTTCTCAGTTCTGCCGTCAAACAGGAAAGTTGCCCCTTAAATCTGGCACCCACAAACAGCACGACTCTGTCGCTTTCTCTGGGGGATGCCATTGCGGTTGTTCTGATGAACATCCGTAAGTTCAAAAGGGAGGATTTTGCATTTTTCCATCCTGGCGGTGCACTGGGTAAACGACTCCTGACAACAGTCCGGGATATCATGAAATCCGGAGAAAACTGTTGTGCCGTGGATCAGTCAACATCAATTCTGGATACCCTTTTCGCCATGACATCATGTAAGACAGGCGCGGCTTCGGTGATGAATGCACAGTGTGAGCTCACTGGCATAGTTACCGACGGTGATATCAGACGGTACGTGATGTACAACAATCTGTTCCTTGATAACCCGGTGACTGAAGTCATGACGACATCACCTGCCTGGGTTTATGAAGATGAACTGGTGGAAGTGGCTGTCAGGAAGATGGAGCAAAATAGCCCTTCTCCGGTCTCGGTGCTTCCCGTACTGAACAGGGACAGGAAGGTGACCGGGATAGTCAACCTAACTGATATGCTGAAAAGTGGCTTTCTGTAATTGCAGGTCTGACGTTTCTGTCAGACCCAATCTCCTGCGAGGTTGATTTTCGGTGGCACAGAAGAGGCAGGACTGTGCTACCACCAATAATGTCAGTCATTCTCAGACTAGGCTGAGGGACGTAATGAAGATAAAAAAAGAATGCAGCAATATTGCAGCTAGATTGCTGCATTCTTCTAAGGGCGCTTAATTTTTTATACGATCAGTCTGTATGGAATAAGCACGGATTAATGAGGCGCAGGTTCTGATGAGGGCTGATTTTTCGATGGTGCCGCCCTGCTCTTTTGTACAGTGGTCCACCCTGAACATCTCGTTCGAGTACAGAAACTGGCTAAAACTGAATAGCAACGAATGTAACTTACACTGCCGTTTTACGCGAGTTGAATCACATTTATCGTATCTCTTCAGTTTTAGCCTGTTGCCTCATATTCACTCACGGTCTACCAGAGGAGCTGCATAAAATGGATTCTTCAATCATCACGGACCTGCTAATCAGAATTGCTCTCGCCGGTTTTCTCGGGGGACTTATTGGAATCGAGCGTCAGTTACGCGCGAAGGAAGCCGGTCTGAGGACGCACATCCTGGTTGGTATGGGCAGCGCCATGTTTATGATCGTCTCCAAATATGGGTTCGAAGATATTCTCAGGGAAAATCATGTAGCTCTTGATCCTAGTCGGATTGCAGCTCAGGTGGTAAGCGGTATGGGATTTCTGGGCGCCGGAACTATCATTATTCAGAAGCAAATCGTCAAGGGTCTGACAACAGCTGCTGGAATGTGGGTCACCGCTGCTATCGGTCTGGTTATTGGTAGTGGCCTGTATGAGATTGGGATCTACGGGGCCTTTCTGACGCTTATTGTGCTCGAGGTTTTCCGCCAGCTCAGTAACCGGCTGCTGAGTCGTCACTGTGGATTAGAAGTAAAACTCCGGCCAGAAAGCGTTTGCCGGGTGTTTACCACCCTTCAGTCGATGCCTGGTCGCTTTGCGTTTCGTTCCCTGAAAGAAAATGCCTCTGAGGAAAAAATGTGGACACTGTTTCTGGTGTTGACGCTGCGTCCCGGACGTTCAATCGATGAGATTGCTCCAGTCCTGCTGGACATTGAAGGGGTTAAATCCGTCACTATTCGGTAAACCCAGCAGGTATCTGGCTGGTGATAAAATGATGACGGATGTCTCTTATTTTCCCGCTTTCATAGTAACGGTGAAAACCTGCCGCTAAAAACGAGCAGTGCAGCTGTAACTAACAACATCAGCAGCAGAAAATTCACACAGCAGAGACGATGGCGAAAAAGGGTATGTCGGCGCGCCCGCTGGCGGCGTGAGTCCATCTTCATGCTATCTTCTCGACCCGTTATCACTGCAGTTCCTGGCGGGATATGGCCAGCCAGTGCCGGTAACGTTCCGTGAACCATGCCCGGTGTGTTTCATCCATATTCCCGGTCAAAGAATCAATATCCACGGTTCTTCCCTGTGCCGCCATTTGTGCAAATGTGATGACCAGAAATTCAAAATTACGCATTGCATAAATATCTTCAACCTTTTTCATTTTCTCCACTCCGTCGGCCTGAAGGGAACAACCTCCAGGGGGTTCTTTTATAATCATCCGACGATAGGCACATGAATGTGATGGTTTTCTCAAAAACAGGCCTCCACTAAAAGTGAGCCGGGGCCGGGCACAGGTGGGCTGCAGGCCTGTTCTCAGACACCAGATGCGCAGAATGTTAAAAGCGGGGCGTAAAAAAAGCCGCGAGAGCGACTTTTATCATCGAAGTGACGAACTATCTGAGGGGGTGGGGCAAAGCTGTGTGGATAGTGAACCTTCATTGTATGTTTTTTCAAACGGCAAACCACACGGCATCCCGATCTTATACATGAGAATCATCGCCCAGGCACTGAAGCCGACCAACACTGCCAGCACAAGAATTCTAAACTTTTGTTTTGAGTGGCGTAACGACAAAACAATCCCTCAATATGGCATTTATGCGATTATACCAGGCTGGCCCAATCGACTACCAACAGAACGGCTGCAGACGCGGATCACCGTCATTTTTGGCCTTATGAGTACTCTGAAATTGTCCCTTCGGGCGTCATCTTCATCGACTCTTCTCATGCTCTTCTGTCATCTTGCGAGCGTAATACACCGCTCCAGATAACGCGCAGACCATAACGCCGCTCGCAAATGACAGAATCGCCAGAAAGACCACATTACACAGTATCAGGGAGATACCGGATATAATGAGACTGCATCCTGATAAGAAGGTGCTGATCCAGGACATTTCTTTAAGGGACTCGTTGCTAAAGCAGATGTATCTGTTGATAAAACTCATTTAGTCATTGTTCTCCGTTTTCACCCGGACGAGTCGGGGTCAGGTCGGCTGGCCACTGAACATCAAGGCTGACAATCACATCCGGTGGCCGGAACGCAAGGGAGAGGTCGTTAGTGTATCCTCGCCCTACTTTTTCTGTTCATTAGTTTATCACTGGATAACATGGCTGACCCCCTCAAATTAGTTAATGAGGAATTGATTGAAAATTTAATAGCTGCAATCTTTCTGCAATATAGCTGCAAGATTGCAGTTTCGAATTTTACGCACCAGGCCGTTGTTACTGAATCTTTCATCAGTTCCGTACTGTCTGGATTGCTTCTATAACGCTTCAATCAAGTAGCAATCTTGCAGCATGATTTTTATGTTGCAATCTATCTGCAATATAGCTGCAAGATTGCAGTTTCGAGCTTTAACGCACCAGACCGTCGTGACTGAATTTTTCATCAGTTCCGTACTGTCTGGCTTGCTTCTATAATGCTTCAATCAAGTAGCAATCTTGCAGCATGATGTTTTATGTTGCAATCTAGCTGCAAGATGCTAGATTGATGCTCAGATATTGACCTCTGCTGTAGGGGTTCTAATTCAAGTATGCTGCAATCTTGCAGCAATACCGGAGGGCTTTATGGCCTGGATAGTTGGATTTATATCGCAGAAAGGCGGGATTGGTAAAAGCACAAAGGCCAGAGCACTGGCCCGGGAAGCTACCAACAGCGGTATTAAAACTAAGCTCGCAGACTTAGATCTTGAACAGGCAACCAGTTCGGACTGGCATCGCCGTCGTCTGGCGGCCGGTTTACCTCCTGCTGCTTCAGTTGAGTTGTTTGGAACAGCAAAGCAGGCTATCGAGTCAGCAGGTGATGTCGACCTGCTGATCCTTGATGGGCCCGCACGAGCAAGTAAGGGAACCCTGGAAATTGCCAAAGTCGCTGATCTCGTTGTTCAACCGACAGGGGCTTCGCTCGATGATTTGATACCTGCAATTAAGGTATTCAATGCTCTCGTTAAAGATGGCATTCCTCGCTCCAAGTTAGTCTTTTCGTTAAGCCGTGTTGGCACCGAGGCAGAAGAGGCTGAAGCCAGGGCATATATAAGTGAAGCTGGCTATGAAACATTAGCCGGTTGTTTGTATGAGTTTCCTGCCTATCGGCAGGCAATGAATGCGGGTTTAGCTGTGACGGAAACGCGTTATAAGCGGCTTAAACAAAATGCCGATGAAGTTATACAGTCGCTTATAGACAAGATTGGAGAATAGTAATGGCTGATGCGTCAAAACTTAAAAATAGATCGCGAAAAAATCTGGGGTCTCCTCCGGGACCAGAAGAGGTTGCGACCAGCCTTAATTCACCGGAAGTGGCTCCTGTAGCTGTCGTCCCTGATGCCGCTGAGCAAACTGTACCCGTGCCACCGGCTTCTTCTGTACCTGAAACAACGACACCGGCGACGACTCAGGTGAGCAATTCCGCGCCGTACATCCGTCGTGATGGCCGTTCAGCAAGAAAAACATATCGTATTATTCCTTTTGCGACCAGGGTAACCCCTGAATTTGATAATGAAATTCGTGACATTGCAGAGCGCGAAGGTATCAAACTGGTCGAAGTTCTTGAGAACGCGCTTATCGCTTATAAGGCACAGAAGGGGTATTAATCCTGATAGCAGCATGATTGCTGCTATCTTTTTGATTATAGAATCTTGCTGCAATATTGCAGCTATCATAATGCAATCTAGAATTTTGATTGCTGCTATCTGAAAGCTATCTTTATGCTAGATTGCTGCTATGAAAATGCGTTATGATACTCAAAATGAGTATCACTGGATGTGCGGCAAATACTCAGATTGAGTATTAACACTCTATTTGAGGGCCTTCCGCTCGCACCTGAATGACATGGGTTAGGTATAAATACTCAATTTGAGTATCAATGGAGATAGTATGAATATTGCTTGTGATGATGGCTCTACCACAGTAAAGCTCGCATGGTTCACAGATAAAGGTAAATTGAAGACAGGTTTGTCTTCCAACTCATTCCGTCAGGGCTGGAAAGTAGAAGGGATGGGCGCACGCCAGACCTTTAACTATGAACTGGAAGGCAAAAAGTACACTTATGATGAAGTCAGTAACGAATCCATCCTGACTACTCATATTGAGTATCAGTATACCGATGTGAACGTCCTCGCTGTGCATCATGGTCTTCTGAACAGCGGATTAAAACCGCAGCCGGTCTCTTTAACAGTGACTTTGCCCATCAGCGAGTTCTATACAAAAGAGTGCCAGAAAAATGAGCTGAACATTCAGCGTAAAATTGACAACCTGATGCGACCAGTAAAACTCAACAAGGGCGAAGTGTTTACCATTGAACACGTTGAAGTTATGCCTGAGTCACTGCCTGCCGTTTTTGCCCAACTGGTAAAAGACAATGTAGGACCCTTTGAAAAATCTCTTGTGATTGATCTGGGGGGCACCAGTCTTGACGTCGGACTTATCGTTGGCCAGTTCGACTCAGTCAGCGCAATTCACGGAAATGCAGAAATTGGTGTGTCTATGGTAACCAGTGCTGCACTGACTGCGCTTAAAATGGCCTCCAGTGATACCAGTTCGATGGTTGCTAATGAGCTAATCAAACAGCGTAAAGACCCTGATTTTGTACGTCAGGTTGTGAATGACGAAAGCAAAATTCCACTGGTGCTGGATACTATTGAAAGTGCTATCGCAAGTCTGGGTGAGCGTGTAGTTGATGACCTTGCCGGATTCCGCCACGTTAACCGCGTTTACATTATTGGCGGTGGTGCACCGTTGATCGAAGCCGCGGTTAAGGCCGCATGGCATCACCTTGGCCCGAAAGTCGTGATGATGGATTCACCACAAACAGCACTTGTGGAAGCTATCGCGGCATTTAAAGGGGAGTAATTCTGTGGGCGATGAGCGGAAGAAGTTTACAGTCTATCTTCATCCGGATCAGGCGGCAGACAATATATCCTTAGACATAATTGAGTCTGTACCGCGGAATGAGAGAGGGGAGCTATACCGGAGGGCTTTTATCTCCGGGCTGGCTCTGCATCAGCTTGATCCGAGACTTCCTGGTTTACTTGCTGTTTTGCTGGACAGAGATTTCAGTGCTGACCAGCTGGTCGGGTTAATTAGCCAGACTACGGGGTGGAAACCTTCCCGTGCCGACATTCGGGATATTCTCGCTGAAATAGGAACGGGTCAGGTCATACAAACTCCCCTGCCGGAAGTTATAGAGGATGAGGAAAAGCAGCGCCTCGAGCTGGCACGGGAAAAAATGAAGAAATTTATCTGATACTCAGAGTGATGCGCAGGGAATATCCGACCAACGGGTCGTATATGCCGGCGAAAGCATTTCTCTCTTCATCTGCCATTCTGGTGCAATCCCGCGTCCCGCAAACCATACTTTCCCAAGTCCTGAATGGTTAATTCCATCCAGGACTTGCATCAACTGCTCGCTGCGTTCCCGCGGCTGTACTTCATCAAACAAATTCAGCTGTGATACCCCGGTTGGTGTGAAATTGTTCAACATACAGCCTGCCTTTGCGTAACGGTGACCATCCACCCAGATCCTGTCCAGAGCTCTGACGGCAGCGGCAATGATGTCCCGTGTATCCTGCGTGGGGATGAGCAGTTTTTCACTGGCCAGATTACCGTAGTAGGGCTCGTTTATGGCGAACGGCGATGTTTTCACAAACACGGCAATATGCCTGCAGAACTGTCGCTCTCCACGCAGCTTTTCGGCGGCACGTTCAGCGTGCTGACAGACTGCCTGGCGCATTGCTTCATAAGTTGTGACACGTTCACCAAAGCTCCGGCTGCAGACTATCTGCTGTTTGGGAGGAGGTGCTTCCTCCAGTGAGATACAGCTTTCACCGTTCAGTTCACGGACGGTTCTCTCCAGTACAACGTTGAAATTTTTCCTGATAAATGTAGTGTTCGCGCGCGCCAGCTGCAGTGCTGTGGTGATCCCCATTGTGCTCAGTTTCTTTGAGATCCTGCGACCCACCCCCCAGATTTCCTCCACCGGCTGCAGTGACAGCAGTTTTTCTGTACGGCGGGGATTGCCCGGCGTTAATGCCAGAACGCCGCCAAATTGTGGCCACTCTTTGGAAGCCCATTGTGCGGACTTCGCCAGGGTTTTCGTGGGTCCCATTCCGACGCCGATGATCAGCCCTGTGCCGGAACGAACGTGCTCACGCAGCTGTCGGCCGAAATCCTCAAAATCGATGCAGCTGTCTATACCGTGAATATCCAGAAACATCTCGTCAATGGAGTACTGCTCAACGCGTGGCGCCAGCGCTTCCAGATGAACCATGACTCTGTTCGACATCGAGGCATAGAGAGCGTAATTACTGGAGAACGCGATGACCGGCTCCGGGAACTTTTGTGACTTCAGCTGAAACCACGGGACCCCCATTTTGATGCCCAGCCGCTTCGCTTCCGGACTTCTCGCAATGACGCAGCCATCATTATTTGAGAGAACGACAACGGGTTTGTTTCGCAGGTCAGGGCGAAAAACCTTTTCGCAGCTCGCATAGAACGAATTCACGTCAGCCAAAGCGAACATCAGTCTGTGCTCCGGGTTTTGTGTATAAAAGCCGTCACCACCCCGAAAATCTGCAGGTCTTCCGGATAAAGCGTGGGGTAGGCCGGGTTCATCGGCAGAAGGGCAATACGCGGCTTCAACTGCAGGCGTTTAACCGTGAATTCACCATCAGTCTCTGCGATGACAATGTCACCCTGCAGCGGCGTTTCGGCTTTATCGACAATCATCAAATCGCCGGAATGCAGGCCCATGTCTCTCATTGAATCCCCGATAGCCCTGACGAAGAACGTGGCCGCCGGACGGCGGATACAGTACGCATTCAGATCCAGCTCTTCTTCGGTGTAATCGGCGGCCGGCGACGGAAAACCCGCAGGGCAACGTTCGGTGAACAGCGGGGCGGTGGACTGCACCGGCTCGGGTTTGGGGGAGACAAAAACTAACATGGCATACCTCTTAAAATACCTGTTTTTATATACAGTATTATTTAAGATATTTTCTGTCCTGCAAGTGAAATTTTGCTGTTCCCCGGCAGGTCACTGTTCTGCCTGGAAAAACAGATGTCAGGTTATCCACAGAATCGGTTAATAACCCTGTGGAGGATCGACGCAGAACTGTTGGTATGTCATCTGTTCCCCTCTGGTGTTTCCTTTCCCACAGCTCCTGCTGGCCAGTCCTGCCCACCTGCTGCTGACTGCCACCCGCTGCCAGTGTGCCGCGTCCGGCCTGTCACGGGACGGGCGTCTTTATCGCTCAGGCCCGGCGTCGTTGAGATTTTACGCCATGCCCTCGCCAGTTTAAGGGCGCCCTTCAAGCCGCTTTCGCGGCATAGCCTTGCCGTCGAAAAAACTGACGGCTGCGGTATTCCACGGTCGGCGTTGACCCCTTACCGGACGCGACGAACAGGCAGCGTGCGGCAGGGAACGGTATCGCGGTGATACCTCCTGTCCACGCTGACTGTATAAGGAGCTTCCCATGCCGAACTGGTGTTGCAACAGGCTGATGTTCAGCGGTATTCAAAATAATGACGCCCTCAAAACGTGGATTGCCGGAGGCCAGCCGTCCCTGCATCGTCGCGCCAGAAAAGAGGGGATACAGCTGTTTCTGGCGGGCTGTGCCGGAATACTGCGTCCCCTGACTGAGCAATGTTACCCGCCATACCCACAACTGGTTGCTCACGGGATGGCCGCAGACAACAGGCCGTCAGGCCAGGCATACAGCGCCTGGCTGGCAATGTTTATGGCCGGAGCAGAGCTGGATGTGGAAACCTGCCACAAACTGCACCAGTGCTGGCAGGACAGCCTCATGTGCCATGCCCGCTGGGCGACCCTCAGTGAGCCGGAACAGCAGGTCATCCGTCAGCTGTACCAGCAAAAATCTTTCGACTGGGGGGACAGTTTCCGGCCTGCGCCGGTGGAGGCGTGGTGGGACAGCCTGTGCGACGTCGGTTCTGCCGTACCTGCTGCTGATCCAATGGATTTCCGCGACGTGCTGCCGACGCGTCTGGATATTGAGGTGAACGCCTTCAACGGTGGCCTGCTGACGGGTATCCCGTCGTCATATGACCACTATCTGAAGCAGTACGGGTGTAAGTGGCCGGTCGGTTATGAGGCAAATATCTGTTTCGCCGGAGAGAACACGCTGACGGTGGATTTTGACACCCCCTGGAGTCCGGTTGGCGAAGACGTTGTGGCTGCACTCAGTCAGCGGTATGGCGGTGAGGTGGAGCACTGGTTTGCGGAGCAGGGCTGTAATTACTGCGGTTATGCCCGGTACCTGAACGGTGAAACAGACGTGTATATCACTGACGAACTGGAGTGGGGCGAGGCTGACCCGGACGATGAGGACAGCTTCCCGGATGTAACCGGCCCGGAATGGATTATCAATAACGTGGCGCACTTTGGCGGCTGACCGGAGGCGGGCGGGAAACCGCCCGGACTGACATGGGAACATATCTGAATACCTGGCTGGTTGGCCTGAGTGTCGACGTCGATGGTACTGAAATGATGGTGTATTACCGGGTTTCCGCGACTGACCTGGAACAGGCCGAAGCGGGCGTTCTGGAAATGGGGCGCACCTGGTGGCCAGCCCTGAAACGTGAGGATGACCGGCATCGGTGGGAATATGCAGCAGGCGTGGTCTGGTTCAACAGCATCATTCTGCTCGATGACGTGGAGAACAGTATTCTGTGTGGCCTGAAGTTCCTCGATGCCTGGACAGTGACCGGCTCTGTGGATACGCCGGTACTGCGCGACGAGTGGGGGAATGACTGGCGGGAAATCACCCGCTGACGGATTTAGCGGCGAAAACGTTCTGTGCAGAGCGCAGGATTAAGTTGATTCGCGCTTAAAAACTTTTAATCTGCTTTATTAGCCTGGAGAACAAGCCTGGAGAACAGGATAGTTCTTCTCTCTGGTTAACTGGTAGTAATGAGGAACAGGGGGTAACAAGCCCCCTGTCAAGGCTTCGATGTAAGCTGCGGGGATTATAAATTAATAAGGATCTGACCCTATGCTCAAAACCCATTTCTCCGTTGACGGCATACCCTGCACTCTGTGGGGGGGGAAAATCGGAAGGTAAAGTTATCCTCGCCGTACACGGTAATTTCTCTCATAAGGAAGATACATGTATTGAAATTCTGGCTGAAGAGGCTGTAAAAAATGGCTATCAGGTTCTGAGTTTCGATCTTCCTGCGCATGGTGATCGTATTCACGATGAAAAAGAGTGCCATGTTATTCAGGCGGTGAGCGATATACAGTGCATTCATGCTCACGTGCGGGAACGGTTCAGTGAAATCGCACTCTTTGCCTGTAGCATGGGGGCAAGTTTTAGCCTGATAGCACTCCAGCCGGGTAATTTCAGCCAGACCTTTTTCCTTTCGCCGGTGGTTGATCTACTGGGGCTGGTCAGGAAAATGATGCACAGCGCTGGTATAGATGAAGAGCAGTTATCCCAGGAAAAGGTGATTGCTGTTACAGATGGACCGGGTTTTCGTGCGGATTATGTCGATTATCTCAGGCGGCATACTCCCGCTCCCGCAGTCTGGGAAGGAGAACTGAGTATTCTCATTGGCAGTGAGGATACTGTGGCGGATTATGCTGATGTACAGAGGTTTTCTCGTCAGCAGGGTGGTGTTATCGAAGTGGTGGAGGGAGCAGAACACTACTTTCATAAACCAGTTGAGTTAGATAGGTTACGCAGCTGGCTTCGCCGCGCGTTGATCTCAAACTGACTTTCTCTCCTGTGTGAGAGATGCCTCTTTATGTTCGTAAATGGAACTGCCCTGAAAGCAGGGCAGGCCATGATCGGGATATCAATGCGGCCCGTAACATCAACGTTGCCGGGCTGGCCGTTTTTGCTCACGGAGTGTTGTCAGATAAAGATCGCGTTATTTCCGGAGAAACGCGTTGTCATAAACTCCCTGAACAGTTGTACGGCAGATGCAGCAGTGGAACTCCATGCGAAATCCTGAAAAATATAATGCCCGCAATACGGCAATATCAGTATGGAAGCTTCCGGAATAAGCGTTTTCATTTCCAGAAGCTGTTCCGGCAGTACCATATCTCTGTCTCCGCCGACCAGAAGTACAGGCACACGTATACCAGCAAGGCATTCCCGACTGATGACAATCTCCTGGTTCCACATTTGTCTGGTTTTTGCGATATAGCTTTCCGGCGCGGGGGAGGGATTGAGTTCGCTGTACTGTCTGAGAACGTCCGGCATAGTTTCCTGAACAAACTCCACTGACAGCGCGTCAAACATGGCAAGGCATCCGTCTGACATGCCGGATCTTCCTTTATAATTTCCCGAGACAGCGATAAGACTTTTTACCTGCTCCGGAAAACAGCCAGCCATATGCAGACCGATGTTTGCCCCATCGCTGCAGCCGATGATATGAACCGGAGGCAGGTTCAGTTCACGGAGGAACGCAGCCAGTTCTCTTGCCATCAGGGCACAGTCGAAAGGCGCATCCGTGTCTGCTGTTCTGCCGTGGCCACGACGATCCACGGCAATGACGCTGAAGCCGTCCGCCAGTTCTTTCAGTAAATGTGTGTAATTGACGCAGGTATCCAGTCCGCCGTGTAAAAACAGGACCGGTTCCCCCTGTCCTGTCAGAGTGTAAAACCAGTTAATTCCCTCTGTCATTAAGCGCATCGCTATGTCCTTTCTGGATCTACAAACTCAGTTTTACTGAGTTCTGAAATGGGTAATACAGGCCGCCGGATGGCGACTTACTCTTTAATCTTACCTGGTCTTCCCGCAACAGTCCCGGTATCCGCCCGAACTCCCGCATATTATTCGTCATTAATGATGTCGCGCTGCTCCGCATCCATGCCGCGCATGGCGCGGGGATATCCACTGCCCGGAGCCAGTGTGCCGCGCCCGGACGGACACGGGACGGGCGGTTTTTCCGCTCCTGTCCGGCGTCGTTGTGATTTTACGCCATCCACTCGCCTTTTAAGGCGCGCCCTTCAAGCCGCTTTCGCGGCATATCCTTGCCGTCGAAAAAACTGACGGCTGCGGTATTCCACGGTCAGCTTGACCCGTTACCGGTCGCGGCGTACAGGCTCCGGGCAGCAGGGAACGGACGTCGTACCGACGTCCTCCTGGGTGCCCCCTGTAACCACGAGGTGTCCCTATGTCCCGTTTTATCCTGGGTAACTGCGTCAATATTATGGCCTCCTTTCCGGATCGCGCCGTTGATTTCATCCTCACCGATCCCCCGTATCTGGTCGGGTTTCGTGACCGTTCCGGCCGCAGTATTGCCGGTGACAAAACCGACGAATGGCTCCAGCCTGCCTGCAATGAGATGTATCGCGTCCTCAAAAAAGACGCGCTGATGGTGAGCTTCTATGGCTGGAACCGCGTCGATCGCTTCATGGCCGCGTGGAAAAGTGCCGGGTTCAGCGTGGTCGGGCATCTGGTTTTCACCAAAACCTACTCGTCGAAATCGGCCTATGTCGGCTACCGCCATGAATGCGCCTATATCCTGGCGAAAGGCCGTCCGGCGCTGCCACAGGACCCGTTACCGGACGTCCTGGGCTGGAAATACAGCGGCAACCGTCACCACCCGACCGAAAAACCCGTGACCAGCCTGCAACCGTTGATCGAGAGCTTCACACATCCGAACGCCATTGTTCTCGATCCGTTTGCCGGTTCCGGCTCCACATGCGTCGCCGCCGTCCAGGCAGGGCGCCGTTATATCGGCATTGAACTGATGGAGCAGTACCACAAAGCCGGGATTGAGCGCCTGTCAGCCGTCCAGCGCGCCATGCAGCGCCCGGCAGCCAACGACGTCTTTTATCCGGAGGCCGCGTGATGAACTATGCCGGACACGAAAAACTCCGCGCAGACGTGGCGGAGCTGGCCAACAGCATGAGTGACCTGCGGGACGCGCTGAACGACATGGAGCACCGCTATCGCTTTGATTCTGATGTGCTGACCGAACGCCTGGCCCGTCAGACGATTTTCCGCACCAATGCCCTGTTTATGGCGGCGTACAACGAAATTCTTGAGCTGGATACCTGCTTTAAGGACTAAGGAGAAAAACATGTACGGAACCTGTGAAACCCTCTGCCGGTTGTTGAGTGAGCAGTATCCCGCAGAAACCCCGCTGAACCTGGTTGTCTGGTCCCCGGCGGATATCGAAGCGCTGGCCGACGGAATGGAATGTGCCGTTTCTGAACAGGACATAAAGGACGTTCTGGCGCGTCTGGACGCCATACCGGAAGAAGAACGGCTTGAGTCGGGCGTGTCTGCCAGTGCGGTCATGAATTTGATTGATCAGGTGAAACAGGCCGTTCCGGCGGTGATGGTGCCGGCTGACCTGCTTGAAACCCTGCTGACGACCGCCGAACAGGCGTTGTGGCACAGGGAATGGACCGCCCGCGACGGTAATCATCCGGTGCCGGAAAGCGTGACCCGCCGCCTGGCTGATACGGCGAAAGTGCGCGCCTTACTGAAAAACTGAAACCCCACGCCGCCCCGGCGGCGTGGACTGAATCTGCTCAGAGGAACATAAGATCATGATGTACGGCACCCGTAAGGAACTGAATAAAAAGCTGAAACGTATGTTTGATAACGATGAACACTTTGCCCTGCTGGTCTGGACGAAGCAGGACGTGATGGCCCAGGTGGAAAACATGACGGAAAGCGAGGCCAGTGCCATTTTGCAGGAAATCGGCAGCGTGACCGGGCATACCGAAGAGGGCATTTCATTTCGCACGGTCCAGGAGATGTATGCCGGATTACGGGCCGACATCCCGACTGTCATCGTTCCCACCGATCTGCTGGCCCGTCTGACTGACGTCGCGGGGCTGGCGCTGGACGCAGAAGACGCCCGGGCCTGGCCGCTTGTTTGCCAGCATTACCCGTCCGTGGCTGATGCCCAGGCCGATATCACGTGGCTCAGGCAGCTCCTGGCCGCCTGATGTGACTGACCGCCCCGCCCGTTCTGACGGGGCGACACTTCCCGTACAGCATACAGAGAGAAAAACCATGAATAACGATACCCTGAACGCCCTCATTCTGCGCCACGGTGACAATCTGCTGCGCCGGTCCGGCTGGCCCGACTCAGTTGGTATGACGCCCGTCGCGCCCGAAACCGTACCCGGCTGGCTGTACGCCAGTGGCGTGCTCGATGCAGACGAGATCCTGACGCTGACAACCCGTCTTTGCCAGACTGAAATGGGGGGACGGGCACATCTGCTGACCGCCAGTGCGCAACGGCTGGCAGGGACACCCGCCCGGCTGCATCTGTACCCGGCGCAGTCTTATCCCCGGCCCGAAGCCCTGTCTGACTGTACGTGTATCAGTCTGCCCTATGCCCGGGAATGGCTGACAAAAGACGAATGCGACGACCTGCTGGCCTTCCTGAAAGATTTCATTGACCGGATCTGTGACATTGTTCGTCAGGACGCGAAGCGCATCGCGGCGGCTCTGGTACCGTCAGCCGCCCCACGGCTGATGGAAAAACGTTTCGGAGACTGGCGACTGGTTGCGGACGAATACGAACACGACAACTGGCTGGACAGTGAGGACGGGGAACGGCTGGATCAGGTGCTGGACGGCATACTGGTCCGGGATGCGCGGTTTTGTCCGGTCCTGCTTACCCTGGTAAATGAGTCCCGGGAAGCAATCGAAGCGGCCGGGGTGATGACCGATATTCTGCGTTTCCCGGGGGAACCGGTCCGCCGCTGGTTTGACCGCCGCGTGTTGCGGGATGTCATGAATGAGGTGCGCAACACTGCCCCCACAGGGGATTAAGTCAGGGAGGGAAGGGGGAAACCCCTTCTTTTATCCGCCGGTGACTCAGAAGCTGAAAAGGATGTCGCCGGCTCCGCTTTTATGGCGGCCCCGTCCCTGCGTGACGTGGCCTGGTGGTTTTCCACTCTGTCAGTCCGGTGCCGTGTGCGGGCTGTGCCGTGCATCCATCGTAGTCGGGCTGTCGTGGATACAAGGGTTCGCTGGCGCCGCTGCGGTCACCCGGTCCTTCCTTCACGTCAGCCGCGATCTTCCGGTCGTTCGACCGCTCAGGTTTCACGGTCTCACCCTTCAGCTCCCGTCTGCCGTGCGCGTCAGGCTGCGGCTTCCCTTGCGCCCTTGTATCCCCGACTGATCGCCCGACTGGTCTGGATGCACGGCACCGCCCGGTGTCGCGGAATATGTGATTACGGAGGTTTACCATGCAGTTAGCTACACGTCAGCACACCCTTAACGTCGAAGAATCTGACCGCCTTTCTTTCCTGCCGTACATGTTCGGCAACGATTTTATGCTGGCTGAATTACAGGTGTATGCCCTGGCAAAACAGTGGATGCCGGAATACAACGGTGGTTTCTGGCATTTCATCCGTCTGCCGGAAGGCGGCGGGTACATGATGCCTGACTGCGATCGGGTACACATGATCAACGGTGAAAACTGGTTTGATCGTACCGTCAGCGCCGACGCCGCCGGAATTATTCTGACCTCGCTTGCCATTAACCGCCGTTGCTGGACGCATCACGACTGCGGCAACGCTGCACTCACACATCTGTATATGCTGCGTGATACCCAGCTCTGGAACCACATCGTTTTTCACCCTGAATGCAATGCCATTTATGCCGCACTCGACTGATTAACCGACGGGGCGGCGATGCCGCCCCACTGTAACCGCCATTCATCAATTAAAGAGAAACATGCCATGTACGGAACTGTCAGTGAAATCTGTATTGCTTTGCTGAAACAGCATGAAAACAACAAACAAATCGCCGTTATTACCTGGACGCCGGAGGACGTGCGTGAAGCGGGCGCGGAGTACAGCCCCACGGACGACGATGTGTCTTATGTGCTCCGCGTCATCGGTAAAGCAGGCAGTGCCGGAGTGTGGCGGTACGGGTTAGGACTGGAATTTGTCGCCGATGAACTCAGCAAAATTTCCGCTGCGCGGGCATCGCGCCAGATTGCTGTACCCGAAGATGCGCTGCGTGTCCTGTTGCCCCTGATGGAAGCCGGAATGAACATTCCGCGTTATCAGATGCCGGACACGGCCGCCGAGGAATGCGCCGCGCTGGATATGCTCAAAACCCTGCTGGCAGTGCCGTTTACGCCGCGTCCGGCTGAATAACAGACGGGGCGGCGATGCCGTCCCTTTTAAAGAGGAATAAAAAATGTACGCACCCGTGAAAGAAATCATGACCGATCTCCTGAAATATAACCTGTCATCCGATGAAGCATTGCTGGTTCTCTGTATTACCCGTGAGGATATCCGCATGTTGACCAGTGAGTGGAATTTATCCGAGGACGATATTACGTGCGTCATGCAGCGACTGGATGCGACGTATGATCAGGGGGCCGATGTGAGCATGGTCCGTGGCATCACTGAAGAACTGATGGACGAGCGCCGCGCAATACGTGATGTCAGCGTTCCGGCCAGTGCATTGCAAAAAATAATGTTACTGGCAGGCAGTGAACTAAATCGGTTGTACGCCGTGGCAGAAGAAGGGGGTGGTAATGCAGATGCATTTGTGTCTGAAGAACTGGACGCCATGCGCCAGTTACAGACCGCGATCGACGCATAAGAAGGAGTAACCCGTGAATATTAAACCGGAAACCCGCGAAATTCTTCGCCAGTACAAAGCACTTATTAATGCCCGCCGCCGTGATGCCGACCAGCGTGAACTGACAACCGCGCAGGTCGTGGATGAAATCTGCGAATACATGACCTGTCAGTGTGCCGTGTACATCGGCGGTCACTTTATCTTACAGGGAGGAAAGGGCGGGTAAGCAGGATGGCAGGCGGTTATGCCGCCTGTCAGCCCGCGCGAAAAACCATGCAGGCTGCCGCCTGCGGGGGAAGGACCTGCGCCGCGCTTCGCGCCGCTCAACGTCCTTTTCCCCCCTGACTCAGATGGCATACACTTACAGCGGGTTTACATTTCCGTCGGAGTATATTGATGTCTGTATTTAATCTCGCGGCAACATCGAAAGAAGATCAGGATAAAGTGGTCATTGACCTGGTCGCTTCAGGTGTGGCGTATAAAGAAAGGCTGGCTATGCCGGTGGTCGCTGAACTGGTGGTCAGAGATGTACCTGAACTTCTCAGAGCGTATTTTTGGGGGAGATTGCACTATTACCGCCAGTTCAGTGAGCAGCTCCCTGACAAAAATGCCCCGGAATATGCCAGAAAAGAGGATGAGGTTAAAAAATAGCGCCATTCCTGATGCTTTCTGCCCGTTGCAGGCAGGTTTTTTCCCATGCCGGGTGACAGTTTTTTCTGGCCAGTGTGTGAGTTTTTTTTCCTGCCGGTGATAATACGCTGCCTGTTCCTGTTCCTGTTCCTGTTCCTGCTCCTGTTCCCTGTCTGTTTTTGCTGACGCCGGGCGACTTCCCTGACGGGAACCGGGGCTGTCATGCTTCGCACCGAGCCAGCTGCGCTGTCTCTGCCCGGCCCTTCGGGCAGCGGGTTTCCATCCCAGCTGTCGCAACGTCAACGGCAGGCTTGCTGCGACCGTTCCGGTCACGCCGCCCCTGGCGCGCCGTGGCCTGCGCTTTTTGCACCCCGACGGTAAGGCTGCCGGGCTGTAAGGCGCAACGCCGTTTCGCGTGCCGCGCCCCGACGTTGCGGCGGGTCCCTGCTCTCATCCACTTCCGGTGCCTTTTCACCGTTTAAGCCCCTTTCGCCTGGGCTGAGACAAGCACAAACGCTGTCAGCCGTCCAGGGTAAATGGCACGCGGTAAACCGCGCCCAGGACAGCTGCCATCGCCCGTGCTCGTTTACGCCCCTGCGGCGAAGGTTCTCAAACGGGTGAAGTTAAATACCAGAGGGAACAGCGCAGCAGGTTCCCGCAAACGTCAACACCGCGGCTCCCGAAACTCAACGGGTGATGTTCTTTAAAAAACAGGAGGAAGAAAAATGCAGGCTCAGGCGATGCGTGTTTATCAGATTGCGTTCAGCGGACGCGATGCACAGGGCGTTTTACCGATGTTTACCCGTATCAACGCCACCACCGGAAAGCGGGCTGTCAGGGCATTTATCGAACGTTATCAACCCGTCAGCGGCTGGCTTTTAGGCGACCCCGAAGACATTACCGACAAAGTACAGAAGGAGGCAGAAGGGGCGGGCAGCAACCCGCAGACATGAAAAAAGCAGGGTAAACCCTGCTTTCTCCACGCTGTAAAAATCGCTCGAACGGTTTTTACAGCTTCATTAACTACCAGAAGGAGTTAACTAAAGTGACGATAACTATTGTTTCACCTTCCACAGAGGCTGTAAAGCCCCGCCGTCATACGCGCATCATTCGCGCCGACCTTCCCGCATCTGAGATTAACCCCGAATTAAAGGCATTCGGGCGACATATCGCCAGACGTATTCGCAAGGGGCGCGGGGTGCATATTCCCGCGATGACAAATACCGCCTACGGGCAGGTACTCCGCACGCTTGAACTGAAACGCGCATTTAACTGATGAGGTGAGCCGCCCCGCGAGGGGCGGCAACCGCAGGAAGGAGAAACCCACATGACACAGAATACCGCACAGACACTGACTGCCAGCATCACCCCGCCGCCCGCGTATGAAAACAGCCCCGCGCAGTCGTACCGGGCGACATACTCCCCGGATGACAACAAATTGCGCCTGTATGCCGCGCTGCGTCTGGATGATGAAACGTATCAGAAGATCCACGCTGTGGGTTTTCGCTGGGCGCCGAAACAGGAACTGTTTGTCGCGCCAGCCTGGACGCCAGCCCGTGAGGACGTGCTTCTGTCGCTTGCCGGAGATATTGAAGACGATGACAACACCCTGTTTGACCGTCAGGAGCAACGCGCCGACCGTTTCAGCGGCTACAGCGAAAAACGCGCCGGGGAGTCAGAGCAGACGCTCGCGCAGGTGGACGCGCTGGCGTCGGTTATCCCGTCCGGACAGCCGATCCTGATTGGCCATCACAGCGAACGCCGCGCGCGACGGGATGCGCGGCGTATTGAAAACGGTATGAAACGCGCCGTGATGCTCTTTGAACGTGCGGAATACTGGGAAGATCGGGCGCATGCATCCCTGCGTCTGGCGAAATACAAGGAACGCCCGGATGTGCGTTACCGCCGTATCAGAAAGATTGAGGCGGACAAGCGCAAGGCGGAGCGGAATATTGCACAGGCGCAGAAATATCTGACGATGTGGCGGGCGCAGACGCTGGATCTGAAAATGGCGCGGCTTATCAGCAATTACGATCATATTTACACCTGTTTCACGCTGGAAAAATACCCGCGCCCGCCGGAGAAAAGCCAGTACGAAGGCCAGATGTCCCTGCATTCCGCGCTTGAGAATGAGATTATTACTTTTGAACAGGCCCGCGACATTGCCGCCCCATATCATGAACGCACGATCCGCCATCAGCAGCGCTGGCTGAATCATTACCAGAACCGCCTGGCCTATGAACGCGCCATGCTGGACGAAAGCGGCGGTGTGGTCACCCGTACCCGGGATTTTGAGCCGGGCGGGCAGGTCCAGAGCCGGGGTGAATGGCTGACCATCATCCGCATCAATAAAAGCGGCGGTGCGGTCAGTTCGGTGGTCACCCCGTATTACAGCTTTATGCGCTGCAACGGGACCATGACACTGACGCCCGACCGCATCACGGACTATAAAGCCCCGTCAGCGGAAGAAGCCAGCGCCGCAAAACAGGCCGCGAAACGCCCGCCGATCGTCAATTATCCGGGAGAGGGGTTCCGGGCGATGACCAAAGCCGAATGGTCGAAAACCCCGGCGGATTATAAGTCGGTCCGGGGTGTCGCTGAAAATGATGAGCATGGCGCGTACCGCTTCCGCCGAATCATGACCAGCGGTTACACGCTCGATAACGTGTACATCACCGACATGAAAACCGTGGCAATCCCGAAAAAATAACCGACAGACTCCCCGGCGTTGCGCCGGGGAGATAAGGGCCATTCATATGCACAGTGAACTCAAAAACCGCATTCAGGCGATGCAGGCCAGACTGGACGGGCGCACACCCGTGGCCGAAATCCGGGTCAGCTCGCAGCTTTTCGTTACGCCCGATCCGGTCTGTCGTCAGATGGTTGACCTGGCAGAGCTTAACGATTCTGACCGGATACTGGAGCCGGAGGCCGGAACGGGGGCCATTTTACGGGCCATTCGGGAGGCTGTCCCGCTGGCGCGGTGTGATGCCGTGGAGCTTAACGCCGCGTTAGCCGCGCATCTGCGGGCGGCGTTTCCGGGCGTTAACGTCTGGTGCGGGGATTTTCTGGAATACCAGCCGGAAAGCCTCCTGACCAGAATCCTGATGAATCCGCCGTTTCAGTATGCGCAGGATATCCGCCACATACAGCACGCCTTAACACTGCTCGAATCAGGCGGAATACTGACGGCGGTTTGTCTGAACGGGCCACGCCAGCAGAAGATCCTGAAACCCCTGTCTGATGTCTGGGAGCCGCTGCCGCGTGGCACATTCACGTATACCGATGTTTCAACCGTCCTGCTCAGAATTCAGAACTGACGGACACAGTGAGCCGGGCGGGGGAGTATGCCCCCGTCTGGCCGCGCAGGAAAAGGCCGCGCGCCTGCGGCGCTGAAGGGGGCCGCGCTTCGCGCCGCCGCCCTCCATCCGCGTCTGTTCATGGTCTCTTTGGGCGGGCTGTCAGTCGGGTGCGTTTTTTCCCTGCTGGCTGACAGGGTGATGCTTTCTGTTCCTGTTCATTCTGCTGCTTCCCTGTGTTTTTGAAATCTAAAATGTCAGGATGCTGGCCCCCTTCGGCTCCTGACCAGCTGGCGCTGTCCAGTCGTCGAGCCCCACTCCGCCAGGGCAGCTGCTGCGCACCTGCCAGTCTCCGCCGAACCCCTGCGGGTTTCGGGCCATACGGCTAGGGTCTGATGGCGAAAGTCAAAAGCACGCTTGCTGTGACCTTCCGGTCACGCCGCTCTCACTGCCGGCGATGGGGCTGCCGGCGCTAAGGAAGCCAGATGAATCTGGCTTTTTTTCTGGTGTCCTTCCTTTGCTCCAGGTCCCGGGTGCTGTGTTTTTCGCGGGTCAGCCTGCGTCAGGGGACGGAAAAGTCAACAGGCCGCGTGAACGCTGGCCGCATTAATTTTTTTCGCCTCAAAGGGACGGCGAAAAAAATGAACGCGTCCCCTGTGGACTTTACCGCCGCGCCTGCCGCTTACGTCTTCCCACGAAAAGCCCCTCACCCCGGAGAAAACCGGCAGAGGGAAATACACCAGAAAGAAGCCAGAGGCTTCAGGGAGCAACATGATGGCAACACGCGGCGTTAACAAAGTAATCCTGGTCGGAAATCTGGGGCAGGACCCCGAAGTGCGTTACATGCCCAACGGGGGCGCGGTGGCAAATCTTACCCTGGCCACGTCAGAAAGCTGGCGTGACAAGGCAGACGGGGAGATGCGCGAACACACCGAATGGCACCGTGTTGTTGTCTTTGGCAAGCTCGCTGAAATTGCCAGTGAATATCTGCGTAAAGGCGCTCAGGTCTACATCGAGGGCCAGTTACGCACCCGCAAATGGACCGATCAATCCGGTCAGGACAAATACACCACCGAAGTGGTTGTCGGGCAAAACGGCACCATGCAGATGCTCGGTCGCCGCGACAGTCAGTCGCAGCAGGGCGGTCAGCAGTTCAGCGGTCAGCCACAACCGGAGTCACAGACCCCACCAACAGCGGCAAAAGGTGAGGGCAAAGCACCAAAAAGGGCAGGGAAGTCTGCCAAAGGAAAAAACGCCGCAGCACCGCAGCAGCCGCCAGCGCAACCTCAGCCTCCGCAGAATGAGTGGCCTCCGATGGATGACGACATTCCGTTCTGACGCGGCTGATTTTCACTGATGCCCCGTCAGACGGGGCTTACACAGGAGCACATCATGACAGATAACACCACGTCCCCCCTGAAATCCCTGCCTGACGGGGCTTTCACCCGCGAACAGGCCAAAGCGGTGGCGGCACAGTATCAGAATGTGGCCATCGAGGACGATCAGGGGACGCACTTTCGCCTGGTCGTTCGCAAGGATGGCGAAATGGTCTGGCGCGTCTGGAATTTTGAACCGGGCGGCGAGTACTGGATGAACCGTTACATCCGGGACTACGGCATCCGTAAAACGCAGTAAGCAGTAAGAGGTGCCGGACAGGATTAGGCCCTGTCCGGCAGACAATCATCAATATCAGAGAGGTATTAACTATGTCAGTCACCGAGTCTAAAGCAAAAAAGGCAAAAAAAGCCAGCCCTGAAGCGGCTGCACAGTCAGACGTTCTGGTTGCCGCGCTGGACAATTCCCCTGTGCGCTACACCGCCTGGTCCCGCCTGTTTATTGGCGATCTGAACTGCCGCGTTATCCCGCACACGCCGGAAGAAATCAGAGGCTATGCCGACAGTATTTATGCGGTCGGGCAGATCCATAACATCGTGGTGGTGGAATGTGACGATGGTCGGCTGGAGGTGGTTTGCGGCGGGGGACGGACAAAAGCCATCGGTCTGCTGGTTGAAGAAGGGAAGGTAAACCCGGATCACGAATGGATCTCCTGCAAAGTGGTTCCCCGCGAACTGGCACGGGCTGTCTCCCTCACGGAAAACGGCAGACACAAGACCATGCACCCCGCCGAACAAATCGCCGGATTCCGCGCCCTGGCTGAAGAAGGGAAAACGCCAGCGCAAATCGGGGACCTGCTGGGCTACGGTGTGAAGCACGTCCAGCGCATGCTCAGGCTCGCAGGACTGGCTCCGGTTATTCTTCAGGCGCTGGCAGAGAACAACATCACCACCGAACACTGTCAGGCGCTGGCGCTGGAAGATAACCCTGACCGTCAGGTGCAGGTGTACGAGGCGGCGTGTCGCGAGAGCTGGAACAATAAACCGGAAGTACGTGTGATCCGTAACCTGATCACCGACAGCCAGGTTTCCACCCTCAACAACAGCAAGTACGCATTTGTAGGGGAAAGCGCATTCTCCGGCGATGAAATCCGCGCTGACCTGTTCAGTGACGAGCAGGGCGGTTTTGTGGACAAACTGGCGCTGGATACGGCCCTGCTGGAAAAACTCCAGGTGGTTGCTGAATGCCTGAAAGAGGCCGAGGGCTGGGCATGGGCTACCGGACGCATGGAGCTGGTCAGTTCTCACGGCGAGGACAGCGCGGTGTACCGGATTCAGGATGAGCCTGACGCGGTTTACACGGAGCAGGAACAGCAGCGCATGGACGAGTTGCAGGACCTGTATGACGAGAACCAGACCGCCAGCGATGAAACCGACGCGCTGGAATCAGAGATGGAGGCCATCGACTGTGCGGCACAACTCCGGGCATGGACGCCGGAAATGCGCGCACAGTCCGGCGTGGTGGTGTCATGGCGTCAGGGTGACGTTTATGTCCAGCGCGGAGTGATCCTGCGCGAACCGTCTGAAACGGAAGAGGAACCTGCCCAGGTTAAAACGTATGAACGCCAGCCAGAGCCTGTGGATGATATCAGCGTTCCCCTGCTGACCAGAATGTGTGCGGAGCGGACGCTGGCAGTCCAGGCTGCACTGATGCAGCAACCGGAAAAATCCGTGGCCCTGCTGGCATGGACGCTGTGCCTGAACGTGTTCGGCAGCGGCGCGTATAACCGACCCGCGCAAATTTCCCTGGACTGTAAGCATTACTCCCTGACGAATACCGCCCCGTCCGGTAAAGAGGGCATGGCATTTCTGACGCTGATGCAGGAAGGGCAACGCCTTGAAACACTGCTGCCGGAAGGGTGGAAACAGGATTTCACCACTTTCTTTACCATCAGCACTGCCGATCTTCTGGCCCTGCTCAGTTTCTGCGCGGCATGCAGTCTCGATGGTATGCAGACGCGTGGCACCGGAGGCACCACCCGCAGCCCGCTCGATAAGCTGGAAAACGCTCTCGCTTTCCATCTGCGCGACTGGTGGCAACCGACGAAGGCTGATTTCTTTAGTGGCCTCAGAAAGCCACAAATCATCGCCGCACTGAACGAGGCCGGACTGACAGGCGCGGCGCGGGACGCGGAGAAGATGAAGAAAGGCGATGCGGCTGAACTGGCAGAGGACAAAATGCGGGACACCCGCTGGGTGCCTGTCTGGATGCGCGCCCCTGACGCAGAAAAATCCCCGTCTGATGCACAAAACGACGTATCTGATACCGAAAACGGCAGCGTTGATGCACCCGATGCGGCTTTTGATGCAGACAGCCACCATACCCTGCCTGATGCAGCCTGATAACGGAGGCCGCCCCTTCGGGGCGGCAGTAAGGAGAAAATGATGCGCAACATTCTTATCCCCGCTGTACTGAACACCATGATCCCCCAGGAATTTGAAGACTGGCGCGACGGCGGCGAAGACCTGCGCCGCGAAATGACCCACGCCGTGATGCGTGACCTGACATGTCCCGCAGGCTGGGACATGAACGGGGAGTACCGCAGCGAGTTTGGTGGTTTCTTCCCGGTGCAGATCCGTTTCACGCCAGCCCACGGCAATTTCAGCCTGGCGGTATGCAGTCCCGGCGATATCAGCCCGTCCTGGATGGTGGTCTTTATTCCGGTCAGCGGTCGCCCGTTCTCTGTTATCCGCACGTTGCCAGCCTGGTCGCCGGAGGTTATCACGCATACACTCAGTCTGGTGGCTCACCTCGATGCCGATGGTTACAGTCAGGCAAGCATCATCAGCGTTCTGGCGATGGAGGGTGCAGCATGATCCACTCTTCACGCGCCCTCGTCACCCTGAAGCCAGCCCGTCAGGCGGCCTTACAGGCCATTCTGACGGTGGAAGAATCCCGCCGCCGTGGAGCACGTCTGCCCGCGCTGCCACATGCGCGTACTTTCTTGCGTGTGCTGACCGGCAGCAGCCGGATTAACACGACAGTGGCACAGCGTATTCCCGGCCTGAACTGGGAGCCGAAGAACCGGATGACCAGCCTGAAACAGGTGGAAGAGGCGCTGGACCGCCTCATCTCCAGCCACGGGGAGTATTGCCCGCTGCCGCTCTCCGTGGATGTGCAGGCCGAACTGTTCCCGGAGGTGATGCACACGCGCACAGATCGCCGGATGCAGCGTGAGAAAATCGCCTTCAACCGCAAAATGCGCCGGGAGGAAAAGGCGCTGGAGCATACCTGGCTGCTTCGCCAGAACCTGCTGGGGCAGGCCATGACGGAGCTTAACTTTCAGTCGCCGGAAACCATCAGTGCCTGGTATACGCGCTGGGCTGACGAGTTTGACGCGCGGGAGCTGGCGCAGGGGTTCTGGCAGTGGCGGACGCGGTTTGCCTCGCTGAAGTCGCTGGACTGGCTGCGCGACAGCGATGAGCCGCTGTACAACGTGATGTATGAAATCCGGTTCATCGTCCGGGAAACCCCGGCACATGTGCGCGAGGCCGAGCGCTGGCTGGTACCCAACAAGCTGACGGACCGGAGCCGGGGATGAAGTGGCGCTATTCGCTGCGCTGGAAGCAGCCGCACAGACCGTGTCCGGGGCCGCATGAACTGGTATCGGAAGTGGTGGAGGCCGGGCAGCCCGCGCCTGAATCCGTGATGGCGCGCTGGGTGGCAGGTGCCGGGTATGCGGTGTGTGTGGATTTCCTGGATGAGAGGCAGGTAAGGCGCTGGAGCGATGAACGGAAGGCGGCTGCCCGCAGACGAAATCTGGAACGCCGCGTAAACCGGATCGCGCCGTTGTTTGCTGATGAACTTATCGAGCGGGAACTGGAAACCAGACCGGAGTATTTTCGCGGAAAATCAGCACGATAAAAGCAGTAATCCTGGTCAGGCAGTGACGGTGTGCGGTATAATGGCGATGGCGCTTGAGGCTTTTTGCCTCATGACGTGAAGGTGGTTTGTTGCCAGGTTGTGTGGCAAAAAGCAGAAAGCCCCGAGTAATTTTTTCAAATTAACCCGAGGCCCACTGTATGTCTCAACAACACCAGTATGGCCTCTTACCGAGCAATTTGCAAGGAGGAGTAAACCATGAAACTGCCGCGAAATTCCCTTATCTGGTGCGTATTAATCGTGTGTTTAACGCTGTTAATATTCACATATCTTACCCGGTCGCGTCTGTGCGAGATTCGGTTAAAGGACGGAAACAGGGAGGTCGCGGCAAGCCTGGCTTACGAATCCAACGGTAAGTAGCAACCTGGAGGCGGGGAGTAGTCCCCGCCTTTTCAGGGCTGATGTCGTTCTGACATGCCTGAAGCGCCTTTATGAAGGGATTGCCGGTTCGCTGGCAATCCCTTTTTCATTTATGGCAGAAAACCCCGTAGTTAATTTTCATCAACCCACGGGGCCACCTGTATGCCTGGACATCATCAGGATAGCCTCTCCAATATCGCAAGCCAGGACCATAAAACCGGAAGTGCGACTGATAGTGTCAGGCGTTGTGCGTTGCGTCCCGGATCATAACATCCAGTAACTGCCGCATTTTTTCGCCACTCATCCGCTTTCTGCCAAATTCGGGGAGCAGATTCCGGAGGGTGAGGGACACGGTTGCTAAGGCTATGTTACGCTTGATCAGGTCGGCGTTCTCGTATGCTTTGTATGAGCGCAGGCAAACACCCAGTTCTTCAGCAGCCCTGTCACGACTCCAGCCAAGACCTTTCCTCCACAGTCTCAGTTCATATCCGGTCATCTTTTTTATCCAATAAAGTGCAAAAATTGCACTTATTTTAACTTAAAAAATGAACAAAAATATGCACTAAAAAGTGCAATTTTTGCACTTTATTTACTGTCTGTATTCCACTCTCTGAGCGTGGTCAACACGCCTTCGGTTGCCGTTCCGGCAACGCGGCTCTCACTGGCCGCCGTGCGGCCGCGGATGAAAGCCGGTAAACCGGCTTCTTCTGGTGTTTCCTCCCTGCCGTCGTCAGCGGTGTTCACTTTTGCTGTGACTGACACTACCCCGTTCCGGTCCTGAAACAAGGTAAGGCTGAAGCCCGCTGCCTGCACCCGTTCGCGCGTCTTCCCTCTGGTCAGCCGCTTGCGCTGCGGCTTTGTCATCGCCCTTGTTTAAGTCCCCGATGGAACGGGGCGGTCATGTGTCACAGCAACGTGCTCCCCGCCATCCGGAAACGGAAAAGGGGACACCAGTAAGAAGCCGTAAGGCGCAACTCTCAAGGAGATCAATCATGGCCCGTTTATCATCTGTTTTCCGTTCTGCAAATGTCATCCGTAAAGAACGTGCGCTGACCAATGACGAACTTATGCGCTGTGTACCCAGCGTATTTTCAGGGGAAAAACATGAATCCCGCAGCGATCGCTACACCTATATCCCGACAATCACTCTGCTGGATAACCTGCGCAAAGAAGGATTCCAGCCGTTTTTCGCCTGCCAGACCAGAACACGCGATGCCGGAAAGCGTGAGCATACGAAGCATATGCTGCGCCTTCGCCGTGAAGGGGAAATTGCGGGAGAGGAAGTGCCGGAAATCATTCTCCTTAACAGTCACGATGGCAGCAGCAGCTATCAGATGATCCCAGGCATGTTCCGCTTCGTGTGCATGAACGGCATGGTCTGCGGGCAAACCTTCGGTGAAATCCGCGTGCCGCATAAGGGCGATGTTGTCGGACAGGTCATTGAAGGGGCTTTCGAAGTCCTGGACATTTTCGATGGCGTCAAAGAATCACGCGGTGAGATGAAAGAGATTGGCCTCAGCAAAGACGAACAGCGCATTTTTGCGGAGATTGCCCTTAACTGGAAATATGACGACAAAGGAGAGGGAAAGCATATTCCTCTTGATCCAGATGATATTTTGCAGGTTCGCCGCCACGAAGATAATAAGGACGATCTCTGGACAACCTACCAGCGCGTTCAGGAAAACATGACGAAAGGTGGCCTTTGGGGTAAGAACGCGAAAGGGAAACGTCAACGGACCCGCGCGGTTAATGGCATCGATGGTGATGTCAAACTTAACCGGGCATTGTGGGAAATGGCGGAAAAAATGAAAGCGCTGAAATCATAATCAAAATGGCGGGGGCTGACCTCCGCCTTTTTTACGTCCGGTCATTTTTCACCGGTATTGAACCGGTTCAAAATGATCCCCCGCCCGCCGAAAGAGAACCGCCACTATTGTGACGATTCTCTTTGACCCGTCCGCCCCCGGGGGCTCCCCAAAGCGCCAGGATACTGCTATTACTGAACAGATTTATCGGTCGCCTGAGCGCCAGAATTTTTATTTCTTGCTGTCCGCGAAGGTGATTTCTTTGCGGAATTCAGAACATCACGAACAGATTTCGCACTTGCCTTAATGCCAGCAGTATCCAGCGCGCTTCGAATGTCTTCCACGCTGTAACCCTTTTTGAGTGAGAGTTCAACAATCTGATCTTTAAGCTGTTCAAGAACAGCTGACTTGGTCAGGCGAGTTGGCGTCAAATCGGGCATCTCACTCAGGGCCGCTTTAGCCAGTTCAATGTCTTCCACGCTGTACCATTTTTTATCCGTCATTCGGGCAATCTCCGTGACATAAAAGGCAATTTCAATGCCTGAAAGTATACCGATTTTATATAAACCACTGCCACCAAAATCACTTCTTCATGGTGTAATGACAATCCAGACGATGCGAGGCATAATAAACAAATCGGAACTGAAAGAAGGGACAAGATGTGTTTTGTTGAACCGCCTGCACGCAGTCGGCTTCAAAAAACATCCTGGTCAGGGCGAAGCCCCGACACCCCGAGTCACTTAAACCCCGGACAACACCGAGAAAAAGGTCGCCAGAACAGGCACAGATGAGCAAGAGCGAGAAGCGAAACAGGACCGAATTGCTTTTAGGGATTCGCTGCCTTCCGGAAGAGAAGGATGCCATTCAGGAGAAAGCCAGACTGGCTGGCCTCAGTGTGGGTGAGTTTTTGCGTCGTTCAGCACTCGGTCGCCGCATTGATGCGCAGTGTGATACGGAAATGATCATGGAACTTCGTCGTCTTGGTGGTTTGCAAAAACATCTTTTCAAGGAAGGTAACGGTGTATTGAGTAAGGAATACTCTGAGGTGCTCGTTGCGCTGCAGAAAGCACTTCTGCGTGTAGGTCAGGGCTGAGTATGATAGGGCGGATTCCTCCGAAACGACGCGATGGAAAGAGCAGTTTTCTGAAGCTGGTTTCTTATGTGCTCGTTCGTGATGAAGATAAACCGGATGTGCCGCTTCAGCCGGATCACCCTGACTGGCGGCGCCCTAAATCCAAAGGTGACATCTTTAACTTGTTGACAGACTACATTACCCGTAGCGGTGATGAAGGTGTTATGCAGACGCTGAACATTGATGAAGACGGGCGTCAACGAGTGTTATTTGATGGCGTTATGTGTGAGACGAATAACTTCAGTTTAGCGACCGCTGCCGTTGAAATGAATGCTGTCGCCCTGCAAAACACCCGCTGTAAGGACCCCGTTTTTCACTATATCCTTTCATGGCCGACCACCGATGACCCGACCCACGATCAGATTTTTGACAGTGTCAGCCATACCCTGAAATCATTTGGGATGGATGAGCATCAGTACGTTGCGGCTATTCATACGGATACCAATAACATTCACTGCCATATTGCGGTTAACAGGATTCATCCTGTCACTTACGAAGCCGCAAATGATTCCTTCACTCGCCTTAAACTTCAGCGGGCCTGCCGTGAACTTGAGCTCAAATACGACTGGACACCGACAAACGGTTGTTATGTTGTGGACGAGAATCAGCAGATCGTATTCAAAAAACGGGATGAACCTCCGGTGCCGCAGGGCGCGGTGGCGATGGAATATTATGCGGACCAGGAAAGTCTGCACAGCTATGCCATGAGAACGTGTGCGGAGGATATTGAGAAGCTGATTGTCAGAGAAGAACTGACCTGGTTTGACCTTCATAAGCTGCTGGTCAGACAGGGACTGAAACTCGACAAGAAGGGTGACGGGTTAGCTGTATCCTCCCTCGATGAGAAGAATGTCACGCCGATCAAAGCGAGTCACCTGCATCCTGATTTGACACTCAGTTGCCTGGAGGATGACCTTGGCCCGTTTGAGCGAATGGAAGATGTCGGTCGATATACGCTTGATGAAAATGATGCAGGTGAAGATGCCCTGCTCCATATGTATCGCTATGAACCGGCGTTGCATAAACGGGATGAAGGAGCGAGGGCTGCAAGACGTGAAGCACGCGCAGCTGCGAGGCGTGAACTGTTTGACCGATATAAAAAATACTCCAACGACTTCAAACGTCCGAAGATGGAAAGTACGGAAGCGACCAAACAGTTTAAAGCGTTGTCCAATCGCTATGCCTGGAAGAAAGAGCAGGTCCGGTATGTTTTTGACGATCCGTTAATTCGGAAAGTCGTTTACCGCGTTCTGGAAGCGGAGCGCCAGAAAGAATATGAGGCATTAAAAGCGCAGATTAAACAGGAAAAGGCGGCGTTCTATAAGGACCCTGTTAACCGCAAACTCACCCGGCAGGAATGGGTTGCACAGCAGGCACTTAAACAGGACCAGGCTGCAATCTCATGTCTGCGTGGATGGTCATATCGTTATAAGCGAAATGCCTTAACACCGGCGCTTTCCGGGAATGCCATCGTGTGCGCGGTGGCCGATGATATCAGACCATACAACGTGCAGAGTTATGAGACGTCGGTCAATCGTGACGGGACCATACAATACAAACAGAATGGGATTGTTCAGATTCAGGATAAGGGCGACCGTATTGAGATTGCGGACCCTTACACTCAGGGCGGGCAACACATTGCCGGAGCAATGGTGATTGCGGAGGAAAAATCCGGAGAGAAACTGCTGTTCAGCGGTGACCCTGCATTCGTTGACGCAGCCTGCAATATTGTGCCGTGGTTTAACAGAGGTGGCGAAAAACCACTACCGTTAACTGACCCACAGCAGCGGATTATGGCCGGTTACGATAAGCCTGAAACACACTCTGACAGGCCTGTGATGACGCATCGTATTGTGGATGAAGAAACGTACCTGGCCTCACTTAAGCATGAAGACGCCGCCGCCACTGATGACAGGAACAAGCCAGAACCTGGCAAGAATACTTATCGTCCAGGATAGATTGTCAGAACGGAGGTGGGTTCCGCCATCAGACGCGTGGCCCGAATGATCGGTTAGCGTCGCGATAATCTTAAAACGCCTATTCTTAAAGGTAACTAAATGTCTAAAGAACTTTTGATGGAACGTATAAGCCGATTTGATTTACAGGATCAAGGCGTTGAAATTCTTCTGGCCCTCGATGGTTTCATCGTTAATGAACCTCTGAATGTTCGACAATTAAAGATGCATGCAAAACTCATGAAAAACACCTTGTCAACAAAGGGAATTGTTGTAAAAACTACTCAATCACAGGAGCTTGTAGCATCATTTCACGGTTTTAAAGACTGGAGAAATGCAGTTGATCAGCTAGGTAGTTCAGAGTCGTAAACAGGCTGTCAGATTTGATTTTGTGATACCGGTGAAAACTGTCAGATCAGGTTTGAACTAATACCCATGAGTACGTGAGGTACACGCTAAAGAAAGCCCCGACAGTATTGAACTGGCGGGGCAGTATTCAGTGTAGCAGGCCGATTAATGGCGGATTTGCTCCAGATCTTCCGCATCCAGACCGGTCATCTTCATGACGGTACTGCGGTCGAGTCCATTTTGCAGCATGGTACGAGCGACTTCGAGTTTTCCTTCGAGTTTGCCTTCATTACGGCCTTTCTCTTCGCCGATCTGGATACCTTCAAGGCGTCCTTTCTCAATGCCTTTCTGTTCAAGCTGTTGTGCGATGGTCATGAGTGCGTCTCCGTGTTGCGGCACACGCTGTGCCAGTTCGCGAACAAAGGCTTCGGAGTCAGCTGACTCGCCTGCCTGTAGTAGATAGTGTATCAGCGCAATCACCTGGGGTGAAGAGAGGTAATCCGCCATCAACAGCGTGGCCAGACGATCGGTCAGCGTGGCGATGTCACGCTGATGAATATGCTTTTGCAGCAACGTCAGTGCCGCCATGCTGCGATGATTCATTATTTCATCATCCGGAATGACGGTCACATCAACCAGCGGATAAGCCCCGCCGTAGACTCTACCCGCCAGTTCCGGATTATCAAACTCATCCAGCCATCGGGTGGAGTAGGGGTATGGGCTGCGTTTCCCCACGTAAAACAGCACCGGTATCACCAGCGGCAGTTTTTTATGGCCAGCATCGAGATGCCGTTGCATCGCGGCGACTGCATAGCGGGTCATGCGGAAGGCCATGTGAACATCCGGCGAGCTCTGGTGCTCAATCAGAACATGCACATATCCGGTCCCTTCAGTCGTTTCCAGGCTGTAAAGCACGTCGCTGAAATACTGGCGAAGGTCATCTTCGACAAAAGAGCCTGATTCGAGCTTGAGTGTACTGAGGTTGCAGATGGCGCGCAGTTCGGCCGGAAGGTGGATTTCCATAAAGTCGCGTGCTATCTCTGGCTGTGCCAGAAACTGCCGGAATGCCGCGTCATGCGGGGTGGGGGTGCTGTTTTTCTTCTTCATCGCTACAGACCTGAACGTTGATTTTTCTATCTTATTGGCAACAAATGTCGCCAGCATTACCTTTTGAAATTTCCTCCCGGGTCACATTTTTTCTCTCCGATTTTTCCATTACAAAAAACAGTTGTTATTATTCATCCCGTAAATACCTTTCAACTCTCACCGAGGCTTTGATGCTGGAGAATGTAATCATCAGATAATCAGTTTTCCGTTCTGCTCAGAATGGACTGATTATCGCTGCGCTTAAACTTTACGCGAACATCTGCGGATGTTGGCTCGTTTTTGCTCATGTTGATTAACA
>NZ_JBGDVS010000015.1:0-91907 GCF_046551635.1 Salmonella sp. SAL04157
GGTCGTTAGCTCAGTTGGTAGAGCAGTTGACTTTTAATCAATTGGTCGCAGGTTCGAATCCTGCACGACCCACCAATGTAAAAAAGCGCCCTAAAGGCGCTTTTTTGCTATCTGCGATATGGAAGATTCGAACCTGCAGCAGGTTCGGGTCTTGCCTGATGCGCTGCGCTTATCAGGCCTACAGACGACACCACACGCGTAGGCCGGATAAGACGTTAGTCGCCATCCGGCATAAATACCGCAGCAACGCTACCGGCTCACTTACCGTCTATAGCTGATACAGCGGATCTTTCGCCCTCGCGGCGGTTAATTCGCTGGCCTGGGTGCGTACTACATCCCACAACGCCTGCGCCGCCGTGGAGAGCGATCGGTTTTTTCGCCGCGCCAGCATGAGCTGCCTTTCAACTACGGGCGTCAGCCGTTTAACCTGTAAGTGGCTGCCCTGCGGGAGCGGTAACGCCAGCGCGGGCAGCACGCTGATGCCGATTCCCGCTTCCACCATTGGAAAAAGCGTGGCCGGGTGACCAATCTCCTGAACAATATTGGCATCAATCGAAAAATGGGCCAGCGCCGCATCAATCAGCGGTCGACTGCCGGAAGCATAATCCTGTAAGACCAGCGACGCCTGTTTAAGATCCTGCCAGCTTACCCATTCCTGATGCGCCAGCGGATGATCCTGGCGACACAACAGTAAAAAAGGCTCTGATAAGATGGCTTCACACTGTAAATCCACCGCTGCGCCGGGATCGATAACGATGCCAAAATCCACTTCTCCCTGGCGGATACTCTCCAGCACCCACTGCTGCGGACGATCGTGCAATACAAAATCAATAGCGGGATAAAGTGAATTACTTTGGGCAATGCATTGCGGAATAAGATGCGCAGAAATGGTTTGGCTCGCGGCAACGCGCACGGTGCCGGTTAATTGTGTCCCTACTCTGCCTGCATCGCGCAGTATGCTATTCAGTTCATCAAGCACCCGCTCCAGACGCGTCGCCAGTTGTTGCCCCGCCTCGGTCAGCACCACCTCACGCGTAGTGCGATCCAGCAGTCTGACGCCGGTTTGCCGCTCCAGCTCTTTTACGCTATGACTGACCGCAGACTGGCTCAGTCCAATCCTGTCCCCTGCCCGACTGAAACTTTTGGCCTGGGCGACGGTAATAAAAATACGCAGCTGACGCAGTGAATAATTCATCGACTAGATTCATATATAGATGCAATAAATCAATTTTATTTCTCAAAGCGAAAAACGCAAAATAGCTGCACCGACTTTCAGGAGTTTTTATGAAACTTTTTCGTATCCTTGACCCTTTCACGCTGACACTTATCACCGTGGTACTACTGGCCTCTTTTTTCCCGGCGGAAGGCGGCTTTGTGCCTGTCGTTGAAGGCATTACGACAGCGGCCATCGCTCTGCTATTTTTTATGCATGGCGCGAAGCTTTCGCGTGAAGCGATCATCGCTGGCGGCAGCCACTGGCGGTTGCATCTGTGGGTCATGTGCAGCACTTTTGTGCTCTTTCCTGTCCTCGGCGTACTGTTTGCCTGGTGGGCACCTGTCAATGTCGACCCTATGCTCTACAGCGGCTTTCTGTATCTGTGTATTTTGCCCGCCACCGTGCAGTCTGCGATTGCGTTTACTTCACTCGCGGGCGGTAACGTCGCGGCCGCGGTGTGCTCAGCGTCTGCGTCCAGTCTGCTGGGCATTTTCCTGTCGCCGTTGCTGGTCGGTCTGGTAATGAATATTCATGGCGCGCAGGGCAGTCTGGAAGAGGTGGGCAAAATTATGCTGCAACTGCTGCTGCCTTTTGTGCTGGGACACCTGTCTCGCCCGTGGATCGGCAACTGGGTCGCGCGCAACAAAAAGTGGATCGCGAAAACGGATCAGACCTCTATTCTGTTGGTGGTCTACTCGGCGTTCAGCGAAGCGGTGGTCAACGGCATCTGGCACAAAGTCGGCTGGGGATCGCTGCTGTTTATCGTCGTGGTCAGCCTCATACTGTTGGCGATCGTCATCGCTATTAACGTCTTTGTCGCCCGTAAATGCGGCTTCAATAAAGCCGACGAAATTACTATTGTTTTCTGCGGTTCGAAAAAAAGCCTGGCCAACGGGATCCCGATGGCCAATATTCTTTTTCCGACGTCAGTGCTGGGTATGATGGTATTACCGCTGATGATCTTCCACCAGATCCAACTGATGGTCTGCGCAGGGCTGGCGCGGCGCTACAAACGCCAGACCGAGATGTTACAGGCGCAGCAGGAAAGCCGCGCCGCGAAAGCTTAAAGCGGGCGTTTCAGGGGCTGTACCAGTTGCGTCAGCCCCTCGGTTTTAATCAGCAGCGTGATTTGCATCAACTCCCCCAGTTTACCCGCCGGAAATTGATCTTTACGGGCAAACCACAGCAAATACTCTTCCGGAAGGTCGATCAATCGACGTCCCTGATATTTGCCGAACGGCATCACGGTGTTGGCGATTTCAACCAGCTGCTCTTTTTCCATCTCAGGCACCCAGTAAGCGGATCATTTCCGCTTCATCAATCACGGTAATACCCAGTTCCTGCGCTTTGGCAAGTTTGGAACCCGCCGCTTCACCGGCAATCACCAGATCGGTTTTCTTCGATACGCTGCCTGCCACTTTCGCGCCCACCGCCACTAAACGCGCTTTAGCGTCATCGCGGGACATCTGGCTCAGGCTACCGGTTAGTACCACGGTTTTACCGGCAAACGGGCTATCAATCTCTTGCACATTAATGACTACTGGCGCGGGCCAGTGCACCCCTTCCGCCAGTAGCTGCCCAATCACGTCACGATTACTCTCTTCGGCAAAAAAGTTAAAGACGTGCGTAGCGACCACAATCCCCACGTCAGGTACTTTCTGCAACTCGTCAATGGTGGCGGCCTGCAGCGCCTCCAGCGTGCCGAAATAAGCTGCCAGCCCCGCCGCCGTCGCTTCACCCACTTCACGGATGCCCAGCGCATAGAGAAAACGCGCAAAGGTCGTCGCTTTGGCTTTTTCCAGCGCGTTAACAACATTTTGCGCGGACTTTGGCCCCATTCGGTCCAAGCCGGTCAGTTTACCCGCCGTCAGACGGAACAGATCCGCTGGCGTATGGACATACTCCCTTTCCACCAGTTGGTCGATGATCTTATCGCCCATCCCGTCTACATCCATCGCCCGGCGCGACACAAAATGTTTCAGCGACTCTTTACGCTGCGCGCCGCAAATCAGCCCGCCGGTACAACGGGTAACGGCTTCGCCTTCAACGCGCTCTACGTCCGATCCGCACACCGGACAGTGCGTTGGAAACACAATCGGACGCGTCTCTTCAGGGCGTTCGGACAGAACCACGTTGACCACCTGAGGGATCACATCGCCTGCCCGACGGATAACCACCTTATCGCCAATACGCAAGCCAAGCCGTTCAATTTCATCGGCATTATGCAACGTGGCATTGCTGACCAGCACACCAGCCACCTGAACTGGTTCCAGACGCGCCACCGGCGTAATCGCCCCGGTGCGCCCGACCTGAAACTCAACATCGCGCACAAAAGTCATCTGCTCCTGAGCAGGGAATTTAAACGCCACCGCCCAGCGCGGCGCGCGGGCCACAAAGCCCAGCTGTTCCTGCAAAGCCAGCGAGTTGACCTTAATCACCACGCCGTCGATATCAAAACCGAGCGTGGGGCGATCTTTTTCGACGTTGTGATAAAAATCCAGTACCGCCTGGGGAGAATCGCACAGCGTCACGCGATCGCTGACCGGTAGCCCCCACGCTTTAAATTGCAGCAAACGTCCCAGATGCGTATCCGGCAACTCGCCGCCTTCCAGAATACCGACGCCGTAGCAGAAAAATGTTAGCGGTCGCTTCGCCGTAATACGCGGATCGAGCTGACGCAGCGAGCCCGCCGCCGCGTTACGCGGGTTAGCAAACACTTTGCCGCCAGTACGGCGCGCGTCTTCATTGATCTTTTCGAACCCGGCCTGCGGTAAAAATACCTCTCCGCGAACTTCAAGACGCGCCGGAATGTTATCGCCATGCAGCTTTAAAGGAATGGCGCGAATCGTGCGCACGTTTGAAGTGATATCTTCACCGGTGGTGCCGTCGCCACGCGTCGCAGCGCTCACCAGCACGCCGTTTTCATACAGAATGCTGACCGCCAGGCCATCCAGTTTTAGCTCGCAGCACCAGATGACATTTTCCGTGCTTTTTAGACGATCCTGCACTCGCTTGTTAAACGCCAGGAAGCTTTCTTCATCAAATACGTTATCGAGCGACAGCATCGGTACTTCATGGCGAATCTGGTTGAATGCCGTCAGCGGCGCCGCGCCAACGCGCTGCGTGGGCGAATCCGGCGTGATAAGGTCCGGACGTTGCGCCTCCAGCTCTCGCAGTTCCCGCATCAGGCGGTCATATTCGGCGTCGGGAATCTCCGGCGCATCCATCACATGATACAGATATTCATGATGGCGAAGCGTGGTTCGCAGTTCTGTTAGTTGTTGTTCGATTGGTTCCATATCACACCATCAATGATAAAAAACCCCCGACAGGCGGGGGTTACGTTAAAAATGTCACACCTGCGTTAACCTCAGGCGTTAGCGTCCATCACCTCGCGGATGCGGTCCTGATATTCGCGCAGTTTCTGCGGCGTCATCATCCGACGCTGGTCATCCAGCACAACGCCGCCGACCTCATCAGCGATATGCTGCGCGGATTGCAGCATCAGCTTGAAGTTCTGCAGCGCATCGCCGTAAGACGGAACCTGCATAAAGATAGTGACGCCAGGCGTAGTGAAGTCCGTCATTTCAGGATCAAACGTTCCCGGATTGACCATATTCGCGAGACTGAACAAGGCCGGGCCGCTGCCGTCCGGGCTCAAATGACGATGGAAAATATTCATATCGCCAAATTTAAAGCCTGACTGCTGAATACTGTTCAGTAACACTTCACCATTAAGCTCGCTGCCATGATGGGCCGCGACGTTCATAATGATGACCGCCTCTTTACGCTGCGGTTTTTCCACAACCGGCGCTTCTTCCACTACCGGTTCTGCCTCAACCACAGGTTCCGCAGGCTGGAAGGTTTGCGCTGATGGCGGCGGCGCGGGCTGCGCAACAGGCTGCGGCGTTTGCGACGGCGGTGCAGGCTGCTGTTGCGGCGGCTGTACCGGCGGCGCAGATGGCTGAACCTGCTGAGGCTGCGGCGCAGGTTGGACCGGTTGCTGAACCGGCTGTTGCATCGGCGCTTGCGGCTGCGGCGGCGCCGCTGGACGCGGTTGCGCAGACGCATAAGGCGGCTGGTACTGGTGTTGCGGCGACTGACGAGGGGCATCATGCTCCTGCGGCTGGCCGGGGGCATGATTTACGCGGTGAACACGAACTTCACCCACGCCTTCGTCTTCTTCAACATCGTCGTCATACGAGTCGTCGTCGCGTTTCGATTTCATGCGTTTTAGTGGACGATCGCGGAACATAGAAGAGCGTTCTTTACGGCTGGTCCAGAAACCATGTACCAGTAAAGCGATTATGGCGATCGCGCCAACAATGATTAATATCAGACGCAAATCCTGCATCATTATATTCTCTGTTGTTCTAACACCTTGCCACCACGGCAAACATTTACTCACTAAGAGTATTTGCCGATTACGTCAAGTGCAAGTGTACTGTTGGCTTTCGCAGCATAAAGATGAAGGAAAATGTACTTTTTGCTGTTTTTTCGAACATTTCCGAACTATCCACCGTCTGATAACCGGGTAAGATATCCCACGTTTACCCAGGGCTTTAAGAAAAAGGAGTATGTCCTGCATATGGTTTCATCATCCACAACCGTACCACATAGCGGCGTCTATTATTTCTCGCAAGGATGGAAGTTAGTCACCCTACCGGGAATCCGCCGCTTTGTTATTTTACCTTTGCTGGTCAACATTGTGCTGATGGGCGGCGCATTTTGGTGGCTGTTTACCCAGCTTGACGCCTGGATACCTTCGTTGATGAGTCATGTGCCGGACTGGCTGCAATGGCTGAGCTATCTGCTGTGGCCGATTGCGGTTATTTCTGTTCTGCTGGTCTTTGGCTATTTTTTCTCTACCCTCGCCAACTGGATCGCCGCGCCGTTTAACGGCCTTTTAGCCGAACAGCTTGAGGCGCGGTTAACCGGCGCCACGCCGCCAGATACCGGCATACTCGGCATCATGAAAGATGTACCGCGCATTATGAAACGTGAATGGCAAAAGCTGGCGTGGTATCTGCCGCGTGCTATTGTGCTGCTGGTTCTCTATTTTATTCCTGGCATTGGCCAAACCATCGCGCCGGTGCTGTGGTTTTTGTTCAGCGCCTGGATGCTGGCGATCCAGTATTGCGACTACCCGTTTGATAACCACAAAGTGCCGTTTAAAACGATGCGCGCCGCGTTGCGCACGCAGAAGGTGGCGAATATGCAATTTGGCGCGCTCACCAGCCTCTTTACGATGATTCCAGTGCTTAACCTTTTCATTATGCCTGTCGCCGTCTGTGGCGCGACGGCAATGTGGGTTGATTGCTGGCGTGCTAAGCACGCGTTATGGAAATAACGTAAAAATGTATAAATAAGAGATGGCTTAGAGCCTATCCCACCAGGCGTTATTGGCGCAGCCAGTTTGGACACGGACAGCGCGCAAAAACCGGAGCGTACACGTAGTACGTGAGGATTTTGCGCGCTGTCCGTGTCCAAAATGGCAAGTAAAATAGCCCTAATGGGATAGGCTCTTATGCTGTCTCTTATTCTATACTGATAACCATTATTTCCCATCAGCATATAGATATGCGAAATCTTTACTTCCCCATATCTGGCTGGAAGGTATGCTGGGAAGGTATCCCAATTTCATACAGTTAAGGACAGGCCATGAGTAAGATTTATGAAGATAACTCGCTGACTATCGGTCATACGCCGCTGGTTCGACTGAACCGTATCGGTAATGGACGCATTCTGGCGAAGGTGGAGTCGCGCAACCCGAGCTTCAGCGTCAAGTGCCGTATCGGCGCCAATATGATTTGGGATGCCGAAAAGCGTGGCGTACTGAAACCTGGCGTGGAACTGGTGGAGCCGACCAGCGGCAACACCGGTATTGCGCTGGCGTATGTCGCCGCCGCGCGCGGTTACAAACTCACCCTGACCATGCCGGAAACCATGAGCATTGAACGCCGCAAGCTACTCAAAGCATTAGGCGCGAATCTGGTGCTGACCGAAGGGGCGAAAGGGATGAAAGGCGCTATTCAGAAAGCCGAAGAAATTGTCGCCAGCGATCCGCAAAAATATCTCCTGCTCCAGCAGTTCAGCAACCCTGCCAACCCGGAAATCCATGAAAAAACCACCGGCCCGGAAATCTGGGAAGACACCGATGGTCAGGTGGATGTGTTTATCTCCGGCGTCGGTACTGGCGGTACGTTAACCGGCGTCACGCGTTATATCAAAGGGACGAAGGGTAAAACCGATCTTATCACCGTTGCGGTAGAACCCACTGACTCCCCGGTTATCGCCCAGGCGCTGGCTGGTGAAGAGATCAAACCGGGCCCGCATAAAATTCAGGGCATCGGCGCAGGCTTCATCCCAGGCAACCTGGATCTGAAACTGATTGATAAAGTGGTTGGCATCACCAATGAAGAAGCCATTTCTACCGCGCGCCGTCTGATGGAAGAGGAAGGTATTCTGGCGGGAATTTCTTCCGGCGCCGCGGTTGCTGCAGCGCTTAAGCTGCAGGAAGATGAAAGCTTTACCAATAAGAATATTGTGGTTATCCTACCTTCATCAGGTGAGCGTTATCTGAGCACCGCGTTGTTCGCCGATCTCTTTACTGAGAAAGAACTGCAACAGTGATGCCAGCATGTTAAAAACGCGTAAAAAAGCACCTTTTTGGGTGCTTTTTTGTGGCCTGCTTCAAACTTTCACCTCACCTGGCATTGATTCACCCTGCCGGAACTGGTATTTAACCAGACTAATTATTTTGATGCGCGAAATTAATCGTTACAGGAAAAGCGTTAGCTGAATCGATTTTATGATTTGGTTCAAATCTTCCTTTCGCGGCATAATGTTTAATGACGAGCGAAACGTCAGCGGCCATAAGTTGCCAGCAACGGATTGCGTAGAACACCTTTTGTGTCGCGTCCCGTTTACGCCGGCGCTAACAATACAGGCTAAAGTTGAGCCGCCAGGCTAGACTTTAGTTCCACAACACTAAACCTATAAGTTGGGGAAATACAATGTTCCAGCAAGAAGTTACCATTACCGCTCCGAACGGTCTGCACACCCGCCCTGCTGCTCAGTTTGTTAAAGAAGCAAAAGGCTTCACTTCTGAGATTACTGTGACTTCCAACGGCAAAAGCGCCAGCGCGAAAAGCCTGTTTAAACTGCAGACTCTGGGCCTGACTCAAGGCACCGTCGTCACCATCTCCGCAGAAGGTGAAGATGAGCAGAAAGCGGTTGAACATCTGGTCAAACTGATGGCGGAACTCGAGTAAGTTTTTTTCCGGGTTCTTTTAAAAATCAGTCACAAGTAAGGTAGGGTTATGATTTCAGGCATTTTAGCATCCCCGGGTATCGCTTTCGGCAAAGCACTGCTGCTGAAAGAAGACGAAATCGTCATTGACCGGAAAAAAATTTCTGCCGACAAGGTTGATCAGGAAGTTGAACGTTTTCTGAGCGGTCGTGCCAAGGCATCTGCGCAACTGGAAGCGATCAAGACAAAAGCTGGTGAAACGTTCGGTGAAGAAAAAGAAGCCATCTTTGAAGGGCATATTATGCTGCTCGAAGATGAGGAGCTGGAGCAGGAAATCATAGCCCTGATTAAAGATAAGCACATGACGGCTGACGCAGCCGCACATGAAGTTATCGAAGGTCAGGCCACTGCCCTGGAAGAACTGGATGATGAATACCTGAAAGAGCGCGCGGCTGACGTACGTGATATCGGTAAGCGCCTGCTGCGCAACATCCTGGGTCTGGCCATTATCGATCTGAGCGCGATTCAGGAAGAAGTTATCCTGGTTGCCGCTGACCTGACGCCATCAGAAACTGCACAGCTGAACCTGCAGAAAGTGCTGGGCTTCATCACCGACGCGGGCGGACGCACGTCTCATACCTCCATCATGGCGCGTTCTCTGGAACTGCCGGCGATCGTAGGTACCGGTAGCGTCACCTCTCAGGTGAAAAACGGCGACTATCTGATTCTGGATGCCGTAAACAACCAGGTTTACGTCAACCCGACCAACGATGTTATTGAGCAACTGCGCGCCGCCCAGGAGCAGGTTGCGACCGAGAAAGCGGAACTCGCAAAACTGAAAGATCTGCCGGCAATCACGCTGGATGGACATCAGGTCGAAGTTTGCGCCAACATCGGTACCGTTCGCGACGTTGAAGGCGCTGAGCGTAACGGCGCGGAAGGCGTTGGTCTGTATCGTACTGAATTCCTGTTCATGGATCGCGACGCGCTGCCGACAGAAGAAGAGCAGTTTGCCGCCTATAAAGCGGTCGCTGAAGCGTGCGGCTCGCAGGCGGTTATCGTCCGTACCATGGACATTGGCGGCGACAAAGAGCTGCCTTACATGAACTTCCCGAAAGAAGAGAACCCGTTCCTGGGCTGGCGCGCCGTGCGTATCGCCATGGATCGCAAAGAGATCCTGCGTGACCAGGTTCGCGCGATTCTGCGTGCCTCCGCTTTCGGTAAATTGCGCATTATGTTCCCGATGATCATCTCTGTTGAAGAAGTTCGCGCGCTGCGCAAAGAGATTGAAATCTACAAACAGGAACTGCGTGACGAAGGTAAAGCATTTGACGAAAGCATTGAGATTGGCGTGATGGTGGAAACACCGGCTGCGGCGACAATTGCGCGTCATTTAGCCAAAGAAGTTGATTTCTTTAGTATCGGCACCAATGATTTAACGCAGTACACCCTGGCAGTTGACCGTGGTAATGATATGATTTCACACCTTTACCAGCCAATGTCACCGTCCGTACTGAACTTGATCAAGCAAGTTATTGATGCTTCTCATGCAGAAGGTAAATGGACTGGCATGTGTGGTGAGCTTGCAGGCGACGAACGTGCTACACTTCTGTTGCTGGGGATGGGTCTGGACGAATTCTCTATGAGCGCCATTTCTATCCCGCGCATTAAGAAGATTATCCGTAACACGAACTTCGAAGATGCGAAGGTGTTAGCAGAGCAGGCTCTTGCTCAACCGACAACGGACGAGTTAATGACGCTGGTTAACAAGTTCATTGAAGAAAAAACAATCTGCTAATCCACGAGATGCGGCCCAATTTACTGCTTAGGAGAAGATCATGGGTTTGTTCGATAAACTAAAATCTCTGGTTTCTGATGATAAGAAAGACACCGGAACTATTGAGATTGTTGCCCCGCTCTCTGGCGAGATCGTCAACATCGAAGACGTGCCGGATGTAGTTTTTGCTGAAAAAATCGTTGGTGATGGCATCGCTATCAAACCAACCGGTAACAAAATGGTCGCCCCTGTTGACGGTACCATCGGCAAAATCTTTGAAACCAACCATGCGTTCTCTATCGAATCTGATAGCGGCATTGAGCTGTTCGTTCACTTCGGTATCGACACCGTTGAGCTGAAAGGCGAAGGCTTCAAGCGTATTGCTGAAGAAGGTCAGCGCGTGAAAGTTGGCGATCCGGTCATCGAGTTCGATCTGCCGTTGCTGGAAGAAAAAGCCAAGTCTACCCTGACTCCGGTTGTTATCTCCAACATGGATGAAATCAAAGAACTGATCAAACTGTCCGGTAGCGTGACCGTGGGTGAAACTCCGGTTATCCGCATTAAGAAGTAATTCTTGCCGCAGTGAAGAATGGCGCCTTTGGGCGCCATTTTTTTTGCCTGTACTTGCGCCGCCATCCGGCGATGGTGCGGCGCACTGCCTGATGGCGCTACGCTTATCAGGCCTACAAGGTTGCGAACATTTCAGCGCCAATCCACGGGTTACAACTGCGAGGTCACCGGGCGAAAGCACTTCTCGCGCATCAGGATCTTCATCCCATCCGGGCCACTCTCCAGCATCCTGCGTTCGGAATCGGACACTTGCAACTCGCACTGATAGCCGCCAGTGATACCAAACATCGCCCGCGCTACGCAAATATCTTCCAGCGCGTCCAGCCCGCTCGTTTCAAAATGCCCCACGATACGTCCCTGCTGGCGAACTACCAGCCGATAACTCTTCATCGCGCCTCCCCTGCCGGCGGCAGAATTAACTCATCACAGCCACACTGCTGTGTCCAGGTCATCACCTCCAGCACGCGCTGCGCCGCATCTTTTGCCGCGGTCGTCAGTTTTTTTCCCTGCACAATACCGCTGACCAGCTCGGCGCAAAAGAGATCTCCCGTCCCTTTTAACTCCGTCGCCACCCGCGGATGGGCAAAGACCTCCACGACCTGCGCGGTAACGACGGCAACCGTTATGGTCTCCAGAGATTCGCCCGGCGCGCTGGTGATAACCACCCATTTCAGCGTATCGGAAAGCAGCGATTGCGCCGCCGCCACCGCCTCTTCCAGCGTGCGGCACGGTTTACCACTCAGCATCTCCAGCTCAAATACGTTCGGCGTTAGCCCCTGCGCCTGCGGCAACAAATGTGTGCGATAAGCCTGCGGAATTTCCGCCTGCACATACATTCCACTGTCGGTATCGCCAATGACCGGATCAACAAGAATACACACCTCCGGATGCGAAGCCCGGATCGCCATTAGCCACTTCGAAAGCAAGACAATTTGGTCTGCGCTGCCCATGTAACCGGTGGTAATCGCTTTTAATTCACGTAGCGCATCGCGCTCATTCAACGCCGTAAGGTAGCCTGCAAACCACTCGGCGGGAATAATACCGCCATAAAACGTTTTATAGTGCGGCGTATTGCTGAACAGCACCGTCGGGACAGCCGTCACGCGTAATCCCTGCGCTTTAATGGCCGGAACAGCGATACTGTTGCCTACGCTGCCGTACACGACCTGTGACTGGACGGCGACGATATCGGTCTGTAACGCCCGATAGTTGTCGTCGAAGAGCACTGACTGAATATCACTCTCTTGTCCCATAAAATTTTCCTCTCGCTGGACAGCAGGCTACCGCCTCATTATCATTGTCATATGCTAAAATTCATTTTGTCATAGGTCAATAATGATCGACGGAAAAACCGCTAACGAAATTTTTGACAGTATCCGTCAACACATTATTGCCGGCACGTTACGGGCAGAGGATTCGCTCCCGCCGGTACGGGAGCTGGCAAACGAATTAAAGGTGAACCGCAATACCGTCGCAGCGGCGTATAAACGGCTGATAACGGCGGGACTGGCGCAAAGTTTAGGCCGCAATGGGACGGTGATTAAAGGCAGTCCGTCTCCCGTAGCGCTGGAAGGCGGCGATCCGCATACGCCTCTGCACGACCTTTCCGGCGGCAATCCCGATCCGCAGCGTCTGCCTGACCTCAGCCATTATTTTGCCCGTCTCAACCGCACGCCGCATCTCTACGGCGATGCGCCCGTTTCCCCTGAACTACACGCCTGGGCGGCGCGCTGGCTACGGGATGCCACTCCCGTCGCAGGCGAAATTGATATCACCAGCGGAGCTATCGACGCTATCGAAAGACTGCTTTGCGCGCATCTGCTGCCGGGCGACAGCGTCGCGGTGGAAGATCCCTGTTTTTTAAGCAGTATCAATATGCTGCGCTATGCCGGTTTTAGCGCCAGCCCGGTCAGCGTAGATAGCGAAGGAATGCAGCCTGAAAAGCTGGAGCAGGCGCTAAATCAGGGCGCGCGGGCAGTGATCTTAACGCCGCGCGCGCACAACCCTACCGGCTGTAGCCTGAGCGCTCGCCGTGCCGCTGCGCTGCAAAATATACTGGCGCGTTACCCTCAGGTACTGGTCATTATCGACGATCACTTCGCCTTGCTTTCTTCGTCGCCCTGGCAGCCGGTTATTGCGCAGACAACGCAACACTGGGCGGTGATACGCTCCGTTTCCAAAGCCCTCGGCCCCGATTTACGTCTTGCTATTGTCGCCAGCGACAGCGCGACCTCGGCAAAACTTCGGCTGCGGCTAAATGCCGGTAGTCAGTGGGTCAGCCATCTGTTACAGGATCTGGTCTACGCCTGCCTGACCGACCCTGAGTATCAGCACAGGCTGGCGCAAACGCGGCTGTTTTACGCCGCCCGGCAACAAAAACTGGCCTGCGCCCTACAGCAATATGGCATCGCCATTTCTCCCGGCGACGGCGTGAATGCCTGGCTCCCGCTGGACACCCATAGCCAGGCTACCGCGTTTACGCTGGCAAAATCCGGCTGGCTGGTACGTGAGGGAGAAGCCTTTGGCGTAAGCGCGCCGTCTCACGGTCTACGTATCACGCTGTCGACATTAAATGACAGCGAGATCAACACGCTGGCGGCTGATATCCATCAGGCGCTAAATCGCTAACAGGAGAAAATAACGTGCGAGTTCATTTTGTTGTCCATGAGTCGTTTGAATCCGCTGGCGCTTATCTGAAATGGGCTGAAGATCGCGGTTATACCATTTCATGGTCGCGCGTCTATGCCGGAGAAGCGCTACCGCCCAATGCCGATGAGTTCGATATGCTCGTGGTATTTGGCGGTCCCCAGTCGCCGCGCACCACCCGCGAAGAGTGCCCGTACTTTGACTCTCGCGCCGAACAGCACTTAATTAATCAGGCGATTACGGCCCGGCGAATGGTTATCGGCATTTGTCTTGGTTCGCAGCTCATTGGCGAGGCGCTGGGCGCCGCTGTGTGCCAAAGTCCGGAAAAAGAGATTGGTCACTACCCTATTACGCTCACTGAAGCCGGTCTGCGGCATCCGCTTATCGCCCACTTTGGCTCCCCGTTAACCGTCGGCCACTGGCACAACGATATGCCAGGACTCACCGATCAGGCGACCGTGCTGGCCGAAAGCGAAGGCTGTCCACGTCAGATAGTGCAGTACGGCAATTTTGTCTACGGCTTCCAGTGTCATATGGAATTTACCGCTGAGGCGGTTGAAGGATTAATCCAACATTCGCAGCAGGAGCTGGCCGACGCGCAAGGGAAGCGTTTTATCCGCTCGGTCGCCGAGATGCGCGCATGGGATTACCAGCAAATGAATGAAAAGCTGTGGCGTTTTCTGGATGAACTCACGCTGGCGCACTCACAGAAATAACCACACCAGGAGTGCAACTTATTACCCGGCTAACGGTCTGAGGTGCAGTGATTCTCGCATGAAAAAGGATTTTACCATGAAGAAAATTGTCTGCGCCGTCGTTGCGCTCCTGCTGGCCCTACCCGCCTGGGCGAAGCTAAACGCCCACGAAGAAGCGCGCATTAACGCCATGCTTAATGCGCTGGCGCAGAAAAAGGATCTGACATTCGTTCGTAACGGTGATGCGCATAACTGCGAGGAAGCCGTATCGCACCTGCGCTTAAAACTGGGTAACACGCGCAATCGTATCGACACCGCCGAACAGTTTATCGATAAAGTCGCGTCGTCGTCGTCCATCACCGGAAAACCCTATATCGTTAAAATTCCCGGTAAAAGCGATGAAAACGCGCAGCCTTATTTACATGCGCTTATTGCGGAAACGGATAAAACGCTATAACACACGGGTGCCATACGACGATGGCACCTCGTTTAAATCCCTGCCCCCTGGCTGAAATGCTCTTCACCAAACACGCCGGTAGACAAGTAACGGTCGCCGCGATCGCAGATGATCGCCACCACTATCGCGCCGGGCGTGGCTCGTGCGACGCGTAACGCACCCGCTACCGCGCCGCCGGAACTCACGCCGCAGAAAATCCCTTCACGCACCGCCAGTTCACGCATGGTGTTTTCGGCATCATTCTGATGAATATCCAGCACCTCATCCACCAGCGAAGCGTTAAATATGCCCGGCATATATTCCGCAGACCAGCGGCGAATTCCCGGAATACTGCTGCCCTCTTCCGGCTGCAGGCCAACGATAGTGACCGGCTTTTCCTGCTCGCGCAGAAAACGCGACACGCCGGTAATGGTGCCGGTCGTGCCCATGCTGGAGACAAAATGCGTTACCCGCCCCTGCGTTTGCCGCCAGATTTCCGGGCCGGTGGTGGTGTAGTGAGCGTAGGGATTATCAGGATTATTAAACTGATCGAGCAGTTTGCCCTCGCCTCGCTCAGACATAGCGAGCGCTAAATCGCGTGCCCCTTCCATTCCCTGCTCTTTAGTGACCAGAATCAGTTCCGCGCCATAGGCCCGCATTGCCGCCCGACGCTCCTGGCTCATGTTGTCTGGCATCAACAGCTTCATGCGATAACCTTTCAGCGCGGCGATCATCGCCAGCGCAATGCCAGTGTTGCCGCTGGTCGCTTCAATCAGGACATCGCCCGGTTTAATTTCCCCGCGCTTTTCCGCCTCGACAATCATCGATAGCGCCGCGCGATCTTTCACCGATCCTGCTGGATTATTGCCTTCCAGCTTGACCCAGATTTCACTGCCGTTATCCGGCGCCAGACGTTGTAATTTGACCAGCGGCGTATTGCCGATGGTTTGTTCTAATGTATTCACGTTTTCAGCTCAATAAAAATGCCGGGTGGCGCTGTGCTTACCCGGCCTACAAAATCACGATATACGCTGTAGGCCCGGTAAGCACAGCGCCACCGGGCGATAACTATACAAATTAACCTATCAGGCCGATTGCGCCAGAGCAAGTTCCTCTTCACGCGTTTCAATACGCTGGTCGCCGTTATACAGACGCGCTTTTTGCAGTCCAACAAACAAACGCTCGCCGCGAACCGGAACATCCTCACCCGCCATCACCACCGTCAGCGGATCGTGATACCACCCCAGCGGCTGTACCACTAACTGTGTATAATGACCTTTCGGGCTGGCCTCAATGACCTGTACTGGTAGCGGAGAATCCAGGCTGGTGCGGCGGCTAATATCCACCTCCCACGGACGCAGGAACAGATCGACCGGCCCCTGGTACGCGGGCGTATAACCCAGCGGCCAGCGATGCGCGCCAACGTGAAACTGCCCGCCGCGGACGGTGCCTGTCAGGCGGTTCACCTCGCCCATAAACTCCAGTACGAAGCGGGTTGCCGGTTCACGCCACACCCGATCCGGCGCATCAGCCTGTTCGATATTGCCCTGACTCATCACCACCACCCGATCCGCCACTTCCGTCGCTTCTTCCTGATCGTGGGTGACAAAGACGCTGGTGAATTTCAGTTCTTCATGTAGCTGGCGCAACCAGCGACGTAACTCTTTACGTACCTGGGCATCCAGCGCGCCAAAGGGTTCATCCAGCAGTAGAATTTGCGGTTCCACGGCGAGCGCGCGCGCCAGCGCCACGCGCTGTTTTTGTCCGCCGGAAAGCTGGGCGGGGAAACGATCCGCGAGGTGCGCCAGTTGCACCATCTCCAGCAATTGCGTCACTTTCGTTTTAATCGCCGCCGCAGTTGGGCGGTCGCGTCGCGGCAGCACCGTCAGACCAAAAGCAATGTTGTCAAACACCGTCATATGGCGAAACAGCGCATAGTGCTGAAACACAAAACCGACTTTACGCTCACGCGCGTGCAGGCGGCTAACGTCCGTACCGTGGAAACGAATATGGCCGCTGGACTGATGTTCCAGCCCAGCAATAATGCGCAGCAGCGTCGTTTTGCCGGAACCTGACGGCCCCAACAAGGCAACCATCTGGCCGGAAGGAATATCCAGCGAGATATCATTCAGTACCTGAGTACGACCAAACGATTTCTTAATTCTGGCGATCTCAATGCTCATGATTTTCCTCCTGTTGCGCGCGTTTTTCCTGATTCTCCAGACGCCATTGCAACATGCTCTTCAAAAACAGGGTAATAATCGCCATTAGCGTCAACAATGCGGCGGCGGTAAAGGAGCCGACGGTGTTGTAGTCCTGCTCCAGTAATTCAATCTGTAACGGTAGCGATAACGTTTCGCCGCGAATCGAGCCGGACACCACCGACACCGCGCCAAACTCGCCAATCGCGCGGGCGTTGGTTAACACCACGCCGTAAAGTAGCGCCCAGCGAATATTCGGCAATGTCACGCGGCGAAACATTTGCCAGCCGGATGCGCCCAGTAAAATCGCCGCCTCATCTTCCTGACTGCCCTGGCTGAGCATCACTGGCACCAGTTCGCGCACCACAAACGGACAGGTGACAAAAATAGTGACCAGTACCATCCCCGGCCAGGAGAACATCATTTGCAAATTATGTTCATCCAGCCAGCCGCCCAACGGGCCGTTGGAGCCATAAAACAGCAGATAAACCAGACCGGCCACCACCGGCGAGACGGCAAAGGGAATATCCAGCAGGGTCAGCAGTAGCTGACGTCCGGGGAAGTTAAAGCGCGTCACCAGCCACGCCAGCAGAATGCCGAACACCAGATTCACCGGCACTGCGATCAAGGCAATCAACACCGTCAGCCAGATAGCGTGCAGCATGTCCGGATCGGCCAGATTTTGCAGTACCGGCATTAACCCTTTGCTGAACGCCTGCACGAAGATGTAAATCATCGGCACCAGCAGGATAAACGCCGAAACCAGCATCCCGACGCCAATCAAAAACCATTTTCCCCAGTTAATGCGGGGGACGTCGTATCGCTTCAATTGAGTCACTTCCGCCATTAATGACCTACCACACGTCGACCAAAGCGACTTTGCAAGGTATTGATAGAGAACAGCAGCAGCAAGGATGCCGCAAGGATCACCGAGGCAATGGCGCTGGCGGCGGGGTAATCAAACTCCTGCAAACGCACAAAAATCATCAGCGAAGTCACTTCTGTTTTCCAGGCGATATTTCCGGCGATAAAAATCACCGCGCCAAACTCGCCCAGGCTACGGGTAAAAGAGAGCGCCACGCCGGCAATCAGCGCAGGCGACAGCTCAGGCAGCACGACTTTGCGAAAACTTTGCAGGCGGGTGGCCCCCAGCGTTTGTGCCGCTTCTTCATATTCCGGCCCCAGCTCTTCCAGTACCGGCTGGACGGTGCGTACCACAAATGGAATGCTGGTAAAGGCCATCGCCACCGCAATACCGAGCCAGGTATAGGTCACTTTGATATCAAACTGCGCTAGAAACTGACCGTAGAAACCGTTCACAGAGAACAGCGAGGCCAGCGTTAACCCCGCTACTGCTGTCGGCAGCGCAAACGGCAGATCCATCAGCGCATCCAGCAACGTGCGCCCAGGAAAACGGTAGCGGGTTAAAATCCACGCCATCAACAGGCCAAACACGCCGTTAAAAATCGACGCCACAAATGCCGCCAGTAGCGTCACTTTATAGGCAGCCACCACCTGAGGGTTGGTCACGACATCCCAGTATTGCGCCCAGCTCATCTGTGAGAGCTGCATCACCAGCGCGCTCAACGGCAACAGTAGGATCAGGCAGACAAACAGCAAACTGGTGCCGAGGCTTAACGTAAAGCCGGGCAGCACGCGTCGGGAAGAAACGGCAAGCATTACTTACGCCCCGCCGCCAACAGTTTGTCCAGCTCGCCGCCGCTGGCAAAGTGCGTTTTCATCACTTCCGGCCAGGAACCAAACTTGTCTTCCACGCGGAACAGTTCGGTCTGCGGGAATTTATCTGCTTGCTTGCCCATGATTTCCGGGTTACTCACGCGGTAGTAGTAATGGGTAATGATGGTCTGCGCCTGCGGGCTATACAGCCAGTTCAGGTAAGCTTTGGCGGCTTTTTCTGTGCCGTTGGCCTGCACGTTTTTATCCACCCAGGCAACCGGGAACTCAGCAAGAATGTTCGTTTTCGGGATCACCACTTCAAATCCCTGGGCTTCATATTGTTTGCGGATGTTGTTCACTTCCGATTCAAAACTAATCAGCACATCGCCCAGACCACGCTCGGCAAAGGTAGTCGTAGCGCCGCGACCGCCGGTATCAAACACTTCGACGTTTTTCAGGAACTGGGTCATAAACTGTTCGGTTTTGGCTTTATCGCCGCCGTCCGCGTTATCCGCCGCGCCCCATGCCGCCAGATACGTATAGCGGGCGTTGCCGGAGGTTTTCGGGTTAGGGAAAATCAGCTTCACGTCGGAACGTACAAGATCGCTCCAGTCGTGAATATTTTTCGGGTTCCCCTTGCGCACCAGGAAGCCCATCGTGGAATAGAATGGTGAACTGTTGTTCGGCAGACGGCTTTGCCAGTCGGCAGGGATCAGTTTGCCTTTATCATGGAGAATCTGTACGTCGGTCACCTGATTGTAGGTCACGACGTCTGCCTTCAGCCCCTGCAAAATCGCCAGCGCCTGTTTTGATGACCCGGCATGAGACTGCTTAATCGTCAGCTTATCGCCGCCGTTATCCTTCGCCCATTGTTGCTCAAACGGCGGGTTAAGGGCGGCAAACAGCTCGCGGGAGACATCGTATGAGCTGTTCAGCAGCTCCGTTGCCTGCGCCTGCCCTGCCAGTAACAGCATTGCTGCCAGCGTCAGGGGTCTCTTTTTCAGTAAGTTAACGGCCATTGCGCACCCTTATAAATTTAATGACTTTCTTATGGTCATCATATTTATAACCAGCGCTAAAGGAGTAACGGTTTTATATACCGTTTGATGATTTGAAAGTTGAAAAGGGAATAAGAGAATCCCTCCCCACGCGGCGCGGGGAGGAGACCGGCATCAATCAGACGCCTACGCTCACGCTTTCAGGCAGGGTACTGCCGCCATCAATGACGTTTTGCGTTCCGGTAAGATAGCTGGACTCATCGGAAGCCAGAAATGCCGCCAGTTCCCCTACTTCCAGCGGATCGGCAAGACGGCGTAGCGGAATGGCTTTTGCCATTTCCGTTAATACCGATTCCGGATCGTCAGGATTAGACTGACGGGCAATGCTTTCCGCCATCGGCGTTCTTACATAACCGGGGCAAATGGCATTCACGCGAATACCGGACTGCGCATACTCCACCGCCAGCGATTTGGTTAAACCGACAATGGCGGCTTTTGACAGCGCATAGGCCGTTTCACCCGGGTCCGCCACCATATCTCCCGTGACGGAAGACATCATCACAATGCGGCCATCTTTACGTTTAATCATCTCCGGCAGGACGGCTTTGGTGACGTTCCAGACACCTTTAATATTAATATCAATGTGGAAATCGCGATCTTCTTCACTCATATCGAGGAAGTTGCCCAGACGGCACACGCCAGCGTTATTCACCAAAATATCAATTCTTCCTTCAGTCTCTTTGGCGCGCGCAACCGCCGCCTGCACCGAAGCAAAATCTCTGACGTCAGCCTTAACGGCAGTACAGCGATGCCCGCGCCCGCCCAGCTCATCCGCCAGCTTTTCAATCTCATCGGAGATATCCAGCAAGATTAAGTTCGCGCCGTGGCGTGCGAATACGCGAGCGATCCCTTCGCCAATGCCCTGCGATGCGCCCGTAATCAATGCTGTCTTGCCCGTGAGTTTACCCATTTTCAATGTCTCCTTTTGAATATGGAGTCTTACACTCCATTAACACTGAAAATACAGTAATAACAAATAAGTGCTGAGGAATAGCTCACTAATTCAGGTAAATATTAGGTAAAAAAATCCCCGCGGAGGCGGGGATGGGCATTTTTATGCTGTTCTGCCTGATGGCGCGGCGCTTATCAGGCCTACCAATCGTAGGTCGAATAAAGCGTTTGCGCTGCCATCCGACAGGGTTTTACCTTATAGCGCTAACAGGCGATCCAGCGACGGCGCAAAATAGTAGCCGCCAGTCACCGGTTTGGTGAAGCGCAGCATCGCGTCGCGTTTACCGTCGGTATCGCCGAACATACTCAGAAGCTGCTGTTCGATATTGTGCAGGCGTGCGCAGTAAGCGCAGAAATAGAGACCATGAGTACCGCTGGCGGTGCCGTATGGCAGGCTCTGGCGCACAATCTTCAGCCCTTTGCCATCTTCTTTGAGATCGACGCGGCTCAGGTGAGACGTTGCCGGACGCGCATCGCCGTCAATCTCTTCATTGGCTTCTTTGGTACGCCCAATCATCATCTCCTGATCGTGAATACTCATCCGGTTAAGTTGCTTGAGATTGTGTTCCCAACGCTGCACGAACACATAACTGCCGCCGGCATCCACGCCATCTTTGATCACCGCCACTTCACGACGCGTCTCTTCGCCCGCCGGGTTCTCTGTCCCGTCGACAAAGCCGCTCAGATCGCGTTCTTCCACCCAACGGAAGCCGTGAACTTCTTCTTTCACGTCGATACAGTCGCCGAAGGCTTCCATCGCCGCCTGGGCAACAGAAAAATTCACATCGTGGCGCAGGGAAAGGATATGGATCAGCACGTCATACTGCGTGGCCGGCGCCAGCCCTTTACCATAAGGAATAAAATCTTTCAGTTCTTCCGCCCCGACGCCGCCGCTCAGGGCGCGCCAGGTATTGTTGCCAAACGCCACAACGGCCCCAAGATGGGCGTCCGGAAATTTGACTTCGAAGGTCGCCAGTTTATCGGCAAATGTTCTGCTGGCCGCGCGCAGGGCGTCCAGGTCGCCTTTTACATTGGCTTCAATCCAAATTGCCGCACGGCAATGTTCCGGCAAAATGCCACTTTGAACCTGAGACATGATTCCTCCTGAAAATGAGAATGCCACGCAGTCGTGGCATTAATGGAGGCTATTTTACCTTGTTTTTAAGCGAAGCGGTTTGTTCAGGCGCAAATTAACGACGCCAGATAATTTTGCGCACATCCCAGTTTTTTAAGACGTCATCAGGAGGCATTAAGCCTTCCGGTCCGCTCCACTCGCCGGAGAAAACATAGCTAATATGCTGACTTCCCTCGGCTTTACATTCGACGCTGGTATGGCTATCGCTGGAAACCGGCTCGCAGTGACCAAACGCTTTGCTGTAAAGGTCGCTAAACGGCGTACCGATTTTGCCCCCCGCGGCGGTTGGGATATCGCTGTCCAGCACATCAATACGGCTCACGGTTCCCTGCTCGCCGTTGATCACCATCGCGACGCTGTCGCCCTTCATCGCTTCGAAAAAGCGCACCACGTTACCGTTATCGGTTTTCATACCGCTACGCAGGCGATAATCGCCATCTAATGCCTCTGCAATAGCCGGCTCTTCCAGCGGCGTGGCGGCGGTCAGCGCTCCCACGCCTTGCTCAGTAACTTCTGTCGAGGAACCAAACCAGTTCCATGGATTTGCGGCAGACCAGTTGACCGAGGAGAGCGTTGAGCAGCCGGTCAGCGCCAGCGGCAGTGCGAGTAAAGTCAAACGCAGCGATTTCATCTCACTTCCTTTCTTTTATTAATTAACGTTGGTTGGAGTGCGGGTTCGCCAAAAAGTGCCGTTATTCTTTCTCAAGGGAAAAACAGGCACGCAAACGTTGATTGGTTAACAGCCAGATCAGCGCGACGATGTCCGCCAGCAGCAGCGCCAGCCCGACGCCGTTGACCGGGTCGCCACCCAGCCACATCACCGGCAGCCAGCACAACGACACCAGTTGAGCAAGGATCAGGAGTCCGCGCAGCCAGCGCCACACACCAGGAACCGCTTCACGCCGCCCGCTGAGTAAAAATGCCACTACCGCCGGAACGCCGGGCAACAGCCCCAGCCAAAAATTGTCATGGTCGGGATAAAAAAAGTTTAACAAAGTATTACCCTGTCCACGGGATGAACCGGCAATGACAAAGAGTACCCAGGCGCGCGCCTGAAGTAGCAGTACGCACCAGAACAGAAACGGCAGGCGTAAACGTCCGTGTACATCATAATCGGCTGGATGAAACTCAGTACTCTTCATCTTCAATCAGGCGTTTACCCAAACTTATGGCGTCAGAATGCTCATACCCCAGACGTTCATACATGCCCAGCACAACGTCGTTATCATCACGCACCATAATTTGGATTTTCGGACACCCGCGGGCGATGAGTTTTTTTTCCAGCCGGTTAAGCAACGCATTCGCAATGCCGCGCCCGCGGAACTCCGGGTGAACGCCCAGGTAATACGCCGAGCCGCGATGCCCGTCATAACCGCCCATTACCGTACCGACGACTTCGCCGCTAACTTCCGCAACGAGGAACAAGCTGACATCGTGATTCACCTTGCGTTCAATATCCATTTCAGGATCGTTCCATGGACGCAGCAGGTCGCAACGCTCCCAGAGGGTAATCACCTCTTCGAAATCTTCCTGGCGAAAAACGCGTATTTCCATGGTATTCGTTGCCTTTTCGGGTGGAAAAACCAAGATTATGGCGCAAACATCTGATTCAGCCAATATCTGACGCGATGTAGCGGAAAAAATGGCATAATGGCGATGTGTCACGTATTGAAATGAAAAGTAAAACAATTCTCATCACCAACCGTCGTAACGGATTACGCGATACGATATAACATCTTGAACTTAATTTTCACAACTCAGGCCGTATGAGCACTTTTAAACTCCTAAAAACTCTCACTTCGCGCCGCCAGGTACTCAAAACAGGTCTGGCGGCCCTGACGCTGTCAGGTATGTCGCACGCAATAGCCAAAGAAGAAACGCTAAAAACCAGTAATGGTCACAGCAAACCCAAAACCAAAAAAACCGGCAGTAAACGGTTGGTGATGCTCGACCCCGGACACGGCGGCATCGATACCGGCGCGATTGGCCGCAACGGTTCTCAGGAAAAACACGTCGTACTGGCAATTGCCAAAAACGTACGCGCTATTTTGCGAAATCACGGAATCGATGCGCGTTTAACCCGGACAGGGGATACCTTTATTCCGCTGTACGATCGAGTGGAAATCGCCCATAAGCACGGCGCGGATCTGTTTATGTCCATTCATGCCGATGGTTTTACCAACCCGAAAGCGGCGGGCGCTTCCGTTTTTGCGCTTTCCAACCGCGGGGCCAGTAGCGCCATGGCGAAGTATCTCTCCGAGCGTGAAAACCGCGCGGACGAAGTGGCGGGTAAAAAAGCCACTGACCGGGATCATCTATTACAACAAGTTTTGTTTGATCTGGTGCAAACCGATACGATTAAAAACAGTCTGACGCTGGGTTCGCATATTCTCAAGAAAATCAAACCCATACATAAATTACACAGCCGCACTACCGAACAAGCGGCTTTCGTGGTGCTAAAATCACCGTCAATTCCGTCGGTACTGGTCGAAACCTCGTTTATTACCAATCCGGAAGAAGAACGCCTGCTGGGCACGACGGCGTTTCGCCAGAAAATCGCTACGGCGATCGCCAACGGCATCATCAGTTATTTTCACTGGTTTGATAATCAGAAAGCACACACGAAGAAACGGTAATCATGAAACCCGATGCACATCACGTAAAACAGTTTCTGCTACGCCTGCAGGATGATATTTGCCAAAAGTTATCCGCTGTGGATGGCGCAAACTTTGTCGAAGATAGCTGGCGACGCGAAGCGGGCGGCGGCGGACGCAGCCGGGTATTACGCAACGGCGGGATTTTCGAACAGGCGGGCGTTAATTTCTCTCACGTTCACGGCGATGCGATGCCCGCGTCCGCCACCGCGCATCGGCCAGAGCTGGCCGGGCGTAGCTTTGAAGCGATGGGCGTATCGCTGGTGGTGCATCCGCACAATCCGTATATTCCCACCAGCCATGCTAACGTGCGCTTTTTTATTGCCGAAAAACCGGGCGCCGATCCGGTGTGGTGGTTTGGCGGCGGGTTCGATTTAACGCCCTACTACGGCTTTGAAGAGGATGCCGTTCACTGGCACCGCACCGCCCGCGACCTGTGTCAGCCGTTTGGCGACGATGTGTATCCGCGCTATAAAAAGTGGTGCGACGACTACTTTTTCCTCAAACACCGCAACGAACAACGCGGTATCGGCGGCCTGTTTTTTGACGATTTGAATACGCCGGATTTCGACCACTGCTTCGCCTTTATGCAGGCGGTCGGTAACGGCTACACCCAGGCGTATTTACCGATTGTCGAACGACGCAAAGCGATGGTCTGGGGCGAGCGGGAGCGTAATTTTCAACTTTATCGCCGCGGGCGCTACGTGGAGTTCAATCTGGTATGGGACAGAGGCACCCTGTTTGGTCTACAAACCGGCGGACGCACTGAATCTATCCTGATGTCGATGCCGCCGCTGGTGCGCTGGGAGTACGACTGGCAGCCAGAAGCGGGTAGCCCGGAAGCGGCGCTGAGCGAGTTTATTCAGGTACGCGACTGGGTGTAATTGCCTTATAGCGCCACGCTTATCAGGCCTACAACCACAACTGCACCGCCCCGTAGGCCGGATAAGACGCAAAGCGTCGCATCCGGCACAAGAATGCCATCAAGCCCATTGCCGCATCCGTTGATGCAGCGTCAACGACGGTTTTTCGGCAAATAATTGCTGATAATCGGTAGCAAATTGCCCCAGATGCCAGAATCCCCACTGCATCGCGGCATCTTTGACCGTGGCGCTCTGCGACCACGGGCTAATCAGTTCCCGGCGTACTGCGTTTAAGCGAATACGTTTCAGCCACGCATTGGGGCCAATGCCCAAAATGGCGTGAAACGCATTTTGCAGCGTGCGACGGCTTACGTGTAGCTGGTTACATAAGTCGAGCACCGTCAACGGCTCCGACATATTTTCCAGCACATATTCCCGCGCCCGCGACAGTAGCCTACGATATCCCTGATGGCTGATGCTCTCGGCGCTATGAATCGGCTTCGCCTCATCCAGCATCGTGCCCATCGCCAGCAATAAATTATCACTCAAGACCTTACGCACCGCAGGTTGATGCAGGGTTTCAGGACTCTCGCTGAAGGTGGCCAGCGCCTGCTGCACAAAGCCCCACAGCGCCGCTTTATGCTGCTCTTTTACCTCCAGCGCTAACTGGTTACGCAGCATATGTAGCACCCTTTCCGGGTTATGCAAAAACGTGGCCTGACGGGAAATAACATCTTCCGAGATAACGACGCCCAGAATGGTGTAATCATCCGGCGTGCTCAGTTCAAACTCGGTGCCTCCCGGTCGGGTGGCAATCTCGGCGCTGCCGAGCCCCTGCGCGCCGATAAATCCCTGTTCGCCGCGCGTCGCCGGAATACCAAACCAGAAAGAGTTTGGCCAAACCAGACACGACTGACGCAGCGCCAGGCCGGTGTATTCACGGAACACCTGAATCTCATCAAGCAGGATTTCCGTGAACTCGCCATGAAATTTACCCGGGTGTAACTGATCGTAGATCTGCTGCCAGGCGGTGATAGTCAGAGCATGTTCATAGACATCCGTCGTCCGTCGCTGATGAACATTGTCCACCTCGACTCTGGGCGTAAGTTTAACGTCTTCGGGTAACGCTTCATGATAAAGATGGTGCAAATTCGCTGTACGGGTCTTTTTCATGATCTTCTATGCCGGACGCCCGCCAGGACGCCCGGCCCTCCGACAGATTAATTTTTGATGCGATAGCGACTACTGCGTTTACGCAACGCTCCGTCAGAAAAGAGTTGTTCCAGCACGTTTCTGGCCTGCTCCAGCGGCCAGCCAAAATGCGCGGCAACCTCTCCCGCCGTCATTCCCTGGCGTACTGATGCCAGCAGCGCCAGTAACGCTTCAGCGAACTCAGGCGTTGCGGGTACCTGGGGCGCTTTCTCAGTCGGCGTTGTCGCACGCGCAAACCCGCCAATCAGCCACTGGGTGTCCTCTTCCGGACGACCAATTTCTTTGCGGCTAATCACACGGCCTGTGCGCTGCGCGGCGGCGCTTCCGGCATCCAGCGCCGCACGACACGCCGCCAGATCGCCCTCCACCACCAGCGTGAGCCTGCCAGGGTCGAGCACTTGATGACTGAGCAAACGAACGTTGGCCGCTTTCAGCATGGCATCCGCCGCATCGACGGCGGCGACCATTCCGTCCACTTCCAGTAATCCCAGGGCATTGATCATTGGCAGCCTCCGTTACGCACGCTGGACAGGGTTACGGGCGATATCCAGCACGGCGTCGGTAAAGGCGTTGCAGGCGGCTTTACACGCGGCCTGGCTTCCCGTTAAAAACGCGGCCGAATAGTTGGTTTCCGACGGCGGCGGCACATAAGTCACCAGCTGAACGTCAGCGGATTTCATCGCCGCGTCAATGCCGAATGTCGCTTCCAGCGGCGGCGCCACCAGGTAGGCCATTGGATCGCCCAGCGCGATACCTGCGGTAGACGAGAGGTACGAGCCGGTACGCGAAACCACATGCGCCAGGAACGCGGTATTTTCCGCATCGTTCGCCCACTGGAACGCCGCGCCGTTTTCAATGCTGGCGACCATCGCATCCAGACCGGCGCGCACTTCCGCCGGGTTCGGTCCGCCCAGCATAATCAACACCTCACCGGCGGTCGGCGACGGCCCGTGAGCCGCCCCGGCATAGAGGGAGCGGCCATAGACCACTTCCACCATCGCCTGTTTTGTCGCTTCATCAGCGGCAATATAGGTCACATCATCAGAATCTGCCGTGATGAGTCCGAGGCTACGGATATGTGGCGGTAATTTAAGTTCCCGCGCAAAGCCGTCATTCACGGAGGCAATCACGCGCATGGCAGTCACTGAAGGTCGAATCAAATCTAATGCAGGCATGATGTCTCCTTAACGGGTCATGTTGATGCCGGACGCTTTCTGCTCCAGCATCCGTTTGGCCAAATCCACAATCACGGCGGCGGCTTCTACTGGCGGCGTCCCCCCCTGATGAATGTTTGAAATACAGGTTCTGTCGGCCTCGACGGTGGTCGCCACGCGCGGGGAATAGACGGCGTAGCAGGAGAGGCTTTCCGACTGTCCCAGCCCCGGACGTTCGCCCACCAGCAGGATGACGACCTTCGCGCCGAGAATTTCGCCAATCTGATCTTCAATCTTCACGCGGCCATAGCGCACAAAGAACGGCGTGCCGACGTTCAGCCCGGCCTGCTTCAGACCGGCAAGCAGCGGCGGCAGGATCTCTTCATAGTTGGCGGTGATCGCATCCGTAGAGAGGCCATCGGAGACCACTACCTGCACATCCGGGTTCATCACGCACTGCGACTTCAGCGCGTCCATGGCTTCCGGACTCAAGCGACGCCCCATATCCGGGCGCGTCAGGTACAGGTTTTTGTCGCTGATCTCCGAACGCACTTCCAGCAGCCCTTGCGCTTTTACCCACTCTTCCGGCACTTCTTTGAGCACGGTGTCTTTCGAACGGGAGTGATCCGCCAGGAAGCGCAACAGCGCCTGGGTACGTGGACGCGGCCCGGCACGCCCCGTACAGACGCGTGCCGCAGTACTGCGACGCAGTTCGGTCAGCACGTCCGCACGATGCGGGTTCTCGACGCCAATCCAGGCTTTTGCCTCCGCAGAACCTAAATCCAGCGCGCAGCTTTCGGCCACCGTCGGCACGGCGCACTGCGGCTTTGCGCCTTCCTGCGTTGACGGCGCGGCGGGTTGCGGTACGTCCTGTCCCATTGACGCCATCACGCTACGTACAATTTCTTCAATCTGTTTTTGATCCATGGTGTTATCCCCGCGTCATCAGAAGAACAGTGACGGATCGCCCGCCCGTTTGGTCAGACGACCGTTTGCCATAATGCCCATCGTTTCCAGCCAGCGTTCAAACTCCGGCGACGGCCGTAAATTCAGCAACTGACGGACGGTGGCGGTATCGTGGAAAGCGGTGGTCTGGTAGTTGAGCATGATGTCGTCGCCGAGCGGCATCCCCATGATGTAGTTACAGCCGGCAGTGGCGAGCAGAATCATCAGGTTTTCGTTAAGGTTCTGGTCGGCGTCGGCATGGTTGGTATAGCAGCAGTCGCAGCCCATCGAGATGCCGCTCAGCTTGCCCATAAAGTGATCTTCGAGACCGGCGCGGATAATCTGCCTGTCGTTGTAGAGATACTCCGGCCCGATAAAGCCCACGACGGTGTTCACCAGGAACGGATCGTAGTGGCGCGCCAGCCCGTAGTTACGCGCTTCCATCGTCACCTGGTCGGCACCAAAGTTCGCGCCAGCCGACAGCGCCGAGCCCTGTCCGGTTTCAAAGTACAGGCAGTTTTCCCCGGCGATGCGGTTGAACTCCGCCCCCACAGCCCGCGCTTCGTCGAGCATGGCCAGCTCGACGCCGAACTCTTTTAAGCCCTTCTCGCTGCCGCAAATGCTCTGGAAAATCAGTCCGCCCGGCGCGCCGCGACGAATCGCTTCAATCTGGGTGGTGACGTGCGCCAGCACGCAGCCCTGGGTCGGAATATTGAATTTATCGATAACGCCGTAAACGGTGTCGAGCACGCGGGTCAGGTTCTCCACGTCATCGGTCACCGGGTTAACGCCGATCACCGCATCGCCCGCGCCGAAAGAAAGCCCTTCGTAGATTTGCGCGGCGATACTCTGTACATCGTCACGGGTATCGTTCGGCTGCAAACGGCAGCTAAAGGTGCCCGGAATACCGATGGTGGTATTGGCTTTTTTGATCACCGGCATTTTCTTGCCGCCGTAGATCAGGTCAGCGTTGGAGCAGATTTTCGCTACTGCCGCCACCACTTCGGAGGTCAGGCCTTTGCGGGTAAACGCGATGTCGTCCACGGAGGTTTCATCGCTCAGCACGTATTCACGCAGTTCGCTGATGCTCCAGTTTTTAATCCGGTTATAGGCCGTTTCGTTGACGTCGTCCTGAATCAGGCGCGTCACGCAGTCCTCTTCATAGGCAATCACCGGATTGTTGCGGATATCCGCCACCGTCATTTCCGACAGTACCTGTTTTGCCGCTACGCGCTCCTGCGAACTTGCCGCGGCAACCCCGGCCAGCACATCCCCCGAACGCAGTTCGTTGGCTTTAGCCAGTACCTCTTTTACATCCTTAAACTGATAAACATTGCCGAACAATGTGGTCTTTAGTTTCATAAGTCGTTCCCTCAGGAAGGAAATGCGAGTGATTTCACCGTCACCGGCACAACCGATCCGCCAAAAAGAGGCGTACCAATGTCGATATAGTCTCCCGCCCGCACGACCACCTCATCGATGACCGCCAGCGGAAGTTGCGGTAACTGTGGGCGCAATAACATGCCCAGCGCTTTACCAAAATCCTGCTCGGCCACCACCAGCAGGGGATGTGGATTGGGATAACGCGCGACAAAAGCCGTCAGCGCGTTGATGACCGTGAGTAATGCGGCGTAACGCACCGGGAGCGTGGCGGGAAGCGCCAGCACGTAAGCGTCGGTTTGCGGGTCGAGATCAAGCTGGAGAAGCGCCTGCCGCCAGGCGTTCACCAGATCGGCGTCATCCTGCGGGATCGCCACCGGCAGGTTGCGCAGCGGCAGTTGGACGTCTTCCAGCCAGATAGTACTGCCGGAAAGCGAGAGCGTATGGGCCCCCGCGCCAATCACCGTGGCGCGCACGGTTTGCGCCGGAAACTGCACGTTCATCTCGCGCAGACGCGGGTGCTCATGCAGCGCGGTCGCCAGCAGCGGCCCGATATCAGAAAAGCAGAACGGATCGGCAGGTTGGTTGCGGTAGCATTCACCTACCCCACCGGAAAGGGTAATCACCTCCGGCGTAATATCGGCGGGCAGTAGCCCGGTTTGCATCAGCGATTGCGCCAGCGGCGAGAGCGCGCCAGTGATAACCTCGACGATGAGATCCGCCATCCGCCGCGCCACCTGCCCCAACTGTGCGGCAGCTAAGGCGCGAGCATCAGTACCCGAACCGAACACCTCATCGATAATCATCTGCCCCGGCTGGTGGGCATAAACCACGCGCCCCTGAGCGTCGGTTTCCAGCAGGCGACCACCGACGTTAAGGCAGGCGGTGCCGCTGACTTTTCCCGCGTCAAACAGCGCGTAGTTAGACGTGCCGCCGCCGATATCAATATTCAGCACCCGGCACATCCGCTGCTCAGACAAGCTTTGCGCTCCGGCGCCGTGACCGGCAATGACTGATTCCAGATGCGGCCCGGCGCTGGCGACCACAAAGTCGCCCAGCGACTGCGAGAGCGCCATGACCGCCGGACGGGCGTTGCGGGTTTTGGCGCTTTCGCCGGTGATAATGATAGCCCCGGAGTCCACCGATTCAGGCGCGATGCCTGCGGCCTGATACTGGGCCAGAATCAGCGCTTTAAGTTCGGCCTCTTTCAGACCGCCCTGCTTATCCACGGGCGTAAAGAAGACCGGGCTTTGCCAGCTAATGTCGCGTTTGATGAATTCGTAGCGCGGCACCTGCGACACCGCCGCACGGTTAACCAACTCCAGGCGCGAGAAGATCACCTGCGTGGTGGTGGTGCCGATATCGATACCGACGCTCAGTAGCTGGCGAGTGTTCACGATTGCGCCTCCACTTCGGTTTTCACCTGGGCGGCGTCATCTTTCGGCACCAGCATCATCGCCACGCCAATCGCCGTCACGCCGCCGATCAGCTTGCCAACGATCATCGGGAAGATCATGGCGTTCATGTTGGCGGCGGCGAAGCCTAAATGGTCGCCCAGCGCGAACGCCGCAGAGACGGCAAATGCGCAGTTAATCACTTTGCCGCGGGTATCCATCTGCTTCATCATGCCGAACATGGGGATATTGTTCGCCAGGGTCGCTACCATGCCTGCCGCCGCAATATTATTTACGTTCAGCAGTTTACCGACATTCATCAACGGTTTTTCAAACCAGCGAGTCAGTAATAGCACCATCGGATACGCGCCGAGCAGCACGCAGGAGATAGAGCCGATCACTTCAATGGCGCGCATCACTTCGCCGGGTTTGTCGCCTGGCGCCATAAAGATCGGGTCGAGTCCCGGAATCAACTCCCAACCCAACAGGAATTTAACCACCGCAGCTGCCAAGCCGATGGTGATCAGCGCCACCAGAAATTTGGCGAAAATCTGGAAACCGTTGATCATTTTTTCCGGGATGAACTTCAGCCCCAGCGCTACCAGCACCGCGACGATCAATACCGGGATCATGTTCATCAGGATCAGCGCGAAGGTAAACTCCACTGGCTGACCATTGATCTGCACGCCTGAGTACATGGCGATCAATCCCCCCGCAATGCAGCCAATGGGAATGGTGACGATACCCGCCAGTACGCCAAGTGCCAGGTAGCGGCGGTCAGACGGTTCGATAATGCCGAGCGCCACCGGAATGGAGAACACAATGGTCGGCCCCATCATCGACCCAAGGATTAACCCTGAGTATAGCCACGCCGCGACATCACCGCCGGCCAGCTCTTTGGCGAGGAAGAATCCGCCCATATCACAGGCCAGCAGCGTACCCGCGAACATGGATGGGTTCGCGCCCAGCATTTCGTATACCGGGATAATAACCGGCCCCAGTACATGCGCCAGCACCGGCGCCAGCGCGGTCATACCGACCATCGCCAGCCCCAGCGCGCCCATCGCCATAAAGCCCTCTTCAAACTGGCCGCCAGACCCCTCAATACTCTTACCGAATTTACCGAGGAAGCGCGCCGACCCGCCGAACTGCGACAGGATTCTGTCCACGGCGGCAATCAGCATAAAGAACATCATGATGTACATGATGATTTCGTTAATTCCCATAGCCCTTACTCCCTGCCATTTATGATTTGTAGGCCGGATAAGACGTTTACGTCGCCTCCGGCATTAACGCCGTGTTATTGCCGGATGGCGGTGCGAGCACCTTATCCGGCCTACAGGCATTACCCGGCAGCCGCGTACAGGTCGATAATCTGTGCCTGTGTGGCGGTGCGTGGGTTACTGCGCAGACAAATATCCTCCAGCGCGGCTTGCGCCCATGCGCTGTAGTGTTCGGGTTTGGCGCCAGCGTCAGCCAGCCGTTTGCTCTGCCCCACTTCGGCAATCAGCTCGCTCACCGCCGCAATCGCATCGCGATCGTCCGATTTCTTATTGGTTAGCGCCCGACCGATTTGACTGAAGCGTTCGCGGCATACCATCCGGTTAAAGCCCATGACCGTTGGCAGCAGCATAGCGTTGGCCTGGCCGTGCGGAATATGCAGCGCCGCCCCTGGCTGGTGCGCCATCGCATGACACAGCCCCAAACCGGCGCTGGAAAAGGCCATTCCCGCCATACAGGAGGCCAGTAACATATTTTCACGCGCCGCCAGATCGTGGCCGTAACCCACGGCTTTCGGCAGCGATTTGCCAATCATCGCTATCGCGCCAATCGCCAGGCTGTCGGTAAACGGCGTGGCGTTGAGCGCGCTGTAGGCCTCAATCGCATGCGTCAACGCATCGATACCGGTCATCGCCGTCACGTTTGGCGGAACGCCTTCGGTCACGGCAGCATCAAGAATCGCCACATCCGGCATTAGTGACGCGTGTGCCAGCACCTGCTTGCGCCCGCTGACCGCGTCGATAATCACCGTCACGTTGGTGGTTTCAGAACCGGTTCCGGCGGTGGTCGGCACCGCAATCAGCGGCAGACGCGGGCGTAATGTACTGCGCTCGGTCATGGCGCTCAGCGTCTGATCAGGGTTAGTCACCAGCAGGGCAACCGCTTTCGCCGCGTCCAACACCGAACCGCCGCCAAAGGCCACTACGCCATCGCACGCCGCCTCACGCAGTTGCGCCACCGCCGCGCAAACGTCGGTAATGCACGGCTCGCCTGGCGGACACGGCCAGACCGTCATCGCCACGCCTTTCATCGCCAGGCTGCGTGCCAGCGGCGCGGTCATTCCCGCCTGATGCAGGAAGCTGTCGACCATCACAAACAGATGGCTTACGCCTCGCGCTTGCGCTTCCTGTCCACAGGCGCCGAGCGCCCCAAGTCCGCACAGCGTGACCGGCGGTACGCTGAACGTTTTCACCCGTTGCAGATTCAGGGTGTCGAATGCCTGAAACAGCGCCGTCTGTAGTTCAGCTTGCATAGAGTCCCTCCGCTTTCGCTCTCCCGCTGTTGGCTATCGCCAGCGGGGTCATAAACAGGCTGTGCTGCGGCAAATGCACCTGTAACTCCGGGAAACGCTGGCGAAATAACGCCTCCACGCCCGGCTGCATACAGGAACCGCCCGCCAGCCATAAATCAGCAATTCCTTGCCCTTCAATGTGGCGAGCAACGATCTCCGCCATCTTTTCGTACACCGGCTTCACTACCGGCCAAATCTCCTGCGCATTGCTGCGCTTGTACTGTTCCGCCTCTTCCAGGGGAATACGGCGGTTGCCCGCCAGCGTCAGGGAGATATGGTGCCCGCCAGTGGCTTCATCGGCGGAGTAAGTCACCTTGCCCTGTTTGACGATGGCAATGCCGGTAGTGCCGCCGCCAATATCCACCACGCCTGCATTATCAAGCGCCAGCAGATCCGCCACCGCCGTCGGCTCATCCAGTACGTGGCTGACTTCTAACCCAGCAGACTCCAGCACGTTGATCGAAATACGCGGGTCGGTGCCCGGCGGGAACGAGGTCGCCGCGTGGGTAAAGCGGCAGCCGAGCTGCTGTTCAAGGGTGTCGAGATGGCGGCGCACGAGGGTGACGGCGCCGAAGAAATCCCAGACGATGCCGTCACGCACAACGTCGGCCCAGTCAAGGCACACCGCCACCGGCTGGGCGTTGCCGTCGACCACCATCGACACCACGTCGCAGGTGCCCAAATCGATGCCCAGCCACAGCGGTGTGTCGCTGGCGGCGGGCGTCTGGTTACACAGGGCCGCCGCTTTTTGCAGTCTTGGGGTGAGCCAGAGTTGTTCGTCGTGCGCCATGAGTCATCCCTTATACAATGCGAAACGCATCCACCAGCACGCATCGACGCAGCCGCACAAAGGTACGCGCGCTGGTCACCCCTTCGCCGGTTGGCGTAGTGATAGTCATGGTGGTCCAGCCTTCTCCGCCCAATCCAAGCCCGGCAATGCACGGCCCGTTTTTGACGAAAATGCTGGTGTCGATGGCGTTCGCCATCTGGTTCATGTTGTCGATATTGCGCGAGTGCATCGCCGCCGTATGGTGGCAACCGCCTTCAAGCTGAACCGCCAGGGCGATGGCTTCTTCGACGTTGGCGACCCGTACCACCGGCAGTACCGGCATCATCATTTCAGTGACAGCAAACGGATGGTTAGCTGGCGTTTCCACAAACAGCAGGCGCGTTTGATCCGGGACGTTCAGGCCGATGGCTGCGGCGATCTTGCCCGCGTCACGACCGACCCAGTCACGGCTGACGGTGCCTTTGCCGCGCTCATCAATATTCTTCAGCAGCACCGGCTGGAGCTGTTCGGCCTGACCGGCGGTCAGTTTCACCGCGTGCTGACCTTCCATCAGACGCATCAGCTCGTCGGCGACGCTATCCACCACAATCAGCACTTTTTCGTCGGCGCAGATGATGTTGTTATCAAACGACGCGCCTTTGACGATGGATTGTGCAGCGCGCGGCAGGTCGGCGGTCTCATCCACCACCACCGGGGGATTGCCGGCACCAGCGGCAATCAGGCGTTTATTAGTATGTTTGCGCGCCGCGTCCACCACCGCTTCGCCGCCAGTCACCACCAGCAGGCCAATACCGGGATACTTGAACAGCCGCTGGGCGGTTTCGATATCCGGGTTCGCCACGGTGACCAGCAAATTTTCCGGGCCACCGGCGGCGACCACCGCCTGATTGAGGAGGGTGATTGCCCGCTGAGAGACCTTTTTCGCCGCCGGATGCGGGGCAAACACGACGCTGTTGCCTGCGGCAATCAGGCTGATGGCGTTATTAATCACCGTCGCCGCCGGATTGGTGGACGGCGTGACCGAGGCCACCACGCCCCACGGCGCATTTTCAATCAGCGTCAGGCCGTTATCGCCGGTCAGCACCTGCGGAGATAAACACTCGACGCCCGGCGTGCCGCGCGCCTGCGCCACGTTTTTAGCAAATTTATCGTCAACGCGTCCCATGCCGGTTTCGCTGACGGCAAGTTCCGCTAATTCTCGGGCGTGTTTTTCGCCCGCTTCGCGAATGGCATGAATGGCAAGCTGGCGCATCGCCACGCTCTTCAGCCCCTGCTGGGCCCGTTTTGCTGCCGCCACTGCGTCATCCAGGGAGGCAAAAACGCCCATCTCATGAACAGTGCTGGCCGGCTGGCTGCTGTCTTTCATTTTCAGCAGTACCGCTTTCACCACCTGTTCAATATCCTGTTGATTCATGATGTTCAGTCCTATTTATGGAAAACCACTTTCCCGCCAGCCACCACTTCATCGACGATGCCAATGACGCACAGATCGACCGGTGATAATTCGCTGCGATGCGCCTGGCGTGCGGAACTGCCGCTGACCAGCAGTACCCACTCTCCGGTTCCCGCCCCGATACTGTCGATAGCGACGGCACACTGCCCGTCGGGGTTGCCCTGGGCATCGATCATTTCCACCATCAGCAATTTGTCATGCGCCAGTCCCTGATGGCGGACGGTACATACGATTTGTCCTGTGACGACTGCCAGTTTCATATCCGCCTCCATGGATTGCCCGTTGGGTCGTAGGCCTTGAATCTGCGCACCATCAGGCAATGGCGCGCATTCATGCCGGATGGCGACGCTGCGCGTCTTATCCGGCCTACCATCAAATGTTGCTGTCGCCTTTGAAGCTGATCGGGAACACTTCTTCCAGATCGCCGTGCGGGCGTGGAATCACGTGTACGGAGACCAGCTCGCCAATGCGCTGCGCCGCAGCGGCGCCAGCATCGGTTGCGGCTTTGCACGCCGCCACGTCGCCACGTACCATGGCCGTACACAGGCCACCGCCAATCTGCTTCACGCCGACCAGCTTCACGCGTGCGGCTTTTACCATCGCATCTGAGGCCTCAATCAGCGCAACCAGGCCCCGGGTTTCAATCATTCCTAATGCTTCCATCGTGTTTTCCTCTCATTAAAGGGGTCCAGAACGGGACCGTTCATTCAACCAGTGTGTGTAAGCTGCGTTCGCGGCTCACGTCAGCCTGGCGCGGCACGGCTGCCACCAACGCCAGTTCGATAATTTCCTGCACGCTACAGCCTCGGGAGAGGTCGTGAAGCGGCGCGGCAAGCCCCTGAATTAGCGGCCCAACAGCGCGATAGCCTCCCAGACGCTGAGCGATTTTGTAGCCAATATTGCCCGCCTCCAGCGACGGGAAAATCATCACGTTGGCGCGGCCTTGCAGCGGGCTGTCAGGCGCTTTTTGCGCGGCGACCTCCGGTACGAAAGCGGCGTCAAACTGCAATTCACCGTCCACAAGCAGTTGCGGCGCACGTTCGCGAACGAGCTCTGTCGCCTGCTGCACGTTGGCAACATTGGGGTGACGGGCGCTGCCGTTGCTTGAAAATGACAGCATCGCCACGCGCGGCTCTTCGCCGGTAATGGCCCGCCAGGTGTCGGCACTGGCGAGAGCGATATCCGCCAGCTGCGCCGCCGTCGGCTGCGGCACTACGCTGCAATCGGCGAACCCTAATGCCGGACCGGTATACTGCGGCAGCATCAGGAAAATAGACGACAATGTTTTGCACCCGGGTTGCAGGCCAATCACCCGCAGCCCTGCGCGCAGCACATTCGCCGTTGACGACAGGTTGCCTGCGATACACACATCAGCCTCACCGGCGCTCACCATGGCGGCAGCGAACATTAGCGGGTCGCTAAGCTTTTCCACTGCGTCCGGCGGCGTTTTTTCTCCGGCACGGGCAAGCCAGCGTTGCGCAAAACGCTGGCGCATACTCAGGTTGCTGTGTGGGTCGATGACCTGAATGCCATCCATCGCCATACGATGACTCAGGGCAAACTGACGCAGCGCAAACGGACTGGCGACCAGAACGGGGCGAGCCAGACCGCACTGTTGCAGGTAATGCGCCGCTTTCAGCACGCGTTCGTCCAGCGCATCGGGAAAGACGACTCTGGCGGGGGCACGTACCGCCAGTTCGCGGGCGCGTTCAATGATCATGGCTTCTCTCCCAACCGTTGTTGAATTTGGGCGACCGTCAGCGGATGTTTCGCCACGCTCAAAATCATCATCACGTAAACCGTGCTGGAGAGACGGTTCAGCGCCTGTAAAATGTCCGGGCGCAAGACCTCAAAACTACGGGTAATAAACACTTGTGCGGCGAGGGTTTCCGTTTCGCGGACTTTGGTTCGCAGCAGATTAAGCAGCGCCGCATCGCGACCGTGGCTGGCCTCCGGCACCAGGTGATCGTGGTCGAGATAGCGCAGCGGCTGGTGGGAAAGCCGATGCAGCTCATCCTCGTTCAGCCCGACGATAGACTGCGCCGCCAGCGGTTCATCTATAGCGTCGGCGCGCATAATGTTGCCCAGCCGCGAACGGATATCGAAAAGCCACGGCTGCCAGGGTTCCGCCAGTTCGATTTGTAGCCACACGGTCAGCGCGATGGCGCTGTCGAGCGCGGCGCGAAAGCCGAGGCGCGGGTCGCTTTTGGCGACCATTTTGTCCGCCGTCAGATGGGTCAGCGTATCGGGCTTTTTCACCACCGGCTGGCGGCACAGTTCACAGCAGGCCTGTGGGTGCGTATCGCTACTGGTTAAGCCATGTACCGGCTGCGGCTGCTGTTCGTCATCATCAACAAACAGCCGGCCTTGCGGATCCAGAAACTTAATGCGCAGGCGGCGGCTTTCCAGCAGTTCCCGGGCCGAGGGCGTCAGTCGTGCATCAGCGGGCAGATGGATTTCCGATCCTTCGCTGAGCGTATGATTCGCTCTGAGCCACGTTTCGGTGATGAAATCGTTCATACGGATTGCCAGTTCGCAGGCCAGGCGACGTACAGAAAGCGCACGGACGTTGGCGTGCCAAATTCAATGCTGGAGCCTTTAGGGATGAACATCACATCTCCGGCTTTGGCAATCATGGTTTCGCCTTCATGACGTACGTGCAGTTCGCCCTCCAGCACCATGTCGATTTCGTCGTAGTTCAGCGTCCACGGGAAAAAGGCGTTGTCCCACTGCATAAACCCGGCGGCCATGCTGCTGCCGTCCTGCTCTGTAACCAGATCGGTTAAGCCGACGCAGTGCGGTTCGGCGCCGTCGAAGCGGCCAAATTTCACGCTGCTGCCGTCAATGACTTTCACGCCGCCTTTACCCGTGACGGAGGTAAAGCTCGGCTGCATCGTCCCCAGTTCCAGCGACTGCTTTTCCTTGAGCACTTTTTCCATCAACTGCGCCACCAGGCTTTCAGTAAACTGCCCTTCCGGGAGCTGCGCGATGATGGCTTCCCGAATGCGCTGGCTTTCGCTTTTACACGCCTGCGCCGATGTGGATGCCGGGACGGACTCGTCGCATTCGGTAATCGTGAATCCCAGTAGTTCCGCCACTTCGCGAGCCTCCGGGGTAATAATGCTGGCGCGCAGCACTACCGACATCGCCTGTTCGCCGCGGGCGTGGGCCGCACGAATATCGTTAGCTGTGATAAGTTTTTTCACCTGCCTCTTCCTCCTGTTCACTGAGAGCCGCCAGATAATCCACCAACTGCCGCACGCTTTGCGGGTCGTGGCCGTTGAGCTCGAAAATCGGCTCCCGGAATCCAATCTCGCAAAGCAACTGCCGCGTAGCGGCGACGTCGGCATCCGGCATGTCCGTTTTGCTGATAACGGCGATATGTCGTTTACGGGTTCCAACATCCAATAACCCGGCAGGTAAGCGACTTTCTTTATCGTTTGCCGCGTGGACATAAATCAGCGTGTCCACATCCTGCAACGTGGTAATTAAGGCGTGATACCAACGGGGATGGCTAAAATATTCACCCGGCGTATCTATATCGCCATGATCATTAAATTCCACGGCCTGTGTTTTTCTGGCGAGGGAATAATTTCCCCGTAACGCGTTAAAAAGCGTTGTCTTTCCGGCACCGACCGCGCCGACAAAAGCAATACGTTTCATTACCGCCACCAATTAACTTTTTGTTAACTCACACAGGGTAAAGTTTAATAATCGCCCCAGCCCGCTGACCGTCTGTAATAGCGCTTCTTCTACTGCGCCGACGGTGCCATAAATCACCAGCGCGCCGCTAAATCTGTCGAGAAAACCGATGTGTACATCCGCAGCCTTCATCGCTAAATCGCCAGCGATCATGGCCGTCTCCCCCGGCGTTAAGGTCATAATGCCAATCGCGCCAGCATCGGGAACGCCGATCTTTTTCGCCAGTTCTTCACCAGGGTGCGCAATGAGATGCGCCAGCGTGACCTGTTTGCCCGGCACAAATTCCTGAATAATGCGTTCTTTATTCATTGCTCACCATCTCCACTGAAACTGCCGTCATCGTGGCAATTTTTTGTCGGAGTAAATAACAAAATTCGGCAAGGTGATGTAAAAGGTGAGGTAGATCACTAAGAGAAAGAAAATAAAAGGGACTTCTGTCGAAGGTGTTAACGATAAATATCGTGGTGCATCACATTTTCAGGCGTCATTCTGAATTTAAACCTGTTCCGCAATAAATACCCACCGGCTATTCTTTGTATTACTACTATTGATAAAAATAATGCGTATCACTCGATTTATGCATAGTACAGATTCAGTGAAATAAGTAGGGGTAACGCAATAGGTTCCAGAATATCCCCACCCGAGCCTTTCATGCCATGGCGAAGCCCAGCGGCGCATAAAAAAAGCGCAGGAGAACCTGCGCCAGAAGAGAGAGTAATGCGTTATTAAAGCGGCGTGGTTTGCGCTTCAACTACCGCTAACGCCACCATATTCACGATACGGCGTACAGAGGCGATCGGCGTTAATACATGTACCGGTTTAGACACGCCCATCAGGACCGGGCCGACCGTGACGCCTTCGGAACTGGAGACGCGTAGTAAGTTGTAACTAATGCGGGCGGCTTCCATATTCGGCATCACCAGAATATTGGCGGCTCCCTTCAGCGGGCTATCCGGCATCCGGTCATTACGAATACTTTCCACCAACGCTGCATCACCGTGCATCTCACCGTCAATCATCAGATCGGGCGCTCGTTCGCGTACCCGCTCAAGGGTTTCGCGCATTTTGCTGGCGGACAGCGAATTTGAGGAACCAAAGTTAGAGTGCGACAACAGCGCGACTTTCGGCTCAATACCAAAGCGGCGAACGGTTTCCGCCGCCATTACGGTGATCTCCGCCAACTGTTCCGGCGTGGGATCTTCGTTAACATAAGTATCGGCGATAAAAGTGTTGCCGCTTGGCAGCAGTAAGGCGTTCATCGCCCCTGCCGTATGCACGCCGTCACGGTAGCCAAAGACGGCTTTCACGACGCTGAAATGCTCATGGTAGTCGCCGATAGTGCCGCAGATCATCGCATCCGCTTCCCCACGCTGCACCATGATCGCGCCAATGGCCGTATGGTTGCCGATCATCGCACGCTGCGCCTGTTCCTGAGTTACCCCGCGACGCTTCATGATCTGGTAATACTCGCTCCAGTACTCTTTGAAGCGCGGATCGGATTCATTATTCACGATCTCGAAATCAACGCCCGCTTTGATCTGTAGCCCCAGTTTCTGGATACGCATTTCGATCACGCTCGGACGTCCGATCAGGATGGGTTTCGCCAGCCCCAGGGTGATCAACTCCTGGGTTGCGTGCAGCACGCGCGCCTCTTCCCCTTCCGGCAGCACTACACGCTTCGGATCTTTGCGTGCCTGCGAGAAGATCGGCTTCATGAACAGGTTGGTTTTGTAGACAAACTCGGTCAGTTTATCGATATAGGCATCAAAGTCAGCAATCGGGCGCGTCGCCACGCCGGAATCCATTGCCGCTTTCGCGACCGCCGGAGCGATTTTGACAATCAGACGCGGGTCAAACGGTTTCGGAATAATGTATTCCGGCCCAAAGCTCAGGTCCTGATCGCCATAGGCCGAGGCCACCACTTCGCTCTGTTCGGCGTGCGCCAGCTCGGCAATCGCACGGACCGCCGCCAGTTTCATCTCTTCGTTGATCGCCGTCGCGCCGACGTCCAGTGCGCCGCGGAAGATAAACGGGAAGCACAATACGTTGTTCACCTGGTTCGGATAGTCGGAACGACCGGTACAGATAATGGCGTCCGGGCGCACTTCTTTCGCCAGCGGCGGCAGAATTTCCGGTTCCGGGTTAGCCAGCGCCAGAATCATTGGCGCGCGGGCCATTTTCTTCACCATCTCCTGAGTCAGCACTTTCGGGCCTGAACAGCCGAGGAAAATATCCGCGCCGTCAATGACCTCATCCAGCGTGCGCTTGCCGCTGTCGTCTACCGCATAGGCCGCTTTGGTCTCCGCCATATTCGGCTCACGGCCTTTGTAAATAACGCCCTTAGAGTCGCACACCACGATGTTGTGCTTTTGCATCCCCAACGCGACCAGCAGGTTCATACAAGCGATTGCCGCCGCCCCTGCGCCGGAGACGACCATCCGCACGTCGGAAATATTTTTCTCTACGACTCGCAGGCCATTAAGAATGGCGGCCGTACTGATGATCGCCGTTCCGTGCTGATCGTCATGGAAAACCGGGATGTTCATGCGCTCGCGCAGTTTCTGTTCAATATAGAAACATTCCGGCGCTTTAATGTCTTCGAGGTTAATGCCGCCAAAGGTCGGCTCCAGCGCAGCGACCACGTTGATAAATTTGTCCGGGTCAAGCTCATCGACTTCAATGTCAAACACATCGATGCCGGCGAATTTTTTAAACAGAACGCCTTTGCCTTCCATGACCGGCTTGCCGGCCAGCGCGCCAATGTTGCCTAACCCCAGCACCGCTGTACCGTTGGAAATGACCGCAACAAGGTTGCCGCGCGCGGTGTATTTGTAGGCTGCCAGCGGATCTTTTTCGATTTCCAGGCAGGGCGCCGCCACGCCTGGCGAGTAAGCCAACGCCAGATCGCGTTGGGTGGCAAGGGGCTTAGTCGGAGAAACCTGAATTTTACCGGGTACCGGAAATTCGTGGAAATCAAGGGCGCTTTGTTTTAACTGCTCATCCATCTTGTTGTTCCTTTCACGTATCGTTCAAAAAGTGACGCGGCCTGGTGCGCCGCACATTATCACCGTACTGCGCAGCACAAACTTTGAAGGTCTGCAAACTATCACGACGCGGCGCAAGAGTTTGTTATCAACTTATAACGGCCATGTTACCTGCTTATACCAGCAATACCATGCCTGTCTGCTATGCTTTTTGGTTATGTAGTGTATCAATCTTTCAGAAGTGTGAATCAACACACTCATCTAACACTTTACTTTTCAAGGAGTATTTCCTATGAACCAGCTAGACGGCATCAAACAATTCACTACCGTCGTCGCCGACAGCGGCGACATCGAGTCCATCCGCCACTACCAGCCGCAGGATGCCACGACAAATCCCTCTTTACTGCTGAAAGCCGCCGGGCTTGAGCAGTATGGTCATTTGATTGAGGATGCGATTGCCTGGGGGAAAAAACACGGCGGTACGCAGGAACAGCAGGTTGCAGCAGCCAGCGATAAACTGGCGGTCAATTTTGGCGCGGAAATACTGAAAAGTATTCCCGGTCGCGTCTCTACTGAAGTCGACGCGCGGTTATCGTTCGATAAAGAAAAAAGTATCGAGAAAGCGCGCCATCTGGTGGATCTCTACCAGCAGCAGGGTATTGATAAATCGCGCATTCTGATCAAGCTCGCCGCAACCTGGGAAGGTATCCGCGCCGCCGGGCAGCTCGAAAAAGAGGGCATTAATTGTAACCTGACGTTGTTGTTCTCTTTTGCCCAGGCGCGCGCCTGCGCCGAAGCGGGCGTCTATTTGATCTCTCCGTTCGTGGGCCGAATTTACGACTGGTATCAGGCGCGTAGTCCGCTGGAGCCGTATGTCGTGGAGGAAGATCCCGGCGTGAAATCGGTACGCAATATCTACGATTACTTTAAACAGCATCGCTATGAAACCATCGTGATGGGGGCAAGTTTCCGCCGTACTGAGCAAATCCTCGCGCTAACCGGCTGCGATCGACTGACTATCTCCCCTAACCTGCTTAAAGAGCTGAAAGAAAAAGAAGAACCGGTGATCCGTAAACTGGTGCCTTCCTCGCAGATGTTCCACCGTCCTACGCCAATGACGGAAGCGGAGTTCCGCTGGGAACATAATCAGGACGCGATGGCCGTAGAGAAGCTGTCGGAAGGTATCCGTCTTTTTGCTGTTGACCAGCGCAAACTGGAAGACCTGCTTGCCGCCAAACTATAAACCTTGCATGGAGTGATTTATGTCCCGTAAAGACCTTGCCAATGCGATTCGTGCGCTGAGCATGGATGCCGTTCAAAAAGCCAATTCCGGGCACCCCGGCGCGCCGATGGGGATGGCGGATATCGCTGAAGTGCTATGGAACGATTTTCTTAAACATAACCCCACCGATCCGACCTGGTATGACCGTGATCGTTTTATCCTTTCCAACGGTCACGCCTCCATGCTGCTCTATAGTCTGCTGCATTTAACCGGTTATGACCTGCCGCTGGAGGAGCTAAAAAACTTCCGTCAATTACACTCTAAAACGCCCGGTCACCCGGAGATTGGCTATACGCCCGGCGTTGAAACCACCACCGGGCCGCTGGGCCAGGGGCTGGCGAATGCCGTCGGGCTGGCGATTGCCGAGCGTACGTTAGGCGCACAGTTCAACCGGCCGGACCACGAGATTGTCGACCACTACACCTATGTCTTTATGGGCGACGGCTGTCTGATGGAGGGGATCTCGCATGAGGTGTGTTCGCTGGCTGGTACGCTGGGACTGGGCAAACTGATCGGCTTTTACGATCACAACGGCATCTCCATTGATGGCGAAACCGAAGGCTGGTTTACCGACGATACCGCCAAACGTTTTGAAGCCTACCACTGGCATGTCGTGCATGACATTGACGGGCACGATCCGGAGGCGGTGAAAAAAGCCATTCTGGAAGCCCAGAGCGTAAAAGACAAACCTTCGCTAATTATCTGTCGGACGGTGATAGGTTTTGGCTCGCCGAATAAAGCCGGGAAGGAGGAGTCGCACGGCGCGGCGCTGGGCGAAGAAGAGGTGGCTCTGACCCGCCAGAAGCTGGGATGGCATCATCCGGCGTTTGAGATCCCAAAAGAAATTTACCGCGCGTGGGATGGCCGTGAAAAAGGCGAGAAAGCGCAGCAGCAGTGGCAGGAAAAGTTTGCTGCTTATGAGAAGGCTTATCCTGAGCTGGCCGCAGAGTTTACCCGCCGGATGAGCGGCGGACTGCCGGAGGCATGGGAATCCGCCACGCAAAAATTTATTAACGACTTGCAGGCTAATCCGGCCAAAATCGCCACCCGTAAAGCATCGCAAAATACGCTCAATGCCTATGGTCCCCTGTTGCCGGAACTGTTGGGCGGATCGGCGGATCTGGCACCGAGCAACCTGACTATCTGGAAAGGTTCGACCTCGTTGAAAGAGGATCCGGCAGGTAATTACATCCACTATGGCGTGCGCGAATTCGGCATGACCGCCATTGCCAACGGCATCGCCCACCACGGCGGCTTTGTACCGTATACCGCCACGTTTCTGATGTTTGTCGAATATGCCCGTAACGCGGCGCGTATGGCGGCCTTAATGAAAGCCCGGCAGATTATGGTCTATACCCACGACTCCATCGGTTTGGGCGAAGATGGCCCGACACACCAGGCCGTGGAACAACTGGCGAGCCTGCGCTTAACGCCAAACTTCAGCACCTGGCGTCCCTGCGATCAGGTTGAGGCGGCGGTCGGCTGGAAGCTGGCCATTGAACGTCAGCACGGGCCGACGGCGTTGATTCTCTCGCGGCAGAATCTGGCGCAGGTGGAACGCACGCCAGAACAGGTGAAAGCGATTGCCCGCGGCGGATATATTCTCAAAGATAGCGGCGGCAAGCCGGATATCATTCTGATCGCTACCGGATCGGAAATGGAAATTACCCTCCAGGCGGCGGAAAAATTGACTGGCGAGGGGCATAACGTTCGCGTGGTGTCGTTGCCTTCAACGGATATTTTCGATGCGCAGGACGAAGCATATCGCGAATCAGTGCTACCAGCGCACGTGACCGCCCGCGTCGCGGTGGAAGCCGGTATAGCCGACTACTGGTATAAATATGTTGGCCTAAAAGGCGCAATTATCGGCATGACGGGATACGGTGAATCCGCCCCGGCTGACAAACTGTTCCCGTATTTTGGCTTTACCGTGGAAAATATTGTAGAAAAAGCCCGCCGGGTGCTGAACATCAAAGGCTAAGGCGAGCGTTAGCAACACAGACTTTGCGCAGTCTGCAGACCTGTTCTGTAGGCTGTGCAAAATTACTTCGTAGACTCAGGCGCATCTGACTGCCCGATGACGACCTCATCAATGGATTTATGGCACATCAGGCAAAAGGCCTTTTTTTTATGCGCCTGTAATGTTGAATCCCACGCCGCTGATCCGCCTTCTTTATTCACTTTTTCTCTTATCGCCGCCAGCCGATCTATTTCATAATAAGCGCTCAGGCAGCCACAATGGGGGCATAATACGGGGCCATTATTTATTTTCATACTATTTCCTGCTGTGGTGAGGCTATCGGGTAAAGTAACAATCCTACCGTAACGTAGCAATCTCTATACCATAAATGAAACCTCAATAGGTGTATCCCTATTCTGAAAAGGGGATAACAACCAGGATTCAACGCGTGATCCACAGCGTAGGCCAGGCATCCGGCCCGTGCCAGTTATCGCAGCTCGGTTCTTCGGCATAACGCACCAGACGAAAACGATCGCCATCATAACGCCAGCGCGTCTGGATACCGCAGTCGGTTAACCCCCGCCCTTTCGCCAACGTCACCAGCTCGCGCGTTTTCTCGTCAAAGAAGGCGTTCATCAACTCCATGTCATTACTTTCGACGCCGCGATTAAACGGCAGCCGCAAACGTACGGCGCGCGAGGCGAGCGTTTTTTTGCGTGAAACTACCCAGGCGAGATCAATAGTGTTATAGGCGCCGGCTTCGCAGTTAACAATCAATAACGCTTTATCATCCGTCAACGCGCTGACCTGCGTCTCGCGACGCAGCGGGTCAAGCGAACAGCGAATGCCGTTTACCCGCCATGCTGCGTAGTCCAGCAGATCGTCGCGTTCTTCCTCACTCAGCGGTACGGGCGTTGGATTAATCACGGCGATCCCCTTTAATGCCGGTGCCGGGGGCACGCTGAGCGGCGGTTCGTTTCCTTTTTCAATCCAGGCGGTTTCGCTGCCCACACGTTTTTGTTGCGCGTCGATAAACAGTAATGCCGCTTTTAATCCCGCCAGCGAAAGCGTCTGAACGCCGTTTTTTAAGGTGATGGCCTGCGCATCCTGAATCGTCTGTAAAAATGCGGTGATGGTGGCAGGATCGCCGGTCATGAGATGCCAGGGCGACACGCGCCAGTGTGGACTGTTGAACGAAAGCGGTTTGCCATCCAGCAATAAGCGAGGCGCAATTGCGGCTTCTTTAGCGTCGGGCGGCGCCAAACCGCCGCGGTCGATACGCAGTACCGCATCGGTACGCGCCCCGGCGCTGCGGCTTAATGTCATCACCAGCCCATGATGTTCGCCAGTATTGCGCGCTACGCAAAAATTTTGGTTATTACAGGTGACCTGCCAGTCGGAAAAAGTCCGTTGCGCTGGCGCAGCCCACAGTAGCTGGACCGGCAACAGGCCAAACAGACAAAAAAGAATAACGCGGTAGCGCATGAACGGAACAACCCCAGATTCAGAACAACACAGCTAAGGCGGTATCTTCCTTGCGCGCCTCAGGGTTCTCAATCAGATTTATCGGATTGGTCTTTTTTGTGTAAAGAAATATATTTCTTTTTTTTCAGTCCATTAGATGAGACGTCTGTAAATAGTTAAGCAATAACACGGTCTTACCGTCCCGAATCTCACCTGAGCGCACCATTTCCAGCGCCCGGGAAAACGGCAGTTCAAGCACCTCAATCTCTTCGTCCTCCACGCCGCCGCCGATGCTGGCACGCTCGCTATCATGATATTCGGCAATGAAGAAATGAATCAGCTCCGTGACGCCGCCTGGCGACATATAAAGCTCAAATATCTTGCGTACCTCACCAACGTCATACCCTGTCTCTTCAATGGCCTCTTTACGGATACAGACCTCCGGCTCGTCGTTATCAAGCAGGCCAGCGCAGGTTTCAATTAACATACCGTCTTGATTACCGTTGACCCATGTCGCCACGCGAAACTGACGAACCAGAACCACGGTTTTTTTAGTTGAGTTGTAAAGCAGAATGGTTGCGCCATTCCCGCGATCGTAAACCTCACGCTTGTGACGGATAACCTCGCCATTACGACGGGTCAGGTCATAGGTAATGTTGCGCAGAGTAAAATAATTATCAGAAAGAATTTTATCCTTAATAAGCGTAATGGTTTGCGACATGCTGGCTCCAGGGTGTAAAAAGAGCATTAATATTACGCCGTGAGGTCGGTTTTGTCTGCTAAAGGGTTAATCCTTAACGCCGACTGAACAGATGTACAGCCATATTTTTCTGTCACTGCCATGACCATATTCTGCTTCTCCGGGCCGCAAAGTCCATGCTCGCGATATGATTTGACGGCCGGAGTGAGACTGAGGGAATCATCATGAAATTTACTCTCGTTGCGACGGTTCTACTGACGTTTTCCCTTTCAGCTTTTGCCGTTGAGTATCCGGTATTGACCACCGCGAGCCCTGATCAGGTGGGATTTGATAGCCAAAAACTTCACCGACTTGATGGCTGGATTCAAAATCAAATTGATGCCGGATATCCCAGTATTAATCTTCTGGTGATAAAAGATAATCATATTGTTCTACAAAAAGCCTGGGGCTATGCCAAAAAATATGACGGTTCCACGCTGTTAGCCCATCCCATTCGGGCGACCACTAACACGATGTATGACCTGGCTTCAAACACAAAAATGTATGCCACTAACTTTGCATTGCAAAAACTGGTGTATGAAGGGAAAATAGATGTCAATGATTTGGTATCAAAATACATCCCCGGCTTTAAGGATATGCCTGGGGATAAAATAAAAGGCAAAGATAAACTCCGCATTATTGATATTCTTCATCACGTCGCGGGCTTTCCTGCCGACCCACAATATCCCAATAAAAACGTCGCCGGTAAATTATTTTCACAGAGTAAAAGCACTACTCTGGAGATGATTAAAAAGACGCCGCTGGAATATCAACCTGGATCAAAGCATATCTACAGCGACGTGGATTATATGATTCTTGGTTTTATCGTTGAATCGATAACGGCAATGCCATTAGATCGCTACGTCGAAACCACCATTTATAAACCGCTCGGATTAAAACATACCGTCTTTAACCCGCTGATGAAAGGCTTCACGCCGCCGCAAATCGCCGCAACGGAACTACATGGCAACACGCGTGACGGCGTGATTCATTTCCCCAATATTCGCACCGGTACACTATGGGGCCAGGTGCATGACGAAAAAGCCTGGTACTCAATGGGCGGCGTTTCAGGACACGCCGGACTGTTTTCTGACACCCATGATATGGCTGTGTTAATGCAAGTCATGCTCAATGGGGGCGGCTACGGTAACGTGAAGCTATTCGACGACAAAACGGTTGCGCAGTTTACTCGCCGCTCGCCAGAAGACGCTACCTTTGGTCTGGGGTGGCGCGTTAACGGCAACGCCTCAATGACCCCCACGTTCGGGGTATTAGCCAGTCCGCAAACGTATGGACATACCGGATGGACCGGAACGCTGACGTCTATCGATCCGGTTAATCATATGGCGATTGTGATTTTAGGTAACAGGCCGCACTCGCCGGTAGCAAATCCTAAAGTGAACCCGAATGTTTTTGTCAGTGGATTATTACCTGCGGCGACGTATGGCTGGATTGTTGACCAGATATATGGTTCCTTAAAATAAAAATTAAGAGCCTATCTCACCAGGCGTTATTGGCGCAGCCAGTTTGGACACGGACAGCGCGCAAAAACCGGAGCGTACACGTAGTACGTGAGGTTTGACTCGCTACGCTCGCCCTTCGGGCCGCCGCTAGCGGCGTTCAAAACGCTAACGCGTTTTGGCGAGCACTGCCCAGGGCCAAAATGACAAGTAAAATAGTCGTAATGGGATAGGCTCTAAGAAGGGATTCTGATAGCGTCCCTTCCTTCAATTTACACTCTATTTTCAATACTAAGATTGGCCTCATCAGGCCTGTTAAACGTCGCCCCGACGGGAAAATGTTTATCGCAGGGCGTCCAGCCCTGCGAGCGTCAACATTTCTGCAAACGGAGTAAGGTTAGCCAATAAGTTTAAGATTTTTTATCACTCAATCATTTAACCGTTCCAGGCCTTAACCGGCCTACAAATACGCTTATTTAGCTAACCAGTCGAGTATCCCCTGCGCGGCATGTCGGCCTTCTGCCATCGCCGTCACCACCAGATCGGCGCCGCGCACCGCATCGCCGCCGGCGAAAATTTTCGGGTTGGACGTCTGGTAACGAAACTCGCTCTCGACGCTGGCGGCAATACGTCCCCAGTTATCCACCTTCACGCCATGCGATTCCAGCCACGACATACCATGCGGATGAAAACCAAACGCCATAATGACCGCATCCGCCGGCATCACGAACTCGCTGTCCGGTACAGGTACCGGACGGCGTCGCCCCTGACCATCCGGTTCGCCAAGCCGCGTACGCAAAAAGCGAATACCGCTGACGCGCCCGTGCGTATCCAGCACCAACTCAACCGGCTGAACGTTAAATTCAAAGTTCGCGCCCTCTTCCCGCGCGTTTTTCACCTCTTTTTTCGACCCCGGCATATTGGCCTCATCACGGCGATAAGCGCAGGTGACGTTGGCAGCGCCATGACGCAGCGCCGTACGTACGCAGTCCATTGCGGTGTCACCGCCGCCCAGCACAACCACGTTAAGGCCCGCAGTATCAATAAACGGCTCGTCAGGCAACGCCGGAAGCCCCATCACCTGTTTGGTATTGGCGATAAGGAATGGCAACGCATCATATACCCCCGGCGCGTCTTCATTCGGTAAATCAGCCTTCATGGAACGATAGGTTCCTACCCCGACAAAGACGGCGTCATAACTCTCCAGCAGCGTCTCCAGAGAAATATCTTTCCCTACTTCGCAGTTAAGCTCGAAACGAATCCCCATCGCGCTGAAGATTTCCCGACGGCGCGCCAGCAGAGATTTATCCAGTTTGAAAGCCGGAATACCAAAGGTGAGCAAACCGCCGATTTCCGGGTGGCGATCGTAGACGGTGGCGCTTACGCCATGGCGCGCCAACACGTCAGCGCAGGCAAGACCTGCCGGCCCCGCGCCGATAATCGCCACGCGCTTATCGCTCTTCTGTACGTCCGACAGGTCGGGACGCCAGCCTTTGCTCAGAGCGCGATCGGAGATATAGCGCTCAATGTTGCCGATGGTAACCGCGCCATACTCATCGCGGAGTGTACACGCGCCTTCACATAGCCGGTCCTGCGGACAGACGCGCCCGGTAATTTCCGGCAGGCAGTTGGTCTGGTGGGAAAGCTCTACCGCCGCATCAATATCGCCGGCTTTCACCAGTTCGATCCACTGGGGAATATGGTTATGCAGCGGACAGGTCCATTCGCAGATACTGTGTTCCCCGCATGTGAGGCAGCGGGACGCTTCACGCTCCGCCTGCGCGGCGCGAAACGGCAGATAAATTTCCTCAAAGGTGGTTTTACGCGCTTCAATCGCCAGTTTATCCGGTTCGCCGCGCGGCGGCGTCGCCTGCATACGCTCGACTTTGCTGCTTGCTGTCCCACTGTGTTGTGTATCCACGGTATGCCAGGGGCGAATCTCCTGCTGGGCGGTACGCAGCCGTCGCGTTTTAGCCAGACGGGTCAACGAGTCTTCGGTGACCAATTGCAGCGCATCCGCCGGGCAATTTTCCACACAGGCCGGACCCTGTTCACGTCCCTGGCACAGATCGCATTTATGCGCGCTGGCTTTGAACTGGTTTGGCGCGACGGGCGTCAATACCATCTGCATGGTGCCGAATGGGCAGGCGACGACGCAGGATTTACAGCCGATGCACTTCTGCGCATTGACCTGCACGCTGTCGTTAATATGCGCGATCGCGCCGTTCGGACAGCTACGGGCGCAGGGCGCATCTTCGCAATGGTGACATGTGACCGCGCTGCGCTGGTGCTGATGTTTGATGACAGTAATTCGGGGCTGATAGCGCTGTGACGTCAGGACATGGCGCTCATCATTGTGAGCCATTACGCAGGCGACCTCGCAGGCATGGCAGCCCAGACACTGCTGGCTATTGGCCATAATAAAACGATTCATGGCATCCTTCTGTTTTGGTTGTAAAAACCTTATTCTTTATATGAGCATTGTTATTAACTGACGAAGGCGGGGTCGGCAATGTTCATCTGCCCAGGAAGCACAACTATCTGTCCAGAACCTGTGGCAGATCAATTTATTTCAAAGCAAATGCAATTGCGATTCAGCTAAATGCGGGGAGTGCCAGCGTGACGGTTAAACGCCCGGTCTCAGCCAGTCTGGCTAAGGCTTTTTTCTATATTGTGCTGTTGTCTATTCTGTCCACCGGCAGCGCATTACTGACGCTGACCAGCAGTTTACGGGATGCCGAAGCGATCAATATCGCCGGTTCGCTACGAATGCAGAGCTATCGGCTAGGTTACGATCTGCAAAGCCGTAGCCCGCAGATTAATGCGCATCGTCAACTTTTCCAGCACGCGCTCAACTCGCCGGTACTGCAAAATCTCAACGCCTGGTATGTGCCGCAGGCGGTGAAAACTCGCTACGCGCGCCTGCACGCCAACTGGCTGGAGATGAATAGCCGCCTACAGGACGGCGACATTGCCTGGTATCAGACCAATATCAACAATTACGTCGATCAAATTGATCTCTTCGTTCTGGCGTTACAGCATTACGCCGAGCGTAAAGTCATGCTGGTCGTCGCCATATCGCTGGCGGGCGGTATCGGCATATTTACGCTGGTCTTTTTTACCCTACGGCGTATTCGCCAGCAGGTCGTTCGTCCGCTGAATCAACTGGTCACCGCCAGTCAGCGTATTGAACATGGTCAGTTCGCCCCGCTGCCGCTGGATACCAGCTTACCCAATGAGCTGGGATTATTGGCGAAAACGTTTAGTCAGATGTCGAGTGAGCTGCATAAACTTTACCGTTCGCTGGAAGCCTCGGTGGAAGAAAAAACGCACGATCTGCACGAAGCGCATCGCCGCCTGGAGGTGTTATACCAGTGCTCTCAGGCGCTGAATACCAGCCAAATCGATGTCCACTGTTTTCGCCATATTTTGCAAATTGTCCGTGAACATGACGCCGCCTGGTATCTGGAGTTAACCGTGGGCGATAACTGGCGGATTAGCGAAGGCACGCAAAGCCCCGACCTGCCGATGCAAATGCTGCCAGTGACGATGCAGGACACGGTTTATGGCGAACTCCACTGGCAAAGCCCCAACGTTAATGCCTCTACGCCGCTGCTAAACAGCGTCTCCACGATGCTGGGGCGTGGTTTGTACTTTAATCAGGCGCAAAAACACTTCCAGCAACTTTTGTTAATGGAAGAGCGCGCGACGATTGCCCGTGAGCTACACGATTCGCTGGCGCAGGTACTTTCTTATTTACGTATTCAGTTAACGCTTTTGAAGCGCGCCATTCCTCAGGATAACGCCGGCGCGCAAAGCATCATGGCGGATTTTTCCAGAGCGCTGAACGACGCCTACCGTCAGCTTCGCGAGCTACTCACCACGTTCCGTCTGACGTTACAGCAGGCCGATTTACCCTCCGCATTGCATGAGATGCTGGAAGATTTACAGAGTCAGACCCCGGCCAAACTCACGTTGGATTGCCGTTTACCCACGCTGGCGCTGGATGCGCAAATGCAGGTGCATTTGTTGCAAATTGTGCGTGAAGCGGTCCTGAACGCCATTAAACACGCCAACGCGAGCGAAATCGCCGTGAGCTGCGTCACCGCGCCTGACGGCGATCATACCGTTTATATTCGTGATAATGGCATTGGTATCGGCGAACCGCATGAGCCTGCCGGACACTATGGTCTGAATATAATGCGTGAGCGCGCAGAGCGCCTTGGCGGCACGCTGAATTTTTCGCAACCCTCCGGCGGCGGCACACTGGTCAGTATCAGTTTTCGCTCCTCCAACAAGGAAGAGAGTCAGTTAACGTAAAGAACGGCAAATCGCCGGAAGGCCAGATGTCAGGCTTTCCGGCGTTGGCACAAAAAGTATGCTGTAAAAGCGCATGATAATTTACATTATCTCCTTTATTTCTCCACGTTTGGCTCGTAGCTTGCCGCTACAGTGAAGCAGTTCAAATCTATAACGATATGTAGAAACACGAGGTTCCCCTTTAATGGCGAATTTTTTTATCGATCGCCCCATTTTTGCCTGGGTGCTGGCTATCCTGTTGTGTCTGACAGGGGCGTTAGCCATTTTTTCTTTACCTGTTGAACAATATCCCGATCTGGCGCCGCCCAACGTACGTATTACCGCGAATTATCCGGGAGCGTCGGCGCAAACGCTGGAAAATACCGTAACCCAGGTTATTGAGCAGAATATGACGGGCCTCGATAATCTGATGTACATGTCATCACAAAGCAGCGGAACCGGGCAGGCGACCATCACCCTGAGCTTTATTGCGGGAACCGATCCTGATGAGGCGGTTCAGCAGGTGCAAAACCAGTTACAGTCCGCGATGCGTAAACTGCCGCAGGCAGTACAGGATCAAGGCGTCACGGTACGCAAAACGGGCGATACTAATATTTTGACCATCGCTTTCGTCTCTACCGACGGCTCTATGGACAAGCAGGATATCGCCGACTACGTCGCCAGTAATATTCAGGACCCGCTCAGCCGCGTCAACGGCGTGGGCGATATTGACGCTTATGGTTCACAGTACTCTATGCGTATCTGGCTCGATCCGGCCAAATTGAATAGTTTTCAGATGACCACGAAAGACGTGACCGATGCAATTGAGTCGCAGAATGCGCAAATCGCCGTCGGGCAGCTTGGCGGTACGCCTTCGGTCGACAAGCAGGCGCTGAACGCCACCATTAATGCGCAGTCACTGCTGCAAACGCCGCAACAATTTCGCGATATCACCCTGCGCGTTAATCAGGACGGTTCCGAGGTCAAACTGGGCGATGTCGCCACCGTGGAGCTGGGGGCGGAAAAGTATGACTACCTCAGCCGTTTTAACGGCAATCCGGCTTCCGGTCTTGGGGTTAAGCTGGCTTCCGGCGCGAATGAAATGGCGACCGCGAAGCTGGTGCTGGATCGCCTCAACGAGCTGGCGCAGTACTTCCCTCACGGCCTGGAATACAAGATCGCGTATGAAACCACCTCCTTTGTTAAAGCCTCGATTATCGATGTGGTCAAAACGTTGCTGGAGGCTATCGCGCTGGTTTTCCTGGTGATGTACCTGTTCCTGCAAAACTTTCGCGCCACGCTGATTCCGACGATCGCCGTGCCGGTGGTATTAATGGGCACCTTCTCCGTGCTTTACGCGTTTGGCTACAGTATTAACACATTAACCATGTTCGCGATGGTGCTGGCGATCGGGCTCCTGGTCGACGATGCCATCGTGGTGGTGGAAAACGTCGAACGTATCATGAGCGAAGAAGGGCTCACGCCGCGTGAAGCGACGCGCAAATCCATGGGGCAGATCCAGGGGGCGCTGGTCGGTATTGCGATGGTGCTGTCTGCGGTATTCGTGCCGATGGCGTTCTTTGGCGGTACCACCGGGGCGATTTATCGTCAGTTTTCTATCACCATTGTCTCGGCAATGGTGCTGTCGGTGCTGGTCGCCATGATCCTGACACCGGCGCTGTGCGCAACGTTATTAAAACCGCTGCACAAAGGCGAACAACACGGGCAACGCGGATTTTTCGGCTGGTTTAACCGTACCTTCAATCGTAATGCCGAACGTTATGAGAAAGGCGTAGCGAAAATTTTGCATCGCAGCCTGCGCTGGATTCTGATTTATGTTCTGTTGCTTGGCGGCATGGTGTTCCTGTTTTTGCGTCTCCCCACCTCCTTTCTACCGCAAGAAGATCGGGGCATGTTCACTACGTCTATCCAGCTACCGAGCGGTTCTACGCAACAGCAGACCCTGAAAGTCGTTGAAAAGGTTGAAAACTATTACTTCACCCATGAGAAAGACAACATTATGTCGGTCTTCTCGACGGTAGGTTCCGGCCCTGGCGGGAATGGGCAAAACGTCGCGCGCATGTTTGTTCGCTTGAAAGACTGGGACGCGCGCGATCCCACCACCGGCTCCTCGTTCGCCATTATTGAGCGGGCGACAAAAGCGTTTAACCAGATTAAAGAAGCTCGCGTCTTCGCCAGCAGCCCGCCGGCAATTAGCGGTCTGGGCAGCTCCGCCGGTTTTGATATGGAATTACAGGATCACGCCGGAGCAGGCCATGACGCGCTGATGGCCGCACGAGATCAACTCATTGAGCTGGCCGGGAAAAACAGTTCCTTGACCCGCGTGCGCCACAACGGCCTGGACGACAGCCCGCAACTGCAAATTGATATTGACCAACGAAAAGCGCAGGCGCTGGGCGTATCGATTGACGATATCAACGACACCCTGCAAACAGCCTGGGGATCGAGCTACGTCAACGACTTTATGGACCGGGGCCGCGTGAAGAAGGTCTATGTTCAGGCCGCGGCGAAATATCGTATGTTGCCGGATGATATTAATCTTTGGTATGTCCGTAACAAAGACGGCGGCATGGTCCCCTTCTCCGCCTTCGCCACCTCGCGCTGGGAAACCGGATCGCCGCGTCTGGAACGCTATAACGGCTATTCGGCGGTAGAAATTGTCGGAGAGGCCGCGCCGGGGGTCAGTACCGGGACGGCGATGGATGTCATGGAGTCGTTGGTACATCAGCTACCGGGCGGTTTTGGCCTGGAATGGACAGCCATGTCTTACCAGGAACGGCTCTCCGGCGCGCAGGCGCCTGCGCTGTACGCTATTTCGCTATTAGTCGTCTTCCTGTGTCTGGCGGCATTGTATGAAAGCTGGTCGGTGCCCTTCTCGGTGATGCTGGTTGTGCCGCTCGGGGTCATCGGCGCGTTACTCGCCACCTGGATGCGCGGGCTGGAAAACGATGTTTACTTCCAGGTGGGGCTGTTGACCGTTATCGGCCTCTCGGCGAAAAACGCGATTCTGATTGTGGAATTCGCCAACGAAATGAATCAGAAGGGACACGCGCTGTTAGACGCCACGCTGTACGCCAGCCGCCAGCGCCTGCGACCGATACTGATGACTTCGCTGGCGTTTATCTTTGGCGTATTGCCGATGGCCACCAGCACCGGGGCAGGCTCGGGTAGCCAACATGCTGTCGGAACCGGCGTGATGGGGGGAATGATCTCAGCAACCATTCTGGCTATCTTCTTTGTACCCCTGTTTTTCGTGCTGATACGTCGCCGCTTCCCGCTGAAGCCGCGCCCGGAATAAGCTCCCGGCCAGCCTGATACAGGGTGTCGGGCACAAAAAAGGCGACTTTCGTTGAGTCGCCTTTTCTTATCCCCTATGGGAGCGCGGTGCCTTCCAGGCATTTATTTACGAAGCATGACTTCGATAAAATCTTTCCAGTTCCCCAGTTCACGTTCAATCATAATAGCCTCTCTTATTATTATGGGTATTCTACGTAGTTAGCGGTATAGAGAGAAGTTCATTTAACCGATTGTTGCGATATCCTCTGGTTACGCTGTCTATGATATTACTATGGCGCTGTAGCCGTAAATTTTATGTGACTTACTGCAATATTTAGCAACATTAATACCTTTTCTACTACTTTATCAAATCGGGTTAAAAAACAATCAATTGCATGTACACAAAATAGGATTTGTCCCGCGAATTATAAACAAGCCACATTTGGAACGTTTTGGAATCATTATTCACATTCACTCAACAATGTTATATTGATTGCCGATCAGCGCTGGATAAATAACCATTAACAGCCACACTTATTATCCCGCAGACGATACTATTGATTATTTATTCGAATTTCGCGTTAAAGGATTCAATATGATTACCCTCTATGGCATTAAGAATTGCGACACGATCAAAAAAGCGCGCCGTTGGCTGGAGGAGCATGGCATTGATTATCGTTTTCACGATTACCGTGTGGATGGCATAGACCTCCCTCTTCTTAATACCTTTATTGCCGAACTCGGCTGGCAGCCTTTACTGAATACGCGCGGCACAACATGGCGCAAACTGGATGAAGGCGACCGCAGCGGGATTACCGATGCCGACTCCGCCGCTGCTCTCATGGTTGAACAGCCGGCAATCATCAAACGCCCATTGCTCTGCGCGCCCGGGAAGCCTATGCTGCTTGGTTTCAGTGAATCCCGTTATCAGCAGTTTTTTGATGAGGTGTAGTCTATGTCGTGCCCGGTTATTGAGCTGACACAGCAACTTATTCGTCGCCCCTCCCTGAGTCCGGATGACGCAGGCTGTCAGGCATTAATGATTGAACGCCTGCGTAAAATCGGTTTTACCATTGAGCATATGGATTTTGGCGACACGCAAAATTTTTGGGCATGGCGTGGGCGTGGCGAAACGCTGGCGTTCGCCGGGCATACTGACGTCGTACCGGCAGGCGATGTCGATCGCTGGATCAATCCGCCGTTTGAGCCTACGATTCGCGACGGAATGTTGTTCGGTCGCGGCGCGGCGGATATGAAAGGTTCACTGGCGGCCATGGTGGTGGCTGCTGAACGTTTTGTTGCGCAGCATCCTCATCACCGGGGCCGCCTCGCGTTTTTGATTACCTCTGATGAGGAAGCCAGCGCAAAAAATGGCACCGTAAAGGTGGTTGAAGCGCTGATGGCCCGTAACGAGCGGCTGGATTACTGTCTGGTCGGCGAACCTTCCAGTACTGAAATTGTGGGCGATGTCGTCAAAAACGGGCGTCGCGGTTCTCTCACCTGTAACCTCACTATTCATGGCGTTCAGGGGCACGTCGCCTATCCGCATCTGGCGGATAACCCTGTTCATCGCGCCGCGCCTTTTCTTAATGAACTGGTCGCTATCGAGTGGGATCGGGGCAATGACTTTTTCCCGGCCACCAGTATGCAGGTAGCCAATATCCAGGCAGGCACCGGCAGCAATAATGTCATTCCCGGTGAACTGTTCGTGCAGTTTAACTTCCGTTTCAGCACGGAACTGACCGATGAGATGATCAAAGAGCGGGTACATGCGCTGCTTGAGAAGCATCAGCTACGCTATACCGTAGACTGGTGGCTTTCCGGCCAGCCGTTCCTGACCGCACGCGGCAAGCTGGTGGACGCGGTGGTAAACGCCATTGAGCACTATAATGAAATTAAACCGCAATTACTGACGACGGGCGGTACGTCCGACGGACGTTTTATCGCCCGTATGGGAGCGCAGGTGGTAGAACTGGGGCCGGTGAACGCCACCATTCATAAAATTAATGAATGTGTGAATGCCGCCGATCTCCAGCTACTGGCCCGTATGTATCAACGTATTATGGAACAGCTCGTCGCCTGATGAGCGTTCCTGTAAGAGGAAATAAGCATGGACTGGCTGGCAAAATATTGGTGGATTCTGGTATTGGTGTTTCTGGTAGGCGTACTGCTGAATGTGATCAAAGATCTCAAACGCATCGACCATAAGAAATTCCTTGCCAATAAACCTGAGCTGCCCCCGCATCGCGATTTTAACGATAAGTGGGACGATGAAGAAGACTGGCCGAAGAAAGATCAGCCGAAAAAGTAACCGGATAACATGCCGGACAGGTATCGCTATCCGGCATGGTCCCCACCGCCGGGCATTACGTCGCGCAAACGCTGCGTTCGTCCGGCATCCAGCGCAATCAGCGCCTGCGCCGTCTGCACACGCTGCAACGCCAGCAGAGCTTTACGGCCTGAAATGCGTAGCCGGGCGCACAGTTCGGCATCGCTGGCTTTTTCCTCCAGCCGCCCTCTCAACGCCGGTAATGGCAATGCGCTGCATTGCAGTAAACGATGCAGGCAACCTAGCGATGTCAGTAGCGGGCGGTGCGCGAACGCAAAACCGACCAGCTCACGCCAGTCTTCATCATTAAGCGCCTGTTCGCGTAACGCCGCCAGCGGTATCGCCTCGCCGTTCCACTGCGTCAGGATATCCGCATCGCGGCGTAAACGCCGGTGTTCCTGTTGCGCCAGCCGTTGTCCCGCGTCACTCAGCGGCAATAACGCCATCGCCGTATAGCAACCGCTGCTCGCCTCCCGATGGTTGCCCATCCGTACCAGTACAAAGCCGCAGCGTTGCCAGAAACGCCACAGCTCCGGCGTATAGCCGAAGCTGACGGAAAGATAATCACACTGCGCCGCCTGCATGCACGCGCAGGCAATCAGCTGCTGACCGATGCCTTCGCGCTGGCGGGCGGGGTGCACTGCGATACGGCTTACGCGACGCCCGACCAGCGTCGCGGCTAAAGGGTTGCTACCGTGCGCCGCCAGCGACTGCGCCACCAGATTTCCACGCGGACGCCGGAAACCGGCCCATACAGCCTGACTGAGTTCTGCGGATAACCCACCCTCTTCGACCAGCCAGAGGGCGCCCGCCACACGGTTATTCGCCGTGGCCTGCAAGAAATGCTGTCCTGGCGCATCCATCATTCGGCGCAGATCCAGCGGCGAAGTACGATAGTGCGCCCCCGACAGTAACTGATACACAGCCCTCGGCAACGCGGGCGTCTCCCCCCAGGCCTGTTGGTAAAACGCCGAGATTGCTATCGCGCCATGTGGCGCCTGCGCAAACGCTTCATCGTCGAATATCAGCGCCTCGCTGACGATATTTTCCAGCGGGCATTCTGGCGCCCAGCGGACAGGCTGACGAAGCGTGAAGCGGTGAAGCTGCGGAAAACGGGCGCAAAACTTAAGTAAAAAACCGCGTCCGGTGCCTTCGTAGCCCTGAACGGTGGTGGTGAGTAGTATGCGGGGAAAGCGCGAAACCAGTTGCAGCAGCAGCGGCGCGGGGATTGCCGCCGCCTCGTCAACCACCAGCCAGTCGGCTCTTGCCCCGCTCGCCAGCAGCGCATCCGGCGCCATAAAGCAGAACCGCTCACCGGCAAACGCTGCCAGGATATCCGTTGCCGTTTTCGCCGGTGCGGTCACGATAGCCGTGCCCGCCATCCGGGAGATGAATTGCCCGGCCAGCGCCGATTTGCCGCGCCCACGGGGGGCAATCACCGTCGCCACGCCGGGCGGCATTTCACGTAAACGCGATAAGATAGCCGCCTGCTCCGGCTGCGGCTCGCCGGTGGCGGGTCGCCAGCGTTCACGGGAAGGATAAGATGGCCAGCAAAACGGCTGGCGCTGTCGCCAAAGCAGCGTTTGCGGATCGCGGGAAAGAGTCCGTTTAAGATGCTGTGCAAACTGCGGTGTGGGGATAGGCTGCGCGCAGTCGCTCCAGCGCAGTGAATCGGTATCAGGCCTGCTTTCCCACGTCTCATACGGCGGCATCAGCAGAAGCAGCCAGCTTCCGGCCTGCAAGGTCCCGCTCAGGGCGGCAAACGCTGCGGCGTCAAAGCCCTGCCAGGCATCAAATATCGCATGACGGAATTCACGGCCCAGCAGCGTTTGTAACGCCTGTGGCGTACAGCGCGGCTGGGCGGGCGCGTCAGGCGCGACCCACAGCCAGTCACCGGGCAGCGCAGCGCGTATCGCCTCGGCCCGCTCCCGGCACCACGCCGCATCGCCGCTGATGACCAGTAAACGGCGAATGCCTTCCTGTGTCATTTGCGACGTTAACGCCTGTAGCGCATCGATATCAGACATCCCTGCCCCGGTTTATCAAAAGTTTTTGCCAAACGTATTACATTGCGCCGGGTCACCGCTGTCAAATCCACGCTTAAACCAGCTGTAGCGCTGTTCTGAAGTGCCGTGGGTAAAACTATCCGGCACGACGCGCCCCTGCCCCTGTTGCTGTAAGCGATCGTCGCCGATAGCCTGTGCGGCATTGAGCGCCTCTTCCAGATCGCCCGCCTCCAGTACGCCTTGCTGCTGCATACTGTGTCCCCACACGCCGGCAAAGCAATCCGCCTGTAGCTCCATGCGCACCGAAAGGCGATTCACCTCCGTTTGCGACGCGTTTTGCTGCAACTGGCGTACTTTCGGCTCAATACCTAACAGTTTTTGTACGTGGTGGCCGACTTCGTGGGCGATGACATAACCCTGGGCAAAATCACCGTCCGCGCCCAGCTTATTTTTCATATCATCGTAAAATGAGAGATCGATATAGACGGTACCGTCCGCCGGGCAGTAAAACGGCCCCATCACGGACTGACCCGCGCCACAGCCGGTGCGCGTCATACCACGGTACATCACCAGTTTTGGCTGCTGATAGCCGCGCCCCATTTTTTGAAAGAGTTGCCCCCAGGTATCTTCGGTCGTCGCCAGAATCACCGAGGTAAATTTTGCCGCTTCATCATCATTGGGGCTTATCGAACGCGTCGACTGCTGCTGCGAAATCGGCTGACCGGTCAACAGACCGGTTAAATCCACCCCATAGTACCCTGCGACCAACACCACCACCAACAGAATGATGCCGCCTTTTCCGCGCGGAAGACGAAAGCCTGGGCCACCCAGCGAGGGGCCGCCTGGCCGATTACGTCTGTCCTCTACATTGTTGCTTTCACGACGCCCTTGCCAGCGCATAATCACCTCATTCTCTCTTTGTTATACAGATGATCGTAGGCGGTCAGGCGCAGGATTACCACAGGTAAACGCTATCAGAATGAGGAAAGGATGATACCGGAGAGCGGTTGCCCCCCGGTCAGAAGCGGAATTAATCTAATTTCACGCCCAGGCGATGCGCGACGGCTTCATAGGCTTCAATCAGACCACCCAGACTCTGGCGGAAGCGGTCTTTGTCCATTTTGTCCAGCGTCTCTTTATCCCACAGGCGGCTGCCGTCCGGCGAAAACTCATCGCCCAGCACCACTTCGCCTTTATACAGGCCAAACTCCAGTTTGAAATCCACCAGGATAAGACCCGCGTCATCAAACAGTTTTTTCAGTACGTCGTTGGCTTTGTAGGTTAGCTCTTTCATACGCGCCAGATTTTCCTGACTTACCCAACCGAACGTTTCACAGTAGGAACTATTCACCATCGGGTCGTGCAGCGCGTCGTTTTTCAGGAACAGATCGAATATCGGCGGGTTAAGCTCCATGCCTTCTTCCACGCCCAGACGCTTGACCAGCGACCCAGCCGCACGGTTGCGCACCACACATTCAACCGGCACCATCTCCAGCTTCTTCACCAGACACTCGGTATCAGACAGCAAACGTTCCATCTGGGTCGGGATGCCCGCCTCGGCCAGTTTGGTCATAATGAAATGGTTGAATTTGTTATTTACCATGCCCTTGCGATCAAACTGTTCAATGCGCGCGCCATCCCCTGCTGACGTATCATTGCGGAATTCGAGCACCAACAGGTCCGGGTTTTCCGTGCTGTATACGGTTTTCGCTTTACCACGATACAACTCAGCTTGCTTTTGCATCTTTAACACTCCTGGGTGTGAATTAACGATAAGTATTCATTTCCTGCTACGCCTGCCGGAGACGCCGGCCTGTAATTGTGGTGCGAAATAGCGGTTAAATCGCGTTTTTGTACCGACGCACACGTTTGCGTATCTTATCAGAAAAAAGGGCCGGATTACTCCAGCCCTGTTAAATTACTTGTTGAACGCTGCCTGGAAGACGGCAACCAGCGCGTCGTTCTGGCTTTGCGTCAGAGTATGCCCCTTAGGATCGATAAACTGCAAGCTGCTGCGGTTATCTAAATCGCCGACCTGCAATTTATAGTCTCCGGATGCCAGGCCCGGGTCGCTAGCGCCCAGATCCCGCCAGTCGCTGTCAGACAACGGTTTGTACGTTACCGCCATGCTGCCCTGAGAGCGAGTGCTGTCGGTGACTTTCATGCCCACTTTTTCCAGCGCGGCCGGGAGGCGTTGCCACACGAGGTTGAACGGACCGCGAACGACCAGCATAGGTAAACCGGTATCATCAGCGGCGCTCTGCACATCCATCGTTGCGGCGGAACGGTTCTGCGCGGCATTTGCCGCATCCGTAGCGGTCTTATCCAGACCGGCGGAAATGACGTTCATCATTTCCGTGCTATAGCGCTGCAGCGACGCCGCGTCAGCGACCGGCTTGCCAGCCTGTTCCAGATTAACCAGTTTTACCGTTACCGCCTGCTGATAGCCCTGCGGCTTCACCGAGATTTGATAACGTCCGCGATACTGTTCGTCTTCATCCAGGCGGTTCCAGTTCACCCAATCGGTCGTCAGGGTCTGGCTGGCATCGTCACGTTTTTCAATCGGATAATTTTTCGCCTGAATCACGCTGACGACTTGCGGCCACAGCGTGCTGCCCCGGCCATTCTCCACCAATAGCGTAGCGGTATCGCCAGAGAACTGGGTACGCGCGCCGCTCACTAACGCTAACGGCTGCGCTGGCGGACGGATATCCAACGCCTTACCAACCGCGCCGCTCCCCTTCGTGACCGGAATAACGTAGTCGCCGGTCGTTATCGGCAGGATCATTCCTGCCGGGGCGTGAAGTTCAGCAAGCGGCGCGGCATCCAGATAGGATTCATCGCCGCTTACCTGGCGCTTGTAGCGCGAATCGGAACTACAGGCAGCGAGCAGCAAAACAAGCGAAACACCCGCAACCTTCGCCAAGCGCGACTTTTGTACTGAGTAAGCCATCAAATCTCCCTAAACTTTACAGCAGGCCAGCATGCTGAAGCGCTGCTTTGACGATGTCACGACCATGGTCCGTGATAGGCGTCATTGGCAGGCGCAGCGTGTCGGTCGCCACAAGACCCAATGCCTTACATGCCCATTTCACCGGGATAGGATTGGGTTCGACAAATAGTTTGTTGTGTAACGGCATCAGACGCTGGTTGATAGCGCGCGCCTCGGCAAATTGCCCTTCCGCCGCCAGTTTGCACATGTCAGCCATCTCGCGCGCCGCTACGTTAGCCGTAACGGAAATCACGCCATGACCACCCAGTTGCATAAAGTCCAGCGCAGACGCGTCATCGCCGCTAAGCAGAATAAAATCGTCTGAAACCAGCTCTTTGATCTGGTGAACGCGGGTTAAGTTCCCTGTCGCCTCTTTGATAGCGATAATATTTTTTATTTCCGCCAGACGACCCACGGTTTCCGGCAACATATCGCAACCGGTACGGGACGGCACATTATACAGAATTTGCGGCAAGTCAGTGTGTTCCGCGATGGCTTTGAAATGCTGGAACAAACCTTCCTGCGTGGGGCGATTGTAGTACGGCGTTACCGTCAGGCAGCCAACAATGCCGCTATCGTTAAAACGCTGCGTCAGGCTAATCGCTTCCGCGGTCGCGTTTGCGCCCGTGCCGGCGATAACCGGAATACGTCCGTCAGCCAGTTCCAGCGTCATCATCACGACATCGCCATGTTCATCATGGCTTAGCGTGGCAGACTCGCCGGTGGTGCCAACCGAAACAATCGCCGAGGTACCGTTGGCGACATGATAATCAATGAGTTTTTTCAGGCAAGACCTACTGACATTACCTTTCTCATCCATCGGCGTAACAAGCGCGACAATACTTCCCGTGAACATGGGCCATCCTCTGTGCAAACAAGTCCCTCAATGGTACGTTTGGTATGGCAATAAAAGCAAGCGACCAAAGCCGTTCTGATTGTTGTATGCAGGTTTTTTTTATGGTTTCCTTAAGATTACCTCACCGCTCAAAGGAATAACTGGTTTGACACCGTCATCACAACACTATTTGGTTATCACTGCGCTGGGCGCCGACAGGCCCGGTATTGTGAATACCATTACTCGCCATGTCAGCAGTTGCGGCTGTAATATCGAAGACAGCCGACTGGCGATGCTGGGCGATGAATTCACGTTTATTATGCTGTTGTCCGGCACGTGGAACGCGATTACCTTGATTGAATCGACATTGCCGTTAAAAGGCGCGGAGCTGGATCTGCTGATTGTGATGAAACGGACGTCCGACCGCCCCCGCCCGGCAATGCCCGCGACGGTATGGGTTCAGGTTGAGGTCGCCGACTCCCCGCATTTAATTGAGCGATTCACCGCGCTGTTTAATAGTCATGAAATGAATATTGCGGAGCTGGTCTCCCGCACGCAGCCGGCTGAAGGTGATAAAGCTGCGCAATTATTTATTCAAATCACCGCACATAGCCCGGCGTCGCAAAATTCCGCAAATATTGAGCAAGCCTTTAAAGCACTATGTACAGAACTCAATGCGCAAGGCAGTATAAACGTCGTCAATTACTCACAACATGATGAACAGGATGGAGTTAAGTAATGAATCCACTGAAAGCCGGTGATATCGCACCGAAATTTAGCTTGCCGGATCAAGACGGGGAACAAGTAAATTTGACCGACTTCCAGGGACAGCGCGTTCTGGTTTATTTCTACCCAAAAGCCATGACACCCGGCTGTACCGTGCAGGCCTGCGGCTTACGCGATAACATGGACGAGCTCAAAAAAGCAGGCGTGGACGTGCTGGGCATCAGCACCGATAAACCTGAAAAACTCTCCCGTTTCGCTGAAAAAGAGCTGCTGAACTTTACCCTTTTGTCCGATGAAAACCATCAGGTGTGTGAACAGTTCGGCGTCTGGGGCGAAAAGTCGTTTATGGGCAAAACGTATGACGGCATTCACCGCATCAGCTTTTTGATTGACGCTGATGGTAAGATTGAACACGTCTTTAATGATTTTAAAACCAGCAATCACCATGATGTGGTGCTGAACTGGCTGAAAGAAAACGCGTAAAAGCCTCAGGCCGCGCTGATGTGCGGCCTGGAAAGGGAATGCGCCGTCAGGCTTGCCGCGCCAGACGCCATATCGCCGCCACATTGCGCGCCGACAGGCTCAGGTTATATTCCGCCTCGTGTAAGGCTTCCGGCAGCGTAACGATATGCGACAAAATCGACAGCGCCGCATCGATACCCTGCTGATACACAACGTGATGATCGTGTTGCAGCCCACCGGCGAGCGCGATAACCGGTTTATGATACCGCTTCGCCACTCTGGCGACGCCAATCGGCGTCTTGCCGCAAATACTTTGGCTGTCCAGCCGCCCTTCTCCGGTAATCACCAGATCGGCATCTTTAACCGCCTGCTCAAGCTGTAGCGTTTCCACAACAATCTCTACGCCGGCGCGTAATTCCGCATTGAGCAATCCTAAAAGCGCGGCGCCCATTCCACCTGCCGCACCCGCGCCGGGAGCGTTAATCACCTCACGTCCCGTAGCCTGATAAATATGTCGGCCCCAGTTTTCCAGCGCCGCGTCCAGGGTGTTCACCATTTCCGCTGTCGCCCCTTTTTGTGGGCCAAAAATGGCCGATGCGCCCTGGGGACCACATAGCGGATTGTTGACATCGCACGCCACGGTTATCGATACCTTACGCAGCAATGGGTGACAACCGGACAGATCGATAGAGGCCAGCGCCGCCAGCGCCTCGCCGCCCGGAGAAAGCGAGCGCCCCTGTTTATCACGCAATATAACGCCAAGCGCCTGCATCATCCCCGCGCCGCCGTCATTCGTCGCGCTGCCGCCAATTCCCAGAATAATACGCTTTACGCCACGCTCCAGCGCCGCGACGATTAACTCGCCGGTGCCGTAGCTGGTGGTATTAAGCGGGTTGCGCAATTCAGGCGAAACGTGATGCAGCCCGGATGCCGCCGCCATTTCAATCACGGCGGTATCGCTATCGCCCAGCATTCCCCAGCGCGCGGTCACCGGTTGCCCAAGCGGGCCTTGTACCCACTGGTCGACATAACGCCCGCCGCTGGCCTCCACCATTGATTGTACGGTTCCTTCCCCGCCATCCGCCATGGGCACTTTAACGTAGTCGGCGTCAGGATAAATTTCGCGGAACCCCTTTTCTATCGCCTCAGCGACCGCCATTGCGGACAAACTTTCTTTAAATGAATCAGGAGCAATAACAATTTTCATAGGGATTATCCTGCAAAACCAAAGAAACCGAACATCAGAGTAGAAATAAAGGTAATGGCTAACCCCACCAGCGTTTCATACGGCATTAGCTTTAAACGTTCATGAATTTGCATATTGACGCTGCCGCCCGTCGCGTGGAAAAAGCTGCCGTGCGGCAGATGGTCCAGCACCGTGGCGCCCGCATGGATCATAGCGGCTCCCGCCAGGGCGGAAACGCCAAGTTCAAGTAACGTGGGAGAGAAAACGCCGGACGCCACCGCCGTTCCCGCCGTGGTTGAGGCCGTCGCCATTGACATCATGGCGCCAGACACGGGCGCCAGCAGCCAGGACGGCAATCCCGAAGCGGTGAGGCCATGAATCAGGACATCTTTAAGTTCGGAATTAGCGATAATGCCGGCCAGCGTACCGGTTCCCAGCAACATAATAGCGACAGGCGCCATACGCATCAGACCAGCGACCATGTACTGGTTACAGTGGCGCGCGCGTCCCATCAACAGCAGACCGACCAATCCCCCTACGGGCAGGGCAATTAACGGGTCAATGGAAATGCCGGCAAACGGACGGAGAGAAAGCAGGAAAATAGCGACCAGCGGCGCGCTAATCGCCACCAGAAAACCGGGTCTGGCGACGGAGTCATCATGGTGAGTCACTTCATGATCGGCGACGCCCGCGCCTTTATTATTCAGCCGTTTCGCTAACAGATAGGCGATAATAAGCCCAACGATGCCCGGAACCACGCCCGCCAGCATAATAGAGGTAAGAGGAACATGAAACGCATCGGAGGCGGCAATAGCGTTCGGGTTAGGTGACATCACGTTACCCGCTTTGCCGCCGCCAACCATCGCCAGCAGAATAGCGCTTTTTGACAGGCCAGCATTACGCGCAATCGACAGCGCAATCGGCGCGACGGTAATCACCGCCACATCAATAAATACGCCGACGGCGGTCAAACATAGTGTGGCAATGGCTAATGCCAATAATGCCCGGGTTTCCCCCACTTTGCGGACAATCGTCTCAGCAATCGTATTCGCCGCCCCGGACTCAATTAATACGCCCGCCAGTACGCCTGCGGCCAGAATACGCAATACGGCATTAACGATGCCCTGCGCGCCTGACACCATCAGCGACACGGTTTGCAGAAGATCGGCGCCGCCAATCAAACCGCCGACCAGCGCGCCCGCCATCATGCCGTAGGCTGGCGACACTTTTCTTAAAATTAATACGATGGCCACAACCAATGCGGCAATGGCTCCCAGGGTGGATATCGACGTCATATACTGCGCCTCCTTTAACATGGAGCGCGCAGTATGGAAAAAACCGCCTAAAAATCCGCTGGAGCTTTCAACAAATTTCGATTCGACCAGGCAGCGGTAACTTGTCGGACGGTACAGATTCGGCCTGGAGCTCCATACCGATATAAAGCCAAAGCGTACTTTTTAACTCGTTGATTTTTATGTGCGTAATATCCTCACAGCGCTGTAAGCGATAGCGCAATGTATTCACATGAATATGCAATGCTTTGGCCGTTTGCGTCAGGTCACAATTATGTTCAAACCAGGTTCGCAGCGTCTGTTGCAATACGCCTTTCGCGTCATGTTGCGCCAGTTGCAGCCACAGACGCGATAACTCCTGCACTTGCCAACTTTCAGACAGCCCGCTTAGCAGCGCGGGAAGCGCGTGGTCATGATAAAAAATGTACTGGCTGCGCAGCTTTTGTCTTTTCGCCATCGCCTGCGTGGCTCTCGCAGTGAGCAAAGATCGGTGCAATCCCGTCTCGCCGGCAAAATAACCCCCAACCAAAATACGGCTAAAGCCCGATGATGCAGCCCATGATTTAAAAATCTGCAATTCGCCCATTTCCTGGCGGGTATTCCACTTTCCCTCTTTTAACGTGATAGGCTTAATAATGATTAATTCATTAAATTCGGTAAACGTCACCAAATGGTTGCGCGCGTGATTCTCGAAATAATCCATTACATTGCGCAGCGCTTCGCGATCCGGCTGGGAAAGTTCAATAATCAGCACCACTCTGGGAACCGCCAGATCAATGCCCAGATAGGCCGCCATGGAGCGCAACGACTCTGTTGAATTTTCTCGCAAAATCAATTGGTTGATCAGCTCTTCGCGATAGCGTTTATCCCACTGTCGCTGTTCGATCAGCACCATATGCTCGATCACCAGCTCCGCCGCCATTTTAACCAGCTCGGCATACGCGCGAACCTCCTCCGGCTCGCCGGTAATGCCGACCACGCCGATAAGCTGTTCATGAAAAGAGATGGGAAGATTAATGCCGGATCGCACGCCTTTTAGCTGATTGGCGGTAGCGGAATCAATTTCTACAATACGGTTTTCCTTCAGCGCCAGAATGGCCCCTTCGTGACGCTGGCGAAGCCGCGAAGGTTCGCCAGACGCGATAATGACGCCATGTTCATCCATGACGTTTACCGAGTAAGGAATAATTTTCATGGCTCGCTGTACAATTTGCCGCGCGGTATACCCTTTCAAGTAATGTTTTCTCAACACACTCATTCCCTGTTTCGTTATCGCTTTACATTAAAAAAGCAATCTCGCATCAATGATGTCACTTATTAACGAATTTCTCAGAAGAATGCTTAGGTTAAGTCACCAAATTTTGGCGGCTTTACAGCGAGAATTTTGTAGGTTCCGACAATAAAAATGCCGCAACACAGTGCGGCATTAAAAAAAAGAGCGGCTTTCTAAGCGCTTGTCCCTCATCAGGCACGCGCAAAATGGCGGCAGGGCACTATGATGTCGTTCACGCTTTACAACTTTTGTACAGACCGCTCAGGATGAGGCATCTGTCACCTGACCATCCGGCCAGGCATGGACAACGGCTTTAATCAGCGTCGCCAATGGAATGGCGAAAAACACTCCCCAGAAACCCCACAGACCGCCGAAAATCACCACTGACAGAATAATCACCAGCGGATGCAAATTCACCGCTTCGGAGAAAAGTACCGGTACCAGCAGATTGCCATCCAGCGCCTGAATAATCAGATAAACGGCAAAACAGCTCCAGAATTCCGTCCCCAGGCCAAACTGAAACAGCGCGACGCCCACCACCGGAATTGTCACCACAAAGGCGCCGATATAGGGGATCAGGACCGAAAAGCCCACCAGTACCGCCAACAGTAGCGAATAGTTGAGGCCAAACAGCAAAAAGCCCAGCCAGGTCGCCACGCCCACCACCACCATCTCCAGCACTTTTCCACGGATATAGTTGGTGATCTGCTGATTCATCTCATTCCACACCTGCCCCGCCAGCCCGCGATTACGCGGCAGCACGCGGCGCACGGCATTCAACATCTGCTCTTTATCTTTTACCAGGAAAAAGACCATCAGCGGCACCAGCACCAGATATACCGCCAGCGTCAGTAGCCCGACTAACGAAGCCAGCGAATACTTCACCACCGAATCGCCCATGTTAAGCATCCGGGTACGCATGTTTTCCGCCATCGCATCAATAATGCCCGCATCCATCAGCGCCGGATAGCGTCGCGGCAAGGTCGCGGCAAAATCGGACAGTTTATTCAGCATACCGGGCATATCACGAATCAGGTAAATACCCTGCTGCCAGGCAATCGGCATCACCACAAACGCCATTAATAACAGAATGCCGACAAAGAGGATAAGGACAATGGAGGCTGCCCAGCGCCGGGAACAGCCAATCGCCTGCAGGCGCGCCGTCGGCCACTCCAGCAGGTAGGCCAGTACGATAGCGACCAGCAGCGGCGCTAACAGGCCGCTAAAGAAAAAGAGGATGCTAAAACCAGCCACCAGAATAACCAGCAAGGCAATCGCCTCCGGGTCGCTGAAGCGACGGCGATACCATTGCATTAACATTTCGAGCATAAAACCCTTCCCAGAACTCAACTGCGGGATTGTGATGCCGAATTGTATCGAAATGTCACAAAAAAGACTTCGCTTTTTATCGTTGATTCAGGAAACTAAAATAGTGAGTCTGTGCTCATCACAGTTACACTTATGAAGTGTCGGAGCGTGGAACGATATTTCACGACGTTGGTCAAAGGGCTATCTCAAAACAACAGGATAGAGGTTATGTTCAGGCAGTTGAAAAAAAACCTGGTGGCAACCCTCATTGCAGCATTGGCTCTCGGTCAGGTCGCGCCCGCATTTGCCGACCCTGCCGACACGCTGCCCGATATGGGAACCTCGGCAGGAAGCACGCTTTCTATCGGACAAGAGATGCAAATGGGCGACTTTTATGTGCGCCAGCTACGCGGCAGCGCGCCGTTAATCAACGATCCGCTGCTGGTGCAATACATTAACGCGCTGGGTATGCGTCTGGTCTCGCACGCCGACTCCGTCAAAACGCCCTTCCATTTTTTCTTGATCAATAATGACGAAATCAACGCGTTCGCGTTCTTTGGCGGCAATGTGGTGCTGCACTCGGCACTTTTTCGCTACGCGGATAACGAAAGCCAGCTAGCTTCAGTCATGGCGCATGAAATCTCCCACGTGACGCAGCGCCATCTGGCGCGCGCGATGGAAGATCAAAAGCGCAGCGCGCCGCTTACCTGGGTGGGCGCGCTGGGTTCCATTTTGCTGGCCATGGCCAGCCCACAAGCCGGTATGGCGGCGCTAACCGGTACTCTGGCGGGAACGCGCCAGGGAATGATAAGTTTCACCCAGCAAAATGAGCAAGAAGCCGACCGTATTGGTATTCAGGTACTGCAACGCGCCGGATTTGACCCACAGGCGATGCCCTCTTTCCTCGAAAAACTGCTCGACCAGGCGCGTTACTCCACGCGTCCGCCTGAAATTTTGCTCACTCACCCCTTACCGGAAAGCCGCCTTGCGGATGCCCGCAACCGTGCCAACCAGATGCGCCCGGTCGTGGTGCAATCTTCCGCCGACTTTTATCTCGCCAAAGCGCGCGCCCTGGGAATGTACAATTCCGGACGTAACCAGCTTACCAGCGACCTGCTGGATCAGTGGTCTAAAGGCAACGTGCGTCAGCAACATGCGGCGCAATATGGCCGGGCGTTGCAGGCGATGGAAGCGAGCAAATACGATGAAGCGCGCAAAACGTTGCAGCCGCTGTTAAGCGCGGAACCGAACAATGCCTGGTATCTTGACCTCGCCACCGATATTGACCTGGGGCAGAAAAGAGCCAACGACGCGATTAATCGCCTGAAAAATGCCCGCGATCTGCGCGTTAATCCTGTGCTGCAGTTAAACCTCGCCAATGCGTACCTCCAGGGAGGCCAGCCCAAAGCGGCGGAAACCATTCTGAATCGCTACACCTTTAGCCATAAAGATGACGGTAACGGCTGGGATCTGCTTGCTCAGGCCGAAGCCGCGCTGAACAACCGCGATCAGGAGCTGGCGGCGCGCGCTGAAAGTTATGCGCTGGCGGGACGACTGGATCAGGCAATTTCACTGCTCAGTAGCGCCAGCGCCCAGGCAAAACTGGGTAGCCAGCAACAGGCGCGTTACGATGCGCGTATCGACCAGTTGCGCCAGTTACAGGAACGCTTCAAGCCATACACGAAAATGTAATCGCCGTTTATTAGCCGGATGGCGTCACAAGGAGAACTCATGACCGACACGATTAAAATCTACCATAACCCGCGCTGTTCGAAGAGCCGCGACACGCTGAACCTGCTGAAATCTAACGGCGTGGAACCGGAAGTGGTGCTTTATCTGGATACGCCCGCTGACGCCGCCACCGTGCGAGAACTGCTGCGTATGTTGGGCATGTCCAGCGCGCGCGAACTGATGCGCCAGAAAGAAGATCTCTATAAAACGCTTCATCTGGCGGATAGCCAGCTGAGTGAAGAGGCGTTAATCCAGGCGCTGGTTGAACACCCTAAACTGATGGAGCGCCCCATTGTGGTGGCAAATGGTCAGGCGCGCATTGGCCGACCGCCTGAGCAGGTGCTGGACATCCTCGGTTAACCGTTGAACGCCGCCGTCGCGGCGTATTACAGTTTCAGGATCTCTTTGACAAACGGGATCGTCAGTTTTCGCTGGGCAGTGATCGACGCATGATCGAGCTGATCCAGCGTCATAAACAGCGTGCGCATTTCGCGATCAAGACGTTTGAGTAAAAACCGCCCGACATCTTCCGGCAGTTCAAACCCCCGTAACCGGGCGCGCAACTGTAGCGCCTGAAGTTTGTCTTCATCGGAAAGAGGCTGGAGTTTATAGATTTGCCCCCAGTCCAGACGGGAAGCGAGATCGGGCAAGCCCAGATTTAACTGTCTTGGCGGACGATCGCCGGTGATCAATAACCGCGTCTTACCGGACTCCAGAATGCGGTTATAGAGATCAAAGATCGCCATCTCCCACAGTTCATCGCCAGCAACACACTCAATGTTATCAATACACACCAGCGAGAGGTGTTCCATACCGTCGAGCACTTCCGGCACGAACCAGGTGCGTTTATCGAGCGGGACGTAGCCTACCGCATCTCCACGCTGCGACAGTTCAGCGCAGGCGGCGTGCAGCAAATGGCTGCGGCCCGCGCCTTCACGCGCCCAAAGGTAGATATATCCACTATGTTCCTGGCGCAACACGTTTTGTAACGCGGCCAGTAGAGAGGCGTTATCCCCCGGCCAGAAACTTGCGAAAGTTTCGTCGTCAGGAAGATAAAGTGGCAAAGAGAGCTGTGCCGGTGTGTTCAGAGATACCTCAACCCAGGATGACATAAAATCGCGCTGAGTTTACCACATAATTCCCTTGAGATAGAACCGGGCAGCATCGCTGCCCGGCAACCCGTTACTGATGCGGAGACTCCGCATCATTTGCCTCCAGTACCACTTCTTCCGGACGCAACAGGCTAATCAGTTTAAAAATCAGGCTCAGGCCAATCCCGACGATGGTCGCCAGAGCCATCCCTTTCAATTCTGCCGCGCCGATATGCACTTTCGCGCCGCTCACGCCGATGATCAAAATCACCGAGGTGAGGATCAGGTTTTGCGCTTTGTTGTAGTCGACTTTTGATTCGATCAATACGCGAATCCCCGACGCGCCGATGACGCCGTACAACAGCAGCGAGACGCCGCCCATCACGGGTAACGGGATAATCTGAATCGCCGCCGCCAGTTTGCCGACGCAGGAAAGCAGAATGGCGAAAATCGCCGCGCCGCCGATAACCCAGGTACTGTAAACGCGGGTGATCGCCATGACGCCAATATTTTCCCCATAGGTGGTATTCGGCGTGGAGCCGAAGAAACCGGAGACGATCGTCGACAGTCCGTTAGCGAACATCGAGCGGTGCAAACCGGGATCGCGCACCAGATCTTTTTTGACGATATTCGCCGTCACCACCAGATGACCGACATGCTCGGCGATCACGACCAACGCCGCGGGCAGAATCGTCAGGATCGCGAACCATTCAAAACGCGGCGTATAGAAAGTCGGTAGCGCAAACCAGTGCGCCTGGGCAATCGGCGTGGTATCGACCCCCCCCAACGCGAATGACAGCGCATAGCCCGCCAGCACGCCGATCAAAATCGGAATGATCGCCAGGAAACCGCGAAACAGTACGGAGCCGAACACCGTCACCGCCAGCGTGACCATGGAGATGATAATTGTTTTCGTGTCCGGCGACTGCCCTTGCGCAGGCAGCAATCCGGCCATCCCCGCCGCGACGCCAGCCAGCTCCAGACCGATAACGGCAACGATTGCGCCCATTGCCGCAGGCGGGAACATCACATCCAGCCAGCCGGTGCCCGCTTTTTTAACGATGAAAGAAACCAGACAGAACAACACGCCGCACATAATAAAACCGCCCAGCGCCACTTCATAACCCAGCGGCAACAGCAGTAGTACCGGGGAAATAAAGGCAAAGCTCGATCCGAGGTAGGCCGGAATTTTACCTTTGCAGATAAAGAGATACAGCAGCGTTCCGATACCGTTAAACAACAGCACCGTCGCGGGGTTGATATGAAACAGAACTGGCACCAGCACGGTCGCGCCAAACATGGCGAAAAGGTGCTGTAAACTAAGCGGGATTGTCTGTAAAAGCGGCGGTCTTTCACTCACCCCGATAGCACGGCGCGTCATAGTGTTTTCCTCTAAGTGTGTTTGTTATGAGTTGTTTTATTCAAAAAAAAGCCGACTCTTAAAGTCGGCTTTTAATTATTTATTCACTTACTTGGTACCAAAAATCTTATCGCCGGCATCGCCAAGCCCCGGAATAATGTATCCGTGCTCGTTAAGCCCCTGATCGATAGAGGCGGTGTACAGTTCAACGTCCGGGTGCGCTTTTTCCAGCGCCGCAATGCCTTCCGGCGCGGCGACCAGCACCAGCACCTTAATGCTGCTACAGCCTGCTTTTTTCAGCAGGTCGATGGTCGCGATGACAGAACCGCCGGTCGCCAGCATCGGGTCGACGATCAGCGCCATGCGCTCATCAATGTTCGATACCAGTTTCTGGAAATAAGGTACTGGCTCAAGCGTCTCTTCGTTACGGTACATCCCGACTACGCTGATACGCGCGCTCGGTACATTTTCCAGAACGCCTTCCATCATGCCCAGACCCGCGCGCAGAATCGGCACAACGGTAATTTTTTTACCTTTGATCTGGTCGATTTCCACCGGGCCATTCCAGCCTTCGATGGTGACTTTTTCCGTTTCCAGGTCGGCTGTCGCTTCATACGTCAGCAGGCTGCCTACTTCTGAGGCGAGTTCACGAAAGCGTTTAGTGCTAATGTCGTTTTCACGCATCAGACCCAGCTTGTGTTTGACGAGTGGGTGTTTGACTTCCACGATCTTCATACTCTTCTCCTATCCTCAGATGACTGGCAACCACAAAAAAATCGCCGGATTATACCGCTTTTCCTCTCTGGCGCAACACAATGTATGCTTGACCTGGATCAACCAAAAGCGCTGATAGCGGAAAAGTGAGTATAAATCACTCACGTTGAAACAGGCGATAAAGGCTAACAACCGTTTGAATCTTAGCAATTTTAAGGATGAATGGCCTGTCCAGACCACCTGTCGTAAACCAAGTGCTGGATATCCTTTTCTTTTTTACCAACAGAGAAATTTTCAAGCAGCGACCGAAACCATGCCAAAAAAATCGCCCGGATATCCAGGGCGCAGACCACGCTCGCAAACGTTTGCTTTCCCTGTTAGAATTGCGCCGAATTTAACTTTTACCGCAAGAAAAAACGTGGGGAACCAGGCAGTGACCGATAAGACCTCTCTTAGCTATAAAGATGCCGGCGTCGATATTGATGCGGGTAACGCTCTGGTTGATCGAATCAAAGGCGTAGTGAAGAAAACTCGCCGCCCGGAGGTTATGGGCGGTCTGGGCGGTTTCGGTGCGCTGTGCGCGTTGCCGCAAAAATATCGTGAACCGGTACTGGTTTCCGGCACTGACGGCGTAGGCACCAAACTTCGCCTGGCGATGGACTTAAAGCGTCACGACGCTATCGGTATTGATCTGGTGGCGATGTGCGTAAACGATCTGGTCGTTCAGGGCGCGGAACCGCTGTTTTTCCTCGATTACTATGCCACGGGTAAACTGGATGTCGATACCGCCGCCAGCGTGATCAACGGTATTGCCGAAGGCTGCCTGCAATCCGGCTGCGCGCTGGTCGGCGGCGAGACGGCGGAAATGCCGGGCATGTATCACGGCGAAGATTACGATGTGGCGGGTTTTTGCGTCGGCGTAGTCGAAAAATCAGAAATCATCGACGGCTCCCGGGTTGCCGAAGGCGACGTGCTGATTGCGCTCGGCTCCAGCGGCCCGCACTCGAATGGATATTCGCTGGTGCGGAAAATTATTGACGTTAGCGGCTGCGACCCACAAACCACTCTGCTGGAAGGGAAGCCGCTGGCCGATCATCTGCTTGAACCGACCCGTATCTACGTAAAATCGATTCTGGAACTGATTGAAAACATCGATGTGCACGCTATCGCCCACCTCACCGGCGGCGGCTTTTGGGAAAATATTCCGCGCGTTCTGCCGGAGAATACCCAGGCGGTAATTAATGAGTCGTCATGGCAGTGGCCCGCCATCTTTACCTGGCTGCAAACCGCCGGTAATGTCAGCCGACATGAAATGTACCGTACCTTTAACTGCGGCGTCGGCATGGTGATTGCGCTCTCCGCTCCGGAAGCGGACAAAGCGCTTGCTCTGCTAAACGAGAAAGGTGAAAACGCATGGAAAATCGGTATCATCAAAGCCTCTGATTCCGAACAGCGTGTGGTTATTGAATAATGAATATTGTGGTGCTGATTTCCGGCAATGGAAGCAATTTACAGGCGATTATCGATGCCTGCGAAGCGAAGAAAATTAAAGGCACCCTCAGGGCAGTATTCAGCAATAAGGCCGACGCGTTCGGCCTTGAACGCGCCAGAGAAGCCGGCATTCCGGCGCAAGCGCTGACTGCCGATCGGTTTGACAGCCGCGACGCCTTCGATCGCGAGTTGATTCGCAAGATAGACGCGTATGCGCCCGATGTGGTCGTGCTGGCCGGTTTTATGCGTATTCTGAGTCCGATGTTTGTCGCGCACTACTACGGGCGTCTGCTGAACATTCACCCTTCCCTGCTGCCAAAATATCCGGGGTTGCATACCCATCGCCAGGCGCTGGAAAACGGCGATGAGGAGCACGGTACCTCGGTGCATTTCGTGACAGACGAACTCGACGGCGGCCCGGTCATTCTCCAGGCGAAGGTGCCGGTTTTTGCCGACGACAGCGAAGATGATATCACCGCACGCGTACAAACTCAGGAACATGCGATTTATCCGCTGGTGATTGGCTGGTTTGCGCAGGGGCGTCTAAAGATGCGCGATAACGCCGCCTGGCTGGACGGGCGTCGTCTGCCGCCGCAAGGTTATGCGTCTGACGAATAATACGTCATCGAACAGGACTGCGTCTGCTTGCCGGATGGCGGCATAAATGCCTATCCGGCCTACTCTTTTCCCTTCCTTTATGCTATCAGTTTATTGTCATATTTTTCTGGCGCAGTTGGACATTAACGCGTAATGCTCGCCATAATCATCAGGCAGTGTCCCGTGAATAAAACGGAGTATAGGTAGTAATGGGTCAGGAAAAGCTATATATCGAGAAAGAACTGAGCTGGTTAGCATTTAACGAACGCGTGTTACAGGAAGCAGCGGATAAATCCAACCCGTTGATTGAGCGGATGCGGTTCCTGGGAATCTATTCTAATAACCTCGACGAGTTCTACAAAGTGCGTTTCGCTGAACTGAAACGACGCATTATTATCAGCGAAGAACAGGGTTCAAATTCTCATTCACGCCATTTGTTAGGCAAAATTCAGTCCCGCGTGTTGAAAGCAGACCAGGAGTTCGACGGCCTGTACAACGAATTACTGCTGGAAATGGCGCGTAATCAAATCTTTCTGATCAACGAGCGTCAGCTCTCGGTGAACCAACAAAGCTGGTTGCGCCACTATTTTAAGCACTATTTGCGCCAGCATATTACCCCGATTCTCATTAACCGGGAGACGGATCTTGTTCAGTTTTTAAAAGATGATTACACCTATCTGGCGGTGGAGATTATCCGCGGCGATACCATCAACTATGCGCTGCTGGAGATACCGTCCGACAAAGTCCCACGCTTCGTTAATCTGCCGCCGGAGACACCGCGCAGACGCAAGCCGATGATTCTTCTGGATAATATTCTGCGCTACTGCCTGGATGACATTTTTAAAGGGTTCTTCGACTATGACGCGCTTAATGCCTATTCGATGAAAATGACCCGCGATGCCGAATATGACCTGGTGCATGAGATGGAATCCAGTCTGATGGAGCTGATGTCTTCCAGCCTGAAGCAGCGCCTGACTGCTGAACCTGTGCGCTTTGTCTATCAACGCGATATGCCCGCCGCGCTGGTCGACGTGCTGCGGGAAAAACTGACGATCTCCCGGTATGACTCAATCGTACCCGGCGGGCGCTACCACAATTTTAAAGACTTTATTAATTTTCCGAATGTCGGTAAAGCCAACCTGGTCAATAAACCGTTACCGCGGTTACGCCATCTTTGGTTTGATAAAGAGAAGTTTCGTAACGGTTTTGACGCGATTCGCGAACGTGATGTGCTGCTCTATTATCCTTATCACACCTTTGAACATGTACTGGAACTGCTGCGCCAGGCGTCGTTTGACCCAAGCGTGCTGGCGATCAAAATCAATATTTATCGCGTAGCGAAAGACTCGCGCATTATTGACTCGATGATCCATGCCGCCCATAACGGCAAAAAAGTCACCGTGGTGGTGGAGTTGCAGGCGCGCTTCGATGAAGAGGCGAATATTCACTGGGCCAAGCGGTTAACCGAAGCGGGCGTCCATGTTATTTTCTCTGCGCCTGGGCTGAAAATTCACGCCAAACTCTTCCTCATCTCACGAAAAGAGGGCGATGACGTGGTGCGTTATGCGCATATCGGCACCGGTAACTTCAACGAAAAAACAGCGCGGCTGTATACCGATTATTCGCTGCTGACCGCCGATGCGCGCATTACCAATGAAGTGCGTCGGGTCTTTAATTTTATTGAAAACCCCTATCGCCCGGTCACTTTCGATTATTTGATGGTTTCTCCACAAAACTCACGGCGTCTGCTGTATGAGATGATCGATCGTGAAATCGCCAATGCCCAGCAAGGCTTACCGTCAGGGATTACGTTAAAGCTTAACAACCTGGTCGATAAAGGGTTGGTCGACAGGCTATACGCCGCGTCGGGTTCGGGCGTCCAGGTCAATCTGCTGGTGCGCGGTATGTGTTCTCTTATTCCGCAGCTGGAAGGCATTAGCGATAATATTCGCGCGATTAGCATCGTGGATCGCTATCTGGAACACGATCGGGTTTATATTTTCGAAAACGGCGGTGATAAGCAAGTTTGGCTCTCTTCAGCTGACTGGATGACGCGTAATATTGACTACCGTATCGAAGTCGCTACGCCTATCCTCGACCCGCGGCTTAAACAACGCGTCCTGGATATCATTGACATTCTGTTTAGCGACACGGTAAAAGCGCGTTTTATCGATAAAGAACTCAGCAACCGCTACGTGCCGCGCGGCAATCGCCGTAAAGTTCAGGCGCAGCTGGCAATTTATGACTACATCAAATCACTCGAGCAACCAGACTAACGCTATGCCAATTTACGATAAATCCCCTCGCCCGCAGGAGTTCGCTGCGGTCGATCTCGGCTCAAACAGCTTTCATATGGTCATTGCCCGCGTGGTTGACGGCGCAATGCAGATTATCGGGCGCTTAAAACAGCGCGTCCATCTGGCGGACGGGCTGGGCGCGGATAACAAACTCAGCGAAGAAGCCATGGAACGAGGGCTTAGCTGTCTGTCGTTGTTTGCTGAACGCTTACAAGGTTTCTCCCCTTCCAGCGTCTGTATCGTAGGCACCCATACGTTACGTCAGGCGCAAAATGCCGCTGATTTTCTCAAACGCGCGGAAAAGGTTATTCCCTACCCGATAGAGATTATTTCCGGTAACGAAGAAGCGCGCCTGATTTTTATGGGCGTAGAACATACGCAGCCGGAAAAAGGCCGCAAGCTGGTGATCGATATCGGCGGCGGGTCAACAGAGCTGGTCATTGGCGAAAACTTCGAACCCAGGCTGGTTGAAAGCCGTCGTATGGGCTGCGTGAGCTTCGCGCAGCTCTACTTTCCCGGCGGCGTTATCAATAAAGAAAACTTCCAGCGCGCCCGAATGGCGGCAGCGCAAAAACTGGAAACCTTAACCTGGCAGTATCGTATTCAGGGTTGGAACGTGGCGATGGGCGCTTCCGGTACGATTAAGGCCGCTCATGAAGTTCTCCTGGCGCTGGGTGAGAAAGATGGCTTCATTACGCCGGAGCGCCTCGATAAACTGAAGTCAGAAGTGTTGAAGCACCGCTCCTTTAATGCGCTCAGCCTGCCGGGTCTGTCTGAAGAACGAAAAGCGGTCTTTGTGCCGGGCCTGGCGATTCTGTGCGGCGTTTTTGATGCTCTGGCTATCCGCGAGCTTCGCCTTTCCGACGGCGCATTGCGCGAAGGCGTGCTGTATGAAATGGAAGGCCGCTTCCGCCATCAGGATGTTCGCAGCCGTACCGCAAAAAGTCTGGCCAATCAATACAACATTGACAGAGAACAGGCCAGACGCGTGCTGGAAACCACCATGCAGATGTACGAGCAGTGGCAGGCCCAGCAGCCAAAACTGGCGCATCCGCAGCTTGAAGCGTTGCTCCGTTGGGCGGCAATGCTGCATGAGGTTGGACTGAATATTAATCACAGCGGTTTACATCGCCATTCGGCTTATATTCTGCAACACAGCGATTTGCCCGGCTTTAATCAGGAGCAGCAAATGATGATGGCGACGCTGGTGCGTTATCATCGTAAAGCCATAAAACTGGATGATATGCCCCGCTTTACGCTGTTTAAGAAAAAACAGTATCTGCCGTTAATTCAGCTACTTCGGCTGGGCGTATTACTGAACAATCAGCGACAGGCGACCACCACGCCGCCGACGCTGCGGCTAACGACCGATGACAGCCACTGGACGTTATGTTTTCCGCATGACTGGTTCAGCCAGAATGCGCTGGTACTGCTTGATCTGGAAAAAGAACAGCAGTACTGGGAAGCGGTAACTGGCTGGCGTCTCAATATTGAGGAAGAAAGCTCGCCGGAGATCGCCGCGTAAATTGTGGATCAGACGCCGCGCCGCGGCGTCTGCCTTTACTGAATCTCAGATAATAGCTGCGGCTCGCCAATTAAATATCCCTGAAGATAGTCGATCCCCAACGACAGCACGACGCTTCGTATTTCTTCGCTCTCGACATACTCCGCGACGACCTGCATTTTTTTCATTCGCGCTAAATGACAAATAGAAGCCACGATCTGATAATCGAGACTGTTTGACACTATATTGCGAATAAAACTGCCGTCAATTTTAAGAATATCGGCGTTAACGTTTTTCAGCCGCGCATAGCTGGCGTAGCCTGTACCGAAATCATCAATCGCTATCTGACAGCCAAACTGCTGTAGCTGTCCCAGCGTCAACTGCGCCTGCTCAGCATTGGTGAGAGAATTGCTTTCCGTTACCTCAAAAACCAGTTGCCAGGGTTCAACCTGATATTGTTTAAGCAACTGCTTAACTTCTGCAGGAAAACGGGCGCGACATACCGATGTTGGCGACAGATTAATGGCAAAACGATGCGCGGGCATATATTCCCGGCTGGCCGCCATAAACCGCAGCGTGTTTTCAATCACCCAAAGATCGATAGCGGAAGACAAACCAAACTCATGCGCCACGGGTAAAAAATTGTCCGGGTTGATAACGTCGCCGTTGTCATCCCTGAGTCGCAGTAAAACTTCATGGTAAACGTCCCCACGAACACCGAAAATAGGCTGCGCCATCAGGAAAAAATGATCGTGCTCCAACGCCTGTTGCAGCCGATTCATCATTGCAATTCTGCCCTTCAAATCGCGCTGCAGGTGCATTGCGCCACGCCGCTGTAAATCCTCCGGCGCGTTAGTCGTCAACGAAAGATCGGAACTGGTGCTTAATTCGCCCAGCAAAAGATAAAGGTGGCTAACCGGAGAACGCACGCAGCAGTAGCTCACGCCGACAGGCGGCTGTAGCGGCAGTCCGTCCCAGATAAACCGAAACTGCTTAATATGTTTATCCAGCGCTTCAATACGCTGCTGATGCGCCTCTGTATTAAGACGCAGCACCAGGTCGTGCCCTGACATCTGGTAGACACACTCATTTGAGGCCAACATCGGCGTAATCCAGTGAGAGAGCTTTTGCTTATACTGGATGCGTAGCATGACGCCATAATTTTTACCCAATAGCTCCAGACCCGGCACGTGTAAAAAACAGATCGTAGACCAGGGCGCATTTTGGAGCGCGCGGTTTAACGCACGTAAATTGGGAAGATGTACAACCGGGTCAAGATAGGCCAGCCGCCGTGCGCGACCACTCACTACGCGCTGGCGCGTGGCCAGTACAGACATATAATTAACAATAAAAGAAAAAACCAGATAGCTCGAAGAGGTAATCGCTAATTGCGTATCATAACCTGAATACCAGGGCATATAACGCTGATAATAATGAATTGACGTAATTAGCACGACGGCCCAGATAATTGAAATAAACTTATAACCATAGCGCATCGCGCCCCACAGCATGACCGGCAATAATAACGAAAGTGTATAGTTAGTACTAAATATTGAGCTATTATCAGTCAATGGCATACACAGTATAAACATTAGTGTAGTCAATACGGCCAGCCAAATAACGATCTCTTTTTTAGTGGCCTTGCTATCAATCTGTAGCTTTAATTGCTGATAATACCCGCGCAGGTGCAGCGGATTGCGGAGAGTACGAATAATAAAATAGCACAATGGCACGCCGATAAGGTTACCGACCAGTAACGCCTGGTAATTAATCAGCGTGTTGATATTAAAGGGCATTACCCCCATCAGGCTGGCTTTACTTTCGTACATGCCAACAAAAGCGGCAAACTGGTAGATGACCAGAAATAATGTTGCTGAACAAAATACCTGCCAGAACATTCGTTGAAACAACAGGTGGGCGTCGCCGTGGGAAACATTATTTCGCCGGGGGGAAAAGACACGATAGCCGCCCCAACTTAGCACGATAGTAATGATAAAGTGCATCGTCACAGAAAGGGTTTCATACAGACCTGTCTGCGGGTATCTGCGCCAGAAGATAGCAAGCACAATGCCCGGCAGTGCTGCCCAGCCGAAAAAGAGCATCAGGCTAAGCATAAAAGCTAACGGCAGGTAAAAAAGAACCACATTTCCAGTGCTGGTAAGCGCATAAGTATTTGCGCTACTTAAAACAGGTAGTAAAATCGAAGGGAGAATGAGCGGTAGTCCCCACCATTTATCTCTGATATTTATATAAGTTTTATTTAGTTTCATAGATGCTCAGCAGAACCCCCCAATCCCAAAGGGGCGTTAACAGACAGGCATCCCACCTGACTTTAAATTGATGATGCGATATACATCACACGATAGTCATCGATTGTAATTATTAAACAAAAGTAACATTTGATTTAAGTCAATTATTACCTTTCTCCTGCCGCCTTTATTCGTCTTTTTATTCTTTGTTATCATTAATTTATTATTAATGTAAATACTAAAATTATCTTCCATAACAATATAAGATAAATCAACTGACGCAATTTTACATTAAGAGGAATTGACCATCGGTTCGCAGTATGCCTTAATGTAGAGTGAACGCAGGCTTGTTACGTTCTTCGCCTTGATAATACCCTTGAAGAACCCAGCCTGATCCCGCCCATATCGCTGGGCCAACGTTAAGGAACCCTTTGTGAGTCAGGCCAACAGTATGCGAAAACGACATCGATTTAACACTCGCATGACCCGTATCGTACTGCTTATCAGTTTTCTCTTCTTCTTTGGACGTTTCGTCTACTCTTCTATCGGCGCCTGGCAGCACCATCAGGATAAAAAAGAAGCGCAACAGTCATCGCTTTCTGTCACCACGCCGGGACAACGTTAAGCTGTTATCCGTTGGCGATATTATCGTCACAGGCTTACTGTGTTATCCAGAACTCTGTTTTCCCTTCCCTGGCTTAGCATGAACCGATAAAAACAAAGCATCGTACTATCTAATGCTTTGTTTTTTAGTCTAAAAAAACAATCAACTACAAGAAACGATAGTTTACTTTTTTTAAGATTAGTCTTAAATACATTCCTTTTTGCGTTATTACCTAAACAAGGAATTGTGATGAATTTTAAAAAAAATGCTTTGCCTCTGGTTTTGTTTGCCTCTTTTTCTCTTGCCGGATGCCAGTCCAATGCGGATGACTATGCCGCAGATGTTTACCAAACCGGGCAGTTAAACGCGAAGCAAGAAACAAAGACCGTCAATATTATCTCTGTTTTGCCAGCGAAAGTTGCCGTAGATAACACCGCCAATAAAAAAACCGCTCAGACCTTCGGCGCAATTCTTGGGGCTGTAGCGGGCGGCGTTACTGGTCATAACATGGGTTCAGGTAGCGGTTTGGGTACTACTGCCGGCGCGGTTGGCGGCGGAGCCGTTGGCGCAGCGGCGGGTTCATTAGTTAAAGATAAAACGTTAGTTGAAGCTGTATCTTTGACTTACAAAGAAGGAACGAAGGTTTATACCTCCACCCAGGTTGGAAAAACGTGCCAATTTACCACCGGTCTGGCGATGGTGATATCGACCAAAGATAACGAAACGCGAATTCAACCCAATACGAAATGTCCTGAGAAAAGCTAACTATCAGGAGATTTTATGAAGAAAGTTATTTTAGCCACTGTTTTATTCACCCTAAGCGGCTCGGTTTTATCTTCTTCTTTGCAGGATCAGCTTGCGGCGGTAGCCCAGGCTGAACAGCAAGGAAAAAATGAAGAAAACAGACAACGTGATGCTCTGCAAGCCAAACGAGATCAAGAGGCTCAACAGGAAAGACAAAGGCAAGCCAATGCGGCCGCGGTTGCTAAGCAGCGAGCAAAAGCGGCAGAAGCTGAACGGAAAGCACGGCAAGCAAAATTGGCAGCGGAAGCCGCGCAAGATAAAGCGCGCGATCAAAGCTACGAAGATGAGCTTCGTCGTTTAGAAATTCAGAAACAAAAACTGGCGCTGGCCAGGGAAGAGGCCCGGGTAAAAAGAGAAAATGAATTCATCGATCAAGAGCTGAAAAGTAAAGCTGCCCAGACAGATGTTATTCAATCTCATGCTGATGCAAACAGAAATCTATCTGAAGGCGGTCGCGATCTGCTGCAAAGCGAAGGTAAAGCCCGTGAGAAAAAGGCAAGCGGCTGGTTTAACTGATTTCGCTAATCATTTGTGTATTAGCTCAGATTTGACCTGACACAACTATGGCACAGACCTAAACCTAATCTGACAGGCAGGTCTGTGCCAGCAGCAGGACCGGTTTGCCATTCATCACGATAAGCCGTCCCTGCTGGTTATAGCGGGTCACAGGAACGATTTTTAGCGGCTCATTCACATCCGCCTTTGTGAAGTTGCGTAAGGTATTTCGAATACGTAACACCCGTTCTTCCGGCGTAGTGAGGCCAAATTTCGCCTGCAGCATCACAATCGGTTGATGGAAGATATAAACCGTACGGGCTCGCTCTGCGTCGGTGGATTCCTGACGGGGTTCTGCGGCAAGAGAATAAAACGAGATAATCGATAACATCGTCGAGATAATTGCGAGCACAAGCTTATTCATACCCACCACCGAGTAATGTGAAATTATCATTATTATTCAAGCAACCAGCCGGTCGGCAGATCTTGTATTTTCTGAGCATAGACCAGTAGTTCACATCTGCAATGTCTTGCAATCTGCGAAACCGTCATTGCTCAAATCCCGTATTGACGCCATCCAACGCCGCACCGAAAAAAACGCATGATATAACCAAATGATGCATTCGCAATAATTTCAGTAACTTATAAATAACCAATTATAAAGATTATATTTTTGCAGATTTGACTATTCTTAAATGGGTTCCCTTTTTGATGTCAGATCACACCCACAATTACTACTCTGGAAGCCATTTTTACCTCTGATTATTCGTCCTACTCACTCAGGAAAGGTTTATGAAAGTTAAAGTCATCACCAGCGCGGTTTTGCTGGCACTTATGGTGTCTCAGCCCGCAGCTGCAGTCGACGCCCCACAATCGCCGCTAATGAAACAACTCAATAATGGCAACTGGCTTCCTCAGGAAGAAGCACAGTCGCTCAGCGATGAACTTTACTATCAGGACGCGATCCAGGCCTATATTCAGACGTTGCCGCTGTTGAACACTATTGGCCTGCGCGATGGTTCAGAGGCGGCATTTGGCAAAGGCTATAATGTCCTGCCTATCTGGAAAGAGCGGATGGACAGCCGCGCCGTGGTGCCAACGCCGAACGGTGACGTTATCTATTCAATGAGCTACCTGGATCTGAAAGAAACCGGTCCGCTGGTCATCAAAGCGCCACCGAACGTGATTGGCATGTTTACCGACTTCTTCCAGAAAACCATTACCGATGTGGGCGCTATTGGTCCGGATCGTGCTCGTGGCGGGCTGTACCTGTTATTGCCCCCGGACTACGACGGGCCGGTGCCTCAGGGGTACTACGCGTTTAAATCCTCGACCTACAATGTGTTCCTGTTCTTCAGAACCATTATGGGCAAAGGTGACGGGAAGCCTGATCCGGTTCCGGCGGTGAAAAGCGCGGAAACAACGCGCGTCTATCCGCTGTGGGATGTTGAAAAAGAAGTCAAACCGATGCAGTTCCCGGACGCCAGCGGTAAGCGTGTCAATATGATGTACCCGACCGACGCCAGCTACTGGCAGAAACTGAAAACCTTCGTGGACTATGAGCCGTTGACGGCAATCCCGGAAGAAACACGCAGCGCGTTACTGAGCATTGGGATGGTGAAAGGCAAACCGTTCAACCCAACGGCGAAGCAGCAAGAGATGCTGAAAAAAGCCGTCGAGACCGCGCCACGCATGATCCTTGCGCGTCGCCAGGTGGGCCGGGACGATCAACGCCAGTTGTATTACAAGGACCGCCAGTGGGAAAACTCATGGGCGGGAGCAACAGCGGAGTGGATGCAGTACGGCACGCTTGATGCCAATCAGCGCGCAGCATTTTTCCAGATTGCCTATTCCAGCGCCGCGGCAATGGTGATGCACACCACGGGGGCGGGGTCTAAATATCCGTATGCGGTCAAGGACAATACCGGCAAGTTCCTTGATGGAAGCAACACTTACAAGCTCCATTTGCCGCCAAACCCGCCAGCGGCGCTGTTCTGGGCGGTCACCGCTTATAACATCACCGACGGTACCATGCCGGAAACTGACCAGTTACTGCCGTCGACCAATGGCTATTACAACATTCCCAAGAATAAAGATGGTTCTATTGACCTGTGGTTTGGGCCGAATAAACCAGAAGGTGTCGCCGACAGCGCGTTTATTAAAACCGTTTCTGGCCGTAATTTCCTCGTGGCATTACGACTTTATGGTACCGAAGACGGTTTCTATGACCAGACCTGGGTGCCGGACGATCTGGTTCAGACCAATAAATAACAGTGAGACATAAGATGAAAATGAAACACCTGGCGATGTTGACTGCTCTGACGCTCAGCGCCGGAGCCTTTGCCCAGAGCGCGCCACTGACGATCCCGCATCCGACCAAGTTTGATGAGCTGAAGCAACCGTCACCGGATGTCACGATGCCGGAGAGCTATGTGAAGGCCATTGCACAGCAGGCCTACCTCTGGGGCTGGCCGATGGTGAACCAGTTCAACCGCCGTGAAACCATCACCAAAGCGCCATACCCGGCGCTTAACGGTGGGATGGTTCCGGTTGCGCCGATGGGTCAACTCAGCATGCTCACCGACTACATCAAACCGGAAGAGACCTTCGTTACCTGCCCGAACCAGGACGTAGCCTACGGACTTGGCTTCTTTGAGCTGGATAAAGAGCCTGTCGTTATCCAGGTGCCGGATTTTGGCGACCGATTCTGGGTTTATGCCATCTATGATGCCCGTACCGATCAGATTGGTAATGTGGGTAAACCCTATGGAACGAAGCCAGGTTTCTATTTGCTCGTGGGTCCCAACTGGAAAGGTGAAACGCCAAAAGGCTTTAACGGCGTAATTCAGTCTTCGACAGAAATGGCGAACGTCATTCCCCGTATTCAGATGGATGATACGCCGGAAGATCGCAGGGCGATTCAAGCGCCCATCAAAGAAGTGATGACTTATCCGTTGAGTCAATTTGATGGCAAGATGAAATCCTATGAGTACTCCAAAATCCCGGCGATCGGTGATAAACCGGATGCCAGCGCCGGAGAAACGCCTTGGGTCGTTCCGGAAAAATTCTTTGACCAGTTCGCTAACGTGCTGGAAAAAGTACCGCCACTTCCGGGTGAAGAGGCCCTGTATGCGCAGTTCCGCCATCTGGTAGACGCTGGCAAGAAAAACCCGGAAATCCGTAAATGGATGGATGCAGCCGCTGTCGAGACGGACAAAACCGTCATCGCGGATTTCTTTAAATGGAAGAACAACGGTGTGCCTGCAGGCAACGGCTGGAACCGTTCAAAAAATAACGCCGAGTTTGGTGTGGATTACTACAACCGTACCGGTACGTCCAAATCTAATATGTTCGACAACAAGCCGGACGAAACGCAGTATTTCTACACCGACAATGATGCCACAGGTAAGCAGCTTTCAGGTGAGCATGACTACACGGTAACCTTCCCGAAAGGCGGGCTTCCGCCGGTGAAGGGCTTCTGGTCACTTACGCTCTACAACAGCAAGCATCTGTTCAGCCCAAATGAACTGAACCGTTATTCGCTGGGGACGAAAAATAAAAACCTGAAGTATAACGAAGACGGTTCACTGACCCTCTACGTGAGCAAAAAGCGCCCTTCTGAGGATAAAGTGAATAACTGGCTGCCGGCACCTGACGGCAACCTGTCACTCTATATCCGAGCATATTGGGGGGAACAACCAATTCTGGATGGTACCTGGCAGCCGCCAAAAATTGAAACGGTTAAATAAGCCGCCTATAGCCCTCTGTTTATGACAGGGGGCTTTTTTCCTCCTTCCGTTTAGCGCACATAAGGAACAACCATACTTAAATCTCCCACATTAATCTCCCACATTGCAGGAGAGTTGAGTATGAACACGTCACCGTGGAACAAAGACCGTATCATCGGCCAAAAAAGGTCACTTCAGATATCTCATATCTGGGGGATCCGAATCCGGCTTGAACAGGAAGGTAAAACGCGTGATTTAGCTCTGTTCAATATGGCCCTGGACAGTAAACTACCAGGCTGTGATCTGGTCAAACTCAAAGTATCTGATGTTGCATATGGTGGCTCTGTTTCAAAAACCGGTAGCCCTGTGCAATTTGAAATAACCAAAGGGACAAGAGAAGCTGTTGCTGCTTTGATAGATGCCTGGCAATTTTCATAGCAAAGACTTCTTGTTTCGGTCTCGAGTCGGAACTAATCAGCACATATCAACCCGGCAATACAACCGAATTTTTCATGGATGGGTAGAAAAGCCTGGTCTCGAAGCTTCGCTTTACGGCACACATTCCATGAGAAGAACAAAACCTCACCTGATCTACAAGAAAACCAAGAGTCTCTGGGTGATCCAACTACTGTGGGCCATAAGAAACGGGAAAGCGCTGTCCGATATTTGGGCATTGAAGCCGATGATGCGTTCGAAATCCCTGAATCAATTGAAGTATAGGGTCGTCAGGGCTGCAACAGCAGCTCTGTGCAGAAGCCGACCTTTCTAAAGCAATTATGTGTCAACAAAGTGGTTGAAGATCAGCGAATTAGTTCATCACAGGGATATTATGATAGATTGTTTGTCAGTTAGAAAGCAGCCTAACCAAACAACCAGGGAAAGGAGAGTAATCGGTATGACGATTTTAGTGACGGTGCAGGCTCAGCTCATTACTGGAGAAGCGCAGATAATAAAAAGCCAGGCTCCTGAGGGGATGCTGGCCGCCGTATTTGAAGATGACGGCCAGACCGGGTATTTCTACGCGCTCGATGAATCCGTTGAAGGAAACCCGATTCAGGATGCAGTGCATATCTACAATGTCGAGGATATTTCAGACGGTCACATTCCTTCTGACGTTAAAATCGGCTGGTCAGAAGACAGTCAGAAGTGCGTGCTCCTTATCAACGGATATCCGCATGGAGCATTCGATTTCGTGGGGAAAAATGGGTACTGCAGAAGCGGATTTCCTCCTCCAATAAACAAGGTATGGTCTGTGTCCGGCCATGAGTGGAGCGATTCGGTAGATGACTTTTTCCGGTGAGTTATGGTGGGCTTAACGCCTGCCGTTATTTTCTACCCATATTGATAATGTCACTCTGAAAGGAGCGGACAGTTTCATGGGCTCTCAGGAGGTAAACTATGTACTCCGAATGACTATATTTCGCTCGAAGCCGACTGTCAGATTTGATTGTGTGCTGCCAGTGAAACCCGCTATTGTGTCGATGTAGTGCTTTACCGTCAGGAGCTGTGCGCTACACAGAAAACTCATCTATGCACATAAATAAATATCCTCCGGCATAGCCGGAGGTTTTTCAGATGCGCCTGTAAGGCTCTCTTACCAGCCGCGCCCTAACAG
>NZ_JBGDVS010000016.1:0-90218 GCF_046551635.1 Salmonella sp. SAL04157
TGCCGTTGTTCCGTGTCAGTGGTGGCGCATTATAGGGAGTTATTTCTGCCTGACAAGAGGAAATTTAAAATAATTTTCTGAGTGCGCACTTTTTATTCTTTGCGTTTATTTTGCCGACGATTTGTTGGTTAAATGGGCTATTTCACGGGCAAAGTGCGTAACCTGCTCCCAGTCGGTGTACACCACCTCTTTACTGGTATCCGTTTCGCCGCCCGACATCTTCATAATAAGCTTGATCATCAGACGGTCATACCAGCGATAGCGGGGATAGCGAAGCGCGCCTGCAATGACGGCACAGTAGTCAGGTCGCCACGGAGAGCTCATTAAAAACTTACGCGCGTAGCTGTTAGTCTGCGGCGTCCGTTTTTCAGCTTTACGCGCCACCAGGTTAACGGAATAAAAGGCACTCGGCATTCCGTTCAACCGCGTGGCGTATTTCTTAACGAACTCCTGAAAGGCGCTGTGGTAATGACCATAACGAATAGACGCGCCAATCACTACGCGATCATAGCTATCCCAGTCCGGCTCTTCTGCGCGATGCAGATTAACGACATCGGCCCAGATCCCCATCTCTTTGAGTTCAGAAGCCAGATAAGAGGCAATTTCGCGCGTTTGTCCGTCCCGGGTAGAGAAAAGAATCAATGTTTTCACGTGTTACTCCATTATTCACGCCAGAAAGTCGGGGTAAAAAGTACCAGCAAAGTGAATACTTCCAGACGACCAAATAGCATGTTGGCGATGAGTATCCATTTCGCAACCGGATTCATACTGGCGAAGTTATCAGCAACCACCCCCAGCCCCGGTCCCAGGTTATTAAGCGTAGCCACTACCGAGGCGAAAGCCGAGAAATCATCTACGCCTGTAGCGATAATAGCCAGCATACTGACGATAAATACCAGCGCGTAGGCAGAAAAGAATCCCCAGACGGCTTCCAGAATGCGTTCTGGCAGCGCCCGGTTCCCCAGCTTAATACTGTAAACGGCATTCGGATGCACCAGACGTTTGAGTTCGCGGTTCCCCTGTTTAAACAACAACAGAATACGGATGACCTTTAACCCCCCGCCCGTTGACCCGGCGCAACCGCCAATAAACGCGGAACATAGCAGCAAGACGGGCAAAAACAGCGGCCAGCGCGCAATACTGTCCGTGGTAAACCCTGCCGTTGTCGCCATCGACACAACCTGGAAGAATGCCTGATTTAGCGTTGTCAGCGCCGAGTCGTAGATATTATGGAACCACAGTACCAGCGTGCAGATTACCACCAGCGTCAACTGTACGCCGATGAACATGCGGAATTCCGGATCGCGCCAGTATACTTTCAGGCTACGCCCGCTTAATAAAGAGAAATGCAGGCCATAGTTACAACCGGAGATCAGCAGGAAAATAGCGATGATGGTATTAATAGTGGGACTATCAAAATAGCCTACGCTGGCGTCATGCGTTGAGAAGCCGCCGATAGCGATAGTGGAGAAGCTGTGTCCGATAGCGTCAAACGCGGGCATCCCTGCAAACCATAGCGCCAGCGCGCAGGCTACCGTTAGCAAAACATAGATAAGCCACAGCGTTTTCGCCGTCTCGGCAATACGCGGGCGCATTTTGTTATCTTTGAGCGGCCCCGGCATTTCTGCCCGATAGAGCTGCATCCCCCCGACGCCGAGGATAGGGAGAATCGCTACCGCCAGCACAATGATCCCCATACCGCCAAACCATTGCAGCATCTGACGATAAAAGAGAATGGCGTGCGGTAATGAATCCAGCCCCACCAGCGTAGTGGCGCCCGTGGTGGTTAACCCGGAGAACGATTCAAAAAAAGCATCGGTAATGGTGAGGTTTGGGCTTTCCGAGAAAATAAACGGCAGCGCACCCACGCTGCCCAGCACGGTCCAGAACAGCACCACGATAAGAAATCCTTCGCGGGATTTCAGCTCGCCCTTTTCCCTACGGTTCGGCCACCACAGTATGGAACCGATCGCCAGCGCGACAAAAAAGGTCTGCGTGAACGCTCTTCCTGCGCCATCACGATATATTAGCGCTACCAGTCCCGGGAGAATCATTGTCCCCGAAAATAAGATAACCAGTAGTCCAACGATTCGGGTAATGGCGCGAAAATGCATCTCTGCCGCTTCCTTTATTCTTAAAAATGAGGTGGGGATTATTCTTCAATCGCTAGCAATTGCAATGAACCACGGCTAAAATCCGCCAGTTTTGTGGAAAATGCATTCACATGAGCAAAAGGAAGCGCCACCCTGAGCCGAACAGACGCCTGATAATCGCTGGAAACGATCTTCCCGGCAAACTGTCCTAATAATGCTTCGATTCCGGCCAACTGACCGTACTCACACTGCAAAGTATATTCGGTTAATGGCGTCTTGCGTTGTGTGGCAAGCTGACGTAATGCCTGATTCACACCGCCGCCATAGGCTTTTACCAGCCCGCCCGTACCCAGCAGAATACCACCATAGTAGCGCACGACGACGGCAGTAATCTCCCCGACGCCGCAGCCCATCAATTGCGCAAGCATCGGCTTGCCTGCCGTTCCCGCCGGTTCGCCGTCGTCTGAAAAGCCCAGTTGCTGTGAGTCGTCCGGCGCACCCGCCACCCACGCCACACAATGGTGGCGCGCATCAGGGTGCTCAGCTCTGACTGACTCAACAAACGCTTTCGCCGCGTCTACGCCATCGGTATGCGCCAATAGCGTAATAAAGCGGCTTTTTTTGATCTCTTCAACAACGGTGACCGGCGCTGCAGGGATTAACCAACTGTCCATTACGCCAGTTTTAAATCCCGCGTCATGTTTTCCACGCTGTTTTCGTGGATGACCACGTTATCTTCAATGCGAATACCGCCGAAAGGCTTGAGCGCTTCAATTTTCTGCCAGTTGAAGTGCTTGCTGAACGGCCCTTCGCGCCACGGCGCTAACAGCGATTCGATGAAGTAAATCCCCGGTTCGATGGTCAACACCATTCGCGGCTGTAACACACGCGTGCAGCGCAGATACGGGTATTTGGACGGCGCGGCGAGATGCGTACCGGAATCATCCTGCATAAACCCGGCCACATCGTGTACCTGCAGACCCAACGGATGACCAATACCGTGCGGCATAAACGGCCCGGTGAGATCATTTTCCACCATCGCCTCTTCACTCATGTCGGTAATGATTTGATGTTTACGCAGCAGCTTAGCGATGCGCTGATGGAACTGAATATGATAATCCACATAGCTGACGCCCGCCTTCATGGTAGCGATCAGCGCCAACTGTTCGTCGTTAACATCTTTCACCAGGTGGGCGTAGTCGTTATCGCTTTTCGCCGACCAGGTTCGCGTCAGATCCGCCGCGTAGCCGTTGTATTCCGCGCCCGCATCCAGCAGGAAACTGCGCATTTCAGACGGTGCCTGATGATCCAGTTTCGTGTAATGCAGCACGGCGGCATGTTCGTTCAGCGCCACAATGTTGCTGTACGGAACATCGGTATCGCGATGTCCCGTGGCGGTCAGGTACGCCAGGTTGATGTCAAACTCGCTCATGCCGGAACGGAAGGCCTCTTCCGCCGCCCGATGACCGCTCACCGCCATTTTCTGCGCTTCGCGCATACAGGCCAGTTCATAATCCGTTTTATAGGCGCGGTAGTAATGCAGATAGTCGATAACACCTTTCGGGTTGATGTTGCTGGCAGCGATATCCAATTGTAGCGCGCGCTCAGGAACCGGGCCGATATAGCCGATATTGCCACGCGCGGCAGGCAGTTGGCTGCCGATGCCATCCGCTTTCGGTAAGGCGACGACCTCGACTTCTTCTGTCCAGAAGGACGTTGGCAGCGGTTCAACGTTATGCCAGTAATCGACCGGCAGATAAAACCACAATTTGGGTTTGTTGACGCCATCGACCAGCAGCCAGCAATTTGGAACCTGAGTTACCGGCACCCACGCTTTAAACTGTGGATTGACCTTAAACGGATAAGGGTGATCGTCGAGAAAGACGTTGAATAGCTCGCCGGAGTGAATAAGTAACGCATCCAGCTTAAAGCGCGCCAGAACATCGCGCGTCCGTTCTTGTAAGGTAACGATATGATTTTTATAGAGCGCGGCCAGTGATTCCATTTTTTACCCTTCTGTTTTTTTGACCTCAAGTTCCCGCATCTTAGCACATCGCCCCACGAGAGCGTGATCTCTGCCGAGCGTGATCACATCGGCATTTCTTTAATCATTTGTTTGCATTTTATTAACACAAAATACACACTTCGCTTCATCTGGTACGACCAGATCACCTTGTGGATTCAGGAGACTGACATGCTTTATAAAGGCGACACCCTGTACCTCGACTGGCTGGAAGATGGCATCGCCGAACTGGTGTTCGATGCTCCAGGCTCGGTCAATAAACTCGACACCGCAACCGTCGCCAGCCTCGGCCAGGCGCTTGAGGTGCTGGAAAAGCAACACGATTTAAAAGGGCTGCTGCTGCGCTCGAATAAAGCGGCCTTTATTGTCGGCGCGGACATCACCGAATTTCTTTCACTGTTCCTCGTCCCCGAAGAGCAGTTAAGCCAATGGCTGCATTTCGCTAACAGCGTCTTTAACCGTCTGGAAGATTTACCCGTACCGACCCTTGCCGCCGTAAACGGCTATGCGCTGGGCGGCGGGTGCGAATGCGTGCTGGCCACCGATTACCGTCTGGCGACGCCAGACCTCCGTATTGGCCTGCCGGAAACTAAACTGGGCATCATGCCGGGCTTTGGCGGCTCGGTGCGAATGCCGCGTATGCTGGGCGCGGACAGCGCGCTGGAGATCATTGCCGCCGGGAAAGATATCGGCGCCGAACAGGCGCTGAAAATCGGTCTGGTCGATGGCGTGGTGAAACAAGAGAAGCTGATCGACGGCGCAATAGCCGTATTACGCCAGGCCATTACCGGCGATCTCGACTGGAGAGCTAAACGCCAGCCGAAACTGGAACCGTTGAAACTCAGTAAGATTGAAGCGGCGATGAGCTTTACCATCGCTAAAGGCATGGTCGCACAAACGGCGGGTAAACATTATCCGGCGCCGATGACCGCAGTGAAAACCATTGAAGCCGCCGCGCGTTTTGGTCGTGAAGAAGCGCTGAATCTGGAAAATAAAAGCTTTGTTCCGCTGGCGCATACCAATGAGGCTCGTGCGCTGGTCGGTATCTTCCTCAACGATCAATATGTAAAAGGTAAAGCCAAAAAGCTGACCAAAGATATTGAGACGCCGAAACAGGCAGCCGTACTGGGCGCGGGCATTATGGGCGGCGGTATCGCTTACCAGTCGGCCTGGAAAGGCGTACCGGTTATCATGAAAGATATCAACGATAAATCGTTGAACCTCGGCATGACCGAAGCGGCCAAGCTGCTGAACAAACAGCTGGAGCGCGGCAAGATCGACGGTCTGAAGCTGGCGGGCGTCATTTCGACCATCCACCCGACTCTCGATTATGCCGGTTTCGATCGCGTAGATGTTGTTGTCGAAGCGGTGGTCGAAAATCCGAAAGTCAAAAAAGCGGTACTGGCGGAAACCGAGCAGAAAGTGCGCCCGGAAACCGTGCTGGCCTCAAATACCTCTACCATCCCGATTGGCGAACTGGCAAGCGCCCTGGAACGTCCGGAAAACTTTTGCGGAATGCACTTCTTCAACCCGGTACACCGGATGCCGCTGGTTGAAATCATCCGCGGTGAGAAGAGTTCAGACGAAACCATTGCCAAAGTCGTCGCCTGGGCAAGCAAAATGGGCAAGACGCCGATTGTAGTCAACGACTGCCCCGGCTTCTTTGTTAACCGCGTGCTGTTCCCCTATTTCGCCGGTTTCAGTCAACTGCTGCGCGACGGCGCGGATTTCCGCAAAGTCGATAAAGTGATGGAAAAACAGTTCGGCTGGCCGATGGGCCCGGCCTATCTGCTGGATGTTGTCGGCATTGATACCGCGCATCACGCGCAGGCGGTAATGGCGGCAGGCTTCCCGCAACGGATGCAGAAAGAGTATCGCGACGCGATCGACGCATTGTTTGACGCCAGCCGTTTTGGGCAAAAAAACGGTCTGGGCTTCTGGCGCTATAAAGAAGACAACAAGGGTAAGCCGAAGAAAGAAGAAGATGCCGCGGTGGATGACCTGCTGGCAAGTGTCAGCCAGCCGAAACGCGACTTCAGCGACGACGAGATAATCGCCCGTATGATGATCCCGATGATTAACGAAGTGGTTCGCTGTCTGGAAGAAGGCATTATCGCAAGCCCGGCGGAAGCCGATATGGCGCTGGTCTACGGCCTGGGCTTCCCTCCGTTCCACGGCGGCGCATTCCGCTGGCTGGATACACAGGGCAGCGCGAAATATCTTGATATGGCGCAGCAGTATCAACACCTCGGCCCGCTGTATGAAGTGCCGGAAGGGCTGCGTAATAAAGCGCGCCATAACGAACCGTATTATCCCCCGGTTGAACCAGCCCGTCCGGTTGGTTCTCTGAAAACGGCTTAAGGAGTCACAATGGAACAGGTTGTCATTGTCGATGCTATTCGCACCCCGATGGGCCGTTCGAAGGGCGGCGCGTTTCGCAACGTGCGGGCAGAAGATCTCTCCGCCCACTTAATGCGTAGCCTGCTGGCGCGTAATCCGTCGCTTACAGCGGCGACCCTCGATGATATTTACTGGGGCTGCGTACAACAAACGCTGGAGCAAGGCTTCAACATTGCCCGTAACGCCGCGCTGCTGGCAGAAATTCCCCATTCGGTACCGGCGGTCACCGTCAACCGTCTGTGTGGTTCCTCGATGCAGGCGTTACACGATGCAGCGCGAATGATCATGACCGGCGATGCGCAGGTTTGTCTGGTTGGCGGCGTGGAGCATATGGGGCACGTGCCGATGAGTCACGGTGTGGATTTTCACCCGGGTCTGAGTCGCAACGTCGCCAAAGCGGCAGGGATGATGGGGCTAACGGCGGAAATGCTCTCCCGCCTGCACGGCATTAGCCGGGAAATGCAGGACCAGTTCGCCGCGCGTTCTCACGCTCGCGCCTGGGCCGCCACCCAGTCTGGCGCATTCAAAACGGAGATTATCCCGACTGGCGGTCATGATGCAGACGGCGTGTTGAAGCAGTTTAACTACGATGAAGTGATCCGCCCGGAAACCACGGTCGAAGCGCTATCAACACTGCGTCCGGCATTTGATCCGGTTAGTGGCACGGTCACGGCGGGCACCTCATCCGCGCTTTCCGATGGCGCAGCCGCCATGCTGGTAATGAGCGAAAGTCGTGCCCGTGAGCTGGGTCTGAAACCTCGCGCCCGTATTCGTTCAATGGCAGTGGTTGGTTGTGATCCGTCAATTATGGGTTACGGGCCGGTTCCGGCGTCAAAACTGGCGTTGAAAAAAGCGGGACTGTCGGCCAGCGATATCGATGTGTTTGAGATGAACGAAGCGTTTGCCGCACAGATCCTGCCATGCATTAAGGATCTGGGATTGATGGAGCAGATAGACGAGAAGATCAACCTCAACGGCGGCGCGATCGCGCTTGGTCATCCGCTCGGCTGCTCCGGAGCACGTATCAGCACCACGCTTATCAACCTGATGGAGCGCAAAGACGCGCAGTTTGGTCTGGCGACGATGTGTATTGGTCTGGGTCAGGGCATCGCCACGGTGTTTGAGCGGGTTTAATCAAAGATAATATCCCCTAAATAACTCGCATTGCAGCGCAGCGGCAACTGAGCGAATCCCCGGGAACATAGATAACTATGTGCCCGGGGTGAGCAAAGGCAGCCAACAAAGAGGCTGCGCGAATTATGACGGGAAACAGTTTAGTTGCCGTTTTTCCCGCCCGTCAGGGGCGGGTTTTTTCACCGTATGGCCCGCTCTACTCAGTAAGCGCTTTGGTCAGGCTAAATGGCATAGCCTGATATCCACGCGCACCATGTATTTGCATTTCGACCACAGGCTCTTTTTCTCCCCATTTGAACTCTTCCAGATACGGATTAGGCAAGCTGGTAAATGCGCCTACCGACAAATCAAACGCACCACCTGCTGTTGCGGAATACACGAACACAGAATTCTTGTCAGTCTGGTACTCGGTGATAGAGGTTACCGGGCTAAACCACTCGTTCCCGCGCTCTTTACCGTATTGCCAGATCTGTTGGACTGTCTTGTTTTTCTGGTCGATTTTGTAAATCACGGAGCGGCTGTATTTCATACTCTGCATAGCAGGCTGTTCTAAGCCGCGGCCATCGCCATTGTCGAAAGCGGAAAGGTATAAGATATCGCCTTTACTCTTACTATCAATTTTAAAGGCCGTATGTTGCGTCCATGTCCAGTCGAAGTCACCCTCGCAGCCACTGTCCTGGCAGGCGATTTTTTGGCCTTTGCTATCCACTGGCGTCAGAATTGCGGCATTAAATGGCGCTTTCCAGCCAGCAGGCGTACCCAGTATCCACTTCACTTTCTTATCGCGGCCGATTTTGATAATCGCACTCTGGTGGCGGGAGCTGATGATGATGGAATCATCTTCACTGTCATAGTCGACGCTGTTGACATGCGCCCAGTTGCGGCCAGCCCCACTACCCACGATATCCCCGAATTTGTCGGAGGAGTCCAGCGCCGCCAGATCTTCTTCGCTCAACGTATGGCCGGACTGGCTGGCGTCGATATTCAGGCACACAGCGCCCTGATCGAGGGTTTTCATTATCACATCACGATAAGGATCGAGGATATCAAACAGACGCCATTCATCCACTACCACGCCGTTCTGATCAACTTCGGCAATCACATCACGCACGGTACGAACATTTTTTCCATCAGGACGTTTATAGTTAGAGCTGGCTACACGCAGGAAGTAGTGACCGTTGGCCGCGTTATCCATTGAGTGTGAAAAATCGTTATAATTATCCGGCAGGCGGCGGTTAAAGATTTCACGCCCCATGATATCGTATTTCACATAACGCTGACCGTAGCCCCACGATAGTGCGCCATCCTGGTTTTGTTTAAAGCCCATCATAACGCCAGCACGATAAATTGACTTTAAATCATAAATTGAACCTGGATTCATAAACCAACGAATATCACCGGAGGTGTCGATAATAGCGTTAGCTGTAGTGAAGTTCCATTCTAATGCACCCCCAGTAGGGTTGTTCCAGACAGTACGCGTTCCATTCCCAGACTTATCTTTCGTATTATTCAAAAGATACAAGCGATCTTTAAATTCTGGGGAAACCTTTTTAACATCGATAGTAAAGAGTGCTGATTGTTCTTCTTTTGTACCCGCTGATTCAATATAGGCAGGCGGTGCATACATTTTATAGCTTTCTTTTATATTTTCGGTTTTACTACCCTGGATTCTTGTATATTCAACTTCAACGGTATTGACATAATCTGGGTAAAGACCAAAGACGGGAATACCGCCATACGTTAAAAGGTATTTATTATTAACTTTATACGCGATCTCCTGGCCATTTTCTTTGGGTACAATCCGTACATGCACGTCACGTAACTGGTAACCGCCATTACGAATAACGGCGGTTAGCGGCGCGATATCATAGGGGTTCATAACAACTTCGCCAATTTTTCCCTGGACCTGATAGTCCACTTTAGCGCCGCTGGCGCCGCCGATGGCGAAAGCAGTAGAAGGTACTGATGACAAAATTGCAACAGATAATGCGAGAGAAGTTAAAGCATATTTAAATTTCATAACACTCTCCATCTTATAAATAAATAACTAACTTTCCATTTTATGTTTCTTTTATAAAAATAAATGAAGCATATATAATTAACTATTTTTATTGATAGCCTCAGGACATGATATTACTTAATTTATTACACGCAATACAAAGCCTGTAGATATTCAATATCATAAGGTTTTATAGTTGACGATTAATTAATATTTAAGAGGACTTTTAGGTAGGCTAACGTAAAAAGGGACGCTACTGCGTCCCATAAAATAGTTAAATAAATGCGAACGCATCGCCAAACAGACGATCTTCCCGCGCGTTACGCTCATGACAGAACAGATCGCGGGCGATTTTCGCCATCTCAAAACGTCCGGCAATATAAATATCGTGCCCCGCCAGCGTACCATAATCCTGCAATACCGCCGTAAGTACCGTTCCTGTACGTCCACGCCAGCCTTCTTCCGGCTGCTCAACAACAGGTTCAATACGCAAATTCGGATGGTTAACAGAGAGTGCTTCCAGCTCAGAGAGATCATAGAGGTGCTTTTCTTCGCGGCCGCCCCAGTAAATAGTAACATCGCGGTTCGGGTTGCGCGCTAACGCCGTCAACAGGATGGAGCGCGCATAAGAAAAGCCCGTACCGCCCGCGATCAGAATCAACGGACGCTCTTCATCGTCACGTAGCCAGGCGTCGCCATGCGGAATATCGACGACGATTTCCCGGTCTTTCAGAATTCGATCCATGACCGCCATTGCATACAGATTGAGCTCGGAAGCGCCAATGTGTAATTCAATAAACCCTTTCTCGTCCGGCGTTGAGGCCATCGAAAACGGGCGTTTGTCACGCTCGTCCATTACGACCATCAAATACTGACCAGCGCGGAATGTAAACGCCGCGTCCGGCACTAAACGAACCCGATATACGGTATCGGTGATAGCTTCTACCGAGGTCACTTTACAGCTTAAGGTTGTCATGCGCTCCCTCTGTCGGGTGTCGGGTCAATACCGACATTTCAAGCCGAGTCGCCGCAGCCTGAAATGTCGATGTCCGCTTTCAGTTATTTAAAGATAGCCAGCTCATCCCAAATCGCATCAATACGCGCGGTAACTTCAGGATCTTTAACAATAGGACGACCCCACTCGCGTTGGGTTTCGCCCGGCCATTTGTTTGTGGCATCCAGCCCCATTTTTGAACCCAGCCCGGAGACCGGCGAGGCAAAATCCAGGTAGTCAATCGGCGTATTTTCAACCAGCACCGTATCCCGCGCAGGGTCCATACGGGTGGTAATCGCCCAGATCACATCATTCCAGTCGCGTGCGTTAACGTCATCATCGCAAACGATAACAAATTTCGTATACATAAACTGGCGCAAAAACGACCAGACGCCCATCATGACGCGTTTCGCATGACCAGCGTACTGCTTTTTCATCGTCACTACCGCCAGGCGGTAAGAACATCCTTCCGGCGGCAGATAAAAGTCGACGATTTCCGGAAACTGTTTTTGCAGAATAGGCACGAAGACTTCATTGAGCGCCACCCCTAATACCGCAGGCTCATCGGGCGGACGCCCGGTATAGGTGGAGTGATAGATGGCATCCTCACGCTGCGTAATATGCGTGACGGTAAAGACCGGAAAGTTATCCACTTCATTATAATAGCCCGTATGATCGCCATACGGTCCTTCCGGCGCCATCTCTCCCGGCTCAATGTAACCTTCAAGGATAATCTCGGCGCTGGCAGGCACTTCCAGATCGTTAGAAAGGCATTTAACCACTTCAGTTTTCGTGCCGCGCAGCAGGCCCGCAAAGGCATACTCCGACAGAGTATCGGGAACAGGAGTCACGGCGCCAAGTATCGTCGCCGGATCGGCGCCCAATGCGACAGAGACCGGGAAACGTTCACCCGGACGCGCGGCTAACCACTCCTGAAAATCCAGCGCGCCGCCGCGGTGAGACAGCCAGCGCATAATCAGCTTATTTTTACCTATCAACTGCTGACGATAAATGCCCAGATTTTGCCGTTCTTTGTGCGGGCCACGCGTTACCGTCAGTCCCCAGGTAATCAGCGGCGCGGCGTCGTCCGGCCAACAGGTCATGACAGGAAGACGCGTTAAATCGACATCATCGCCAGACGCGATTTTCTGCTGGCAAGGCGCGCCGCGTAACCGTTTCGTCGGCATATTCAGCACTTGCTTAAACTGCGGCAGCTTGTCAAACAGATCGCGAAAGCCTTTCGGCGGCTCAGGTTCTTTCAGAAACGCTAATAATTTACCCACTTCCCGTAATGCGGAAACATCATCCTGCCCCATGCCCATCGCCACGCGTTTTGGCGTGCCAAAAAGGTTGCACAGCACCGGCATGGCGTAACCTTTAGGATTTTCAAACAGCAACGCCGGTCCACCGGCACGCAGCGTGCGGTCAGCGATTTCCGTGATTTCCAGATGAGGATCCACAGGTAGCGTGATGCGTTTTAGTTCCCCCTGCTGCTCAAGTAGCGTCAGGAAGTCGCGTAAATCGTGATATTTCATGGCGTCCATTGTAGCCTCTCAGTAAGCGCATCATTATACGGCGTTCATCATCGGGATGCTGTATTTTTGTTAAATTAGCGTGAACTCTGGCAACCAACGCTAATCCAGATACGGCTTAAAGGATGAAGTGTATAATTAACTTCGCGCATGGCTTTTGCTATGCTTGCGCCCCGAACAAGCGGATAAGAGTCATTATGCAATCCTGGTATTTACTGTACTGCAAACGCGGGCAACTTCAGCGTGCTCAGGAACACCTCGAAAGACAAGCGGTAAGTTGCCTGACACCGATGATCACCCTGGAAAAAATGGTACGCGGAAAACGTACCTCCGTCAGCGAACCGCTCTTTCCTAATTATCTGTTCGTTGAATTTGATCCGGAAGTGATACATACCACTACAATCAACGCCACGCGCGGCGTCAGCCATTTTGTGCGCTTTGGCGCGCATCCTGCGATCGTGCCTTCCAGCGTTATTCATCAGCTTTCTATCTACAAGCCCGAAGGCGTTGTCGATCCTGAAACCCCCTATCCCGGCGATAGCGTCATCATCACGGAAGGCGCATTTGAAGGGCTGAAAGCGATTTTTACCGAACCGGATGGCGAAACGCGTTCGATGTTACTGCTTAATTTACTCAATAAAGAAGTGAAGCAGAGCGTAAAAAACACCGGTTTTCGCAAGATTTAGCGATCGTTCAGAATACGACCTCAAATAAGGTTCTGGCGTTGGCATCTGTCATCGCCGCTAACCATTGCGGATCTTCACCACGCCATAGCGCTATGCGCTCCAGGATGTGAGGCAGATACGCGGGCTCGTTGCGTCGTGACGTTGGTTTCGGCGTAAGATCGCGAGGCAACAGATACGGCGCGTCGGTTTCTATCAGTAGCTTTTCCGCTGGAATAAACGGTAAGAGTTCACGTAGCTCAAGCCCGCGTCGTTCGTCGCAAACCCACCCGGTAATACCTATATAGAGCCCTCTGTCCACACAGGCCTGCATTTGCTGGCGTGAACCGGTAAAGCAGTGCAGTATTGCACCAGGAAGACTATCCAGCCAGGGATCAAGCAATGCCAGAAATCGCTCATGCGCGTCCCGGCAGTGCATAAAGATTGGCATCTGCAATTCGGCGGCAATTTGTAGCTGCGCCTGAAAGGCACGTTCCTGCTCCTGCGGCGTGGAAAAATTGCGATTGAAATCCAGCCCGCACTCACCGATAGCGACGACTTCCGGCTGGTTCGCCAGCGCAATAATGGCGTCTTCAGACGCGGATGACCACTGACTGCTGTCATGGGGATGGACGCCAGCCGTCGACCAACAATGGGGGTAGCGCCGCGCCAATTTTAACGCCTGCTGACTTTCATGGATGTTCGTTCCGGTCAGTAGCATACCTTTTACTCCCGCCGCAAACGCACGGGCGACCACATCATCACGATCTTTTGCAAACTGGCTACTGGTTAAATTAACGCCAATATCAAACATGCTTGCCCCCATATGACAACCGCCCTGGCGGGCGGTTGTGTTTAGTCTTCAGTGTGCTCGGCCTTTTCGGTTTCGGCCTCGTTATCTTCGTCGCGCGTCCGTCGCTTACCGACATAAAAGCGTGAGCAGAAAACGCCAATTTCAAACAGGCAGTACATCGGTATCGCCAGCAACGTTTGCGAGAAAACATCTGGCGGCGTAAGCAGCATTCCCACAATGAATGCCCCGACCAGGATATAAGGCCGTTTTTTACGCAAATCTTCTGGCGTGGTGATGCCCATCCAGCACAGCAACACAATCGCCACCGGCACTTCAAAGGCTACGCCAAAGGCCATAAAAAGCGCCATAACAAAGCTAAGATAGCTGGCGATATCTGTCGAAACCTGTACCCCTTCCGGCGCCGTATGCGTCAGGAAACCAAAGGCCAAAGGGAATACGACAAAATAGGCGAAGGCCATACCAATGTAGAAAAGCAGCGAGCTGGATACCAGCAGCGGTACGACCAGACGACGCTCATGCTTATACAGCGCCGGGGCGATAAAGGCCCAAACCTGGTACAAAATGACAGGCGCGGATAAGATCAAAGACACCATGAAGGTGAGTTTGATAGGCGTAAAAAACGGCGACGCCACATCCGTCGCAATCATTGTCGCCCCTTGCGGCATCTGTTTAATCAGCGGTGCGGCGACTAAATGATAAATATCATTGGCGAAATAAATTAACGCCAGAAAAATCAGAAGTACTGCGACGATGCAGTTTAGCAGGCGCTTACGCAACTCGATCAGATGCGTGATAAGCGGTTGAGTATCTTCTACAGCCATGTTTACGGTTTATCACTCGACGAGGGGGAAGATTCGACAACAGGCGCAGCGGATTTCTTCTCGGCGTCTATCGTGGCTACGGAAGCGGTTTCCGTCGACTCAGGCACGTTATCTTTAACGGGCTCCGGCTTTTGTTCCGGCGCGCTCACCTGTGTTTCAGCGGCGGCAGGGGTGACGCCCTCATGCTGCGTTTCGTTCCCTTTTACCACCGGATTATGGATGGTATGCGCTTCATCGCTCGCTTGTTCGGGATCGTTAGCGCTGTAGGTGCGTTTCATCGACTCCGCCGCCTGACGCAGTTCATCCATAGATGCTTTCAGTTCGGGAGTCAGATTTTCCAGGCTCGCCTTTTCGACTTTTTTCAGACTGTCCTGGAACTCCTGAAGTTTCAGTTCCTGAGTCAGTTCATTCTGAACCGTTGTCGCAAGGGATCGCAACGCGCGAATCCAGCCCGCTACCGTTTTTACCGCTACTGGCAATCGTTGCGGCCCCAACACAATGAGGCCGATAACGAACACTAACAGCAGTTCGCTAAAACCGATATCAAACACGGATTATACCTGCTCTTTATCTTGGCTTTTAGCGTCTTCCTTTTTCGCTTCGCCTTGCTTATCCGCGATAGATTTAGCGGTAAAATCAGCGTCCTGACTGGTTTTATCCTGTTTGGCATCATCATCGCTCATGGCCTTTTTAAAGCCTTTGATAGACGCGCCAAGATCGGAACCGATGGAACCGAGTTTTTTGGTGCCGAACAGCAGTACGACGATAACGGCAACAATCAACAACTGCCAAATACTGATACCACCCATACATGTTCCTCTGTGATAGATGATGAATTATTAGGGCCGCATTATACACATTATCCTTCGCGCTGCCTCTTTGTTAACCGCTTTCGCCCGCCCTATTCACATACTTTTACATACGACCGGGACGACATTGACTTGCGGCCTGAGTACTGCCTCGAGTGATAATATGTACCTGCGTGACACAACCGGCGTTGAGCGATAAAAAAATCTCAACGAGTTTTACGCCAGCCAACCAGCCAGACAACTACGCCGCCGACCATGAGCCAGCCAGGCATCAATCCCCATTCAGGGCGGTTGACGAGTAAGAATGACCCGCTCAGTAACAGCGTTGCGCCAATTCCCAATAAATAACGAGACTGACTTTGGCGCACATGGTTTACCTGTAACTCGCGCGCAATCTTATCAACACTGTGCTGTAAATATTTGCCCTGGCGCAAACTGTCGTACACCAGTTCAGGTATTTCTGGCATTTTTTCGACCCAGAACGGCGCTTTTTCTTTAAGAGCCCGCGTGAGAGCCGGAATACCCACCTGATCTTTGATCCAGGACTCAAGAAACGGCTTCGCCGTTTTCCACAAATCAAGCTGAGGATAAAGTTGCCGCCCAACCCCTTCAACATACAATAATGTTTTCTGCAACAACACCAGTTGCGGCTGGACTTCCATGTTAAATCGACGCGCTGTATTGAAAAGGTTTAACAACACATGACCAAACGAGATTTCCGCGAGCGGCTTTTCAAAGATAGGTTCACAGACGGTGCGGATGGCAAACTCAAAATCTTCAACGTTGGTATCTGGCGGAACCCAACCTGAATCGACATGCAGCTCCGCCACCTTTCGGTAATCGCGGTTAAAAAACGCGATAAAGTTTTCTGCCAGATAGCGCTTATCTTCTTTGTTTAGCGACCCGACGATACCACAGTCAATGCCGATATATTGCGGATTTTCAGGGTGTTCATGGCTGACAAAAATATTTCCCGGATGCATGTCCGCATGGAAAAAGCTGTCGCGGAAAACCTGGGTGAAGAAAACTTTAACCCCGCGTTCCGCCAGCAGTTTCATGTTGGTGCCGTTCTTTTCCAGCGCCGCCACATCCGAAACCGGAATGCCGTATATCCGCTCCATCACCATCATGTTCTGGCTACAGTAATCGGAGTACACCTCCGGGATATACAGCATGGGACTATTTTCAAAATTGCGGCGTAACTGAATCGCGTTGGCCGATTCCCGCAGCAGATTCAGCTCATCGATCAGCGTTTTCTCATACTCACGCACCACTTCCGTCGGGCGCAGACGACGCCCATCCGGCAACAGGCGTGGTACCCAGCGAGCAAGGCGATAAATCAGTTTCAGGTCTGCCTGAATTACCGGCAAAATATCCGGGCGAATGACCTTAATAACCACTTCTTTACCGTTTGATTTCAATCGCGCGGTATGTACCTGGGCGATTGACGCCGACGCTAAAGGCTGGATATCAAAGTCGTCAAACCAGGCTTCGACTGGTAGCCCCCCCATCGCCTCTTCAATCTGGGCTTTCGCCAGCCGACCATCGAATGGCGCGACTTTATCCTGGAGCAAAGCGAGCTGATCGGCGATTTGCGGCGGGAACAGGTCACGGCGTGTGGAGAGCATCTGACCAAATTTGATCCAGACCGGTCCCAGCTCTTGCAACGCCAGTCTTAATCGTTCACCCAGCAATTTATCTTTATGCCGGTTTGGCATCCAGAACAGCGAATAGCGCCATAATCGGAGTGGCAGTGTAAGACGCATTCGGGGGATGAGTTCATCAAGGCCGTAGCTTAAAAACGTGCGGATGATGAAATATAGGCGCCGTACTTCACCTGGCGTCATTTGGCCTCCAGTTTTTCCAGCCGTGTGGTCAGAGCATCTACGGCGCGTTCAACAGCCGCGGTTTCTTCGGCAAACCATGCGACTTCCAGCGGGCCAGGCGCCATACGCCACTCTTCAGTGATCGCTTCAGCGGCATAACGCTGCTGGCGTTGAAACCCGTGGCGCAGGAATTTAGCCCCGCCACGCACGACCTTACCGATACTTTCCGCCGCAATATCACCCGTGTATGGCGCCAACAGCTCCGCAGGATCGAATTCGGCGAGATCGGCGAGCGCCACAAAATTTTGCACGACCTGAATATCGCCCTGCACTTCCAGTTCGCCGCTGCGAATAAGCGCGGCCAACTGCTGACGATCGCGTAGTTTTGGCAAAACGCTAGCTTGAGTGATTACCGTACAGTCCGCTTCGCCTTCCCATGCCCCCAGCACATCAACCTGGCGTTCGCTGAATACCAGGACTAATGGCGTCGAAAATCCCTTTAGTTTCACACACAGTACTTTTCCCTGTAAGCGCGTTCTGGCTGATTTCAGCGCTGGCGAACGATACAGAAACGCATTGAGGAGACCTTCAATTCCTGCGGTCACTAAGGGTTTAAAAGGCATTCCACCCTCCTAGAATTTATAACCACGGTGCAATGCCACAACGCCCGCCGTCAGATTGTAATAATCCACGCTCTCAAATCCGGCGTCCTGCATCATGGCTTTTAAGGTATCCTGATCGGGATGCATACGGATGGATTCCGCGAGATACCGATAGCTATCCGCATCGTTCGCGACCATCGAGCCAATACGCGGTAAAATATGGAAAGAATAGGCGTCATACGCTTTACTCAGCGGCTCAATAATAGGCTTGGAAAATTCAAGCACCAGTAAACGTCCGCCGGGTTTCAACACACGGAACATTGACCGCAGCGCTTTTTCTTTTTCCGTTACATTGCGCAAACCAAACGAAATGGTAATGCAATCAAACGTATTATCAGGGAAAGGCAGAGCTTCGGCATTCGCCTGCACATACTCTACGTTGCCGATCACGCCGATATTACGCAGCTTCTCACGCCCCATTTTGAGCATAGAATCATTAATATCCGCCAGGATAACTTTGCCAGTTTCCCCGACCATACGTGAAAATTTCGCGGTAAGATCGCCCGTACCGCCCGCTAAATCGAGAACGGTTTGTCCACGACGCACGCCACTGCAATCAATGGTGAAGCGCTTCCACAAACGATGAATGCCAAATGACATTAAATCATTCATCACATCGTATTTTGACGCCACAGAATGAAAAACGTGGGCCACCATGTCAGCTTTCTGCTCTTTAGCGACGGTCTGAAAGCCAAAGTGCGTCGTTTCTTGTGAATCTTCCACCATCTCAGTGCCTGCTTATCGATAAAAATGTTCAAGAAGTGTAACAGATTGGGCCAATTTGCCCTACTCTGCGCCAGGACTAAACTACTCCGTATGGGTTAACTTAACTGCTGCTTCACCCGTTCATCATTGGGATAATGTTCATCCTGCCGCCCTTCAGGGATCGATCGTAAACGATATTCTTCATCTTGCGTAACGGCCTGTTCCGCTAAATCCGGATTAATCTCGCGTTTGATTTCCACGCCTAGCCCCCGGAAGGCCTCTGCCTGCGCCAAAACGTTGCCACGCCCCGACGCAAGTTTTTTCATCGCCTGGCGGTAGTTATCCTGCGCTTTATCCAGACTCTGACCGATCGCTGACATATCATCAACGAACAACCGCATTTTATCGTAGAGCTTACTGGCTCTGTCTGCGATGTGCTGCGCATTGCGGCTCTGGTGTTCATAGCGCCACAGGTTGGCGATTGTCCGTAACGCCACCAGCAGCGTCGTGGGGCTTACCAGCATAATGTTATTTTTTAGCGCCTCGGTTATCAGTTCGGGCTGTTTATCTAACGCCAGCAGGAAAGCGGGTTCTACGGGGATAAACATCAGAACATAGTCCAGCGAGCGGAGGCCGGGAAGCTGCTGGTAGTCTTTACGCCCCAGTAAGCGAATATGATTGCGCACCGAGGCGATGTGCTCTTGTAAAGCGGCCTCGCGCGTGTAGTCATCTTCAGCGTTAAAGTAACGCTCGTAGGCGACCAACGTCATTTTAGCGTCGATGACCACATCTTTGCCCTGCGGCAAGCGGACGATGACATCCGGCTGCATCCGCGAGCGCGCATCGTTCTCAATACTGACCTGGGTTTCGTATTCGTAGCCTTCACGCAGTCCGGATGCCTCCAGCACCCGCGCCAGCACAACTTCGCCCCAGTTTCCTTGCGCCTTATTGTCCCCTTTCAGGGCGCGCGTCAGGTTGATCGCTTCCTGCGCCATTTGCGCGTTAAGCTGCTGCAAATTACGAATTTCGTGCGCCAGCGTATGCCGCTCCTGCGCTTCTTTGCCAAAACTCTCCTGAACCTGGCGGCGAAAACCGTCCAGTTGCTCACGCAGCGGCGTCAGCAGGCTATTCAGGCTTTGTCGGTTTTGTTCGTCTACGCGACGATTACTGTGTTCAAAGATACGATTCGCCAGATTTTCAAACTGCTCGCTTAAACGCTGTTCGCTGTTGATCATCTGACGGATTTTGTCTTCCGCGTGTTGTTGAGTCGCTTCCAGACGGGTCGTGACTTCACGCAGATCGGCTTCCAGAGAGGTATTAATACTGTGCAGGCTACGCAGTTCGTTATTAAGTAACTCGCATTCACTGCGCCAGTGCGCTTCTTGCGCTAATTGCTGCCGGGCCGCGCTAAGTTCGATATCCAGCTCACGCCGTTCTTCGATAAGATCGGCGCGGATTTGATCGGCGTGCGCTTTCGTCGCCAGCCAGCCAATCACCGCCCCAGCCGCCAGCGCCACGACGGCGCTTATCATAAGAGTAATATCCACAACACCTCTCCTGGAACCACACTGTCCTGCACAAAATAGAATTGTGCTGTATAAACGTCCAGTTTAAAAGGAATTTCCTGCGAGGCGCCACGCAAAAAGAAAAGGCCGAACGCGTCGGCCTTTGCAAAAGAGAGGAGAATTACAGCAGACGACGGGCCGCTTCCACGACGATTTTCACCGCGTGGCTTTCAGTTTGTTTCATCGTTTCCGCATTCGGAATCTCTTGTTGGGTACGGTTAACGATAACGCCCGCCACCATACCTGCGCGTAAACCCTGGCTTGCGCACATGGTTAACAGCGTAGCGGATTCCATTTCGTAGTTCATCACGCCCATCGCCTGCCACTCTTCCATAGAACCTTTGAAGCGACGAACAACGCGGCCAGAATAGGTGTCATAACGTTCCTGACCCGGATAGAAAGTGTCGGAAGAGGCGGTTACGCCAACGTGAGTCGTGGCGCCAATCGATTTCGCGGCTTCAACCAGCGCAGTGGTGCAGGCAAAGTCGGCAACCGCCGGGAATTCCATCGGCGCAAAATGCAGGCTCGCCCCATCCAGACGTACGGATGCGGTCGTTACCAGAACGTCGCCGACGTTGATGTGCGGCTGAATAGCCCCCGTGGTGCCGATACGCAAGAAGGTACGAATACCCAGTTGCGCCAGTTCTTCCACGGCAATAGAGGTAGACGGGCCGCCGATACCGGTAGAGCAAACGATAACTGCTTTACCATCCAGCTCAGCGCGCCAGGAGGTGAATTCGCGGTGAGATGCCAGCTTAACCGGCTTATCCATCAGCGCGGCGATCTTTTCCACACGCTCAGGATCGCCAGGGACGATGGCGAGCTGGGCCCCTTGTAAATCGTTTTTGGTGAGGCCGAGATGAAAAACATCAGACTTGGACATATAAAACTCCTCTGTGAATCGGGTTTGTCAGAAGAAGCAAAAAGACACTTTACCTAAGGCATAAAGATATTTTCGTGACAGCCATCACTATGGCGTAAAACAATTGCACTCGCTTACCATTAAAAAGTGATGTACATCACAATAAATAATCAATATCGCCAGGCATTGCACAAAAGATAGCCGCTTTAAGGCAATGTGGTTTGTTACACACTGTCTATAGTTAAGATTGCGCTATTTTTTAAGGGTACGGAGAATACCATGACAACGACACATCCATCCGGCTTTGCACCTGCAGCTTCCCCACTTGCCCCTACGATGATTCATACGCCTGATGGGGCCATTAGCGCGGGGATAACGTCGATTCCCTCTCAGGGCGACGATATGCCAGCCTATTACGCCAGACCAAAGGCAAGCGACGGCGCGCTGCCTGTGGTCATTGTGGTACAGGAAATTTTTGGCGTACATGAACACATTCGCGATATTTGCCGACGACTGGCGCTGGAAGGTTATCTCGCTATCGCGCCGGAACTCTATTTCCGCGAAGGCGACCCCAATGATTTCGCCGATATACCCACATTATTGAGCGGGCTGGTGGCTAAAGTACCCGATTCGCAAGTCCTTGCCGACCTGGATCACGTCGCCAGTTGGGCTTCGCGCAACGGCGGGGATGCGCATCGGCTGATGATCACCGGTTTTTGTTGGGGAGGCCGGATTACCTGGCTGTACGCCGCGCACAACCCACAGTTAAAAGCGGCGGTAGCGTGGTACGGCAAGCTGGTGGGCGACACGTCACTCAATTCGCCGAAGCATCCCGTTGATATCGCCACCGATCTTAACGCGCCGGTACTGGGTTTATACGGCGGACAGGATACCAGTATTCCACAGGAGAGCGTGGAAACCATGCGTCAGGCGCTACGCGCCGCTAATGCGAAGGCGGAAATCGTGGTCTATCCCGATGCAGGGCACGCGTTTAATGCCGATTATCGTCCGGGATACCACGAAGCCTCGGCGAAAGACGGCTGGCAAAGAATGCTGGAATGGTTCGCGCAGTACGGCGGGAAAAAAGGCTAACCACAGCGCATTACGATGTTTGTTGGGCCTACGAGGCCGGAGTCGGTGTAGGCTCAACAAAGCGTCATCGCCACGTTAGCTATGCTTTACCACAGCATTTTTTATATTTTTTGCCGCTGCCGCAGGGACAGAGATGGTTACGACTGACGGCTCCTGTGTCTTTACGCGCGTCCTGCGCCAGCCAGCGCATGATCGATGCCATCGGATAGCCTTGCGCCAGCAGCTCCCGCCAGACATTCATATACGGCGTAACGTGCTGGAAAAAATGCTTATAGCCCGCACACAAGTAATTATGCGCAGGATGACCGGACGGCGAGACGGCAAAGCGATGCTTCGGACAGCCGCCATGACACGCAAAGCGGTAGTCACAGCGACGACAATCGGCGGTCAGGGTCTCCCGCTTGGCCTCGCCAAACGCAATAGCCCGCTCGCTATTATTTAAGGTTTTGATGCTGTGCTGGTGGATATTCCCCAGCAGATGCTCCGGGTAGACAAAGTGGTCGCAGTTGTAGAGATCGCCGTTCGACTCCAACGCGAAGGCATGTCCACAAGTCTCGGAATGTACACACAGTACCGGCTGCTGCGCCGTCCAGGCGGCTAACGCCACGTCAAACATCTGCACATAGACGCGGTCTACGTCGCGACGAACCCAGATATCAAAGATCTGGTTGAGAAATTCGCCATATTGCCACGACGGTACCGTCCATGGCGCCAGCGTCGCCGCGCTTTCGCCGGGCATCACCAGATTAAGTACCGATGAGTTATCGGTGCTCATTCGCTCTACCAGCGGGATAAACTGAATAAAACGCGATCCCGCCGCCAGAAGAAATTCGTAGACGTCTGCTGCATGACCGACGTTATGTTTTCCCACGACGGTTAAGGTATTAAAGTCGACATGGTGCGCTTTAAGCCGCGCCATTGCTGCGACGACCTGTTCATGAGTTCCTTTTCCAGCGCGATTAAGCCGATAGTGGTTGTGTAACGACGCCGGGCCGTCGATAGAGAGACCGATGAGAAAATGCTGTTCAGCGAAAAAGCGCGCCCACTCGTCATTCACCAGGATGCCGTTCGTCTGCAACGCATGAGTGATTTTTCGCCCATCGCCGTACTTTTCACATAATGCGACAACCCGGCGGAAAAACGGTAGCCCCATCATGGTCGGTTCGCCGCCCTGCCAGGCAAAGTCAATGCGGTCACCACTCTGCGCGACAATATGCTGGCGTATAAACTGTTCCAGCGTCTCGTCCGACATTCGCCAGTTTTTATTGCGTTCCGGGTACAGCGCCTCTTTTTCAAGATAGAAGCAATATGTGCAATCAATATTGCAGATCGCGCCGCCGGGTTTGGCCATTACGTGACAACCTGCTACCGCCATGTCAGACATCTCCGTTAAAAAATAAGGTTCACCAGCGCCATGAGACAATGCGACGTTTATCGTCGCCAGGGAACATAACAGAATGGAAAACCTCGTTTTGTGCTATGAGAGCGCTGGGCGATCATGACAGGAAAAACGATCTGCGAGGCAATAAAATCCGCCGCGCTGCTTCCGGGGACGCTATCCGCCTGGTTGTCATTCATACGGAGAACCTTTTTATTATCAAGATCGCCAAATAGCCAGATCCTGAAAAAGACAGCGCGGAAAATAAGAAAAAGGGAAATGAGAAGAAAGAGGCGCTGTTAATCAGGTCAGACACGGGCGCTACCCGTCAAAGGGTAGCGCCGCATTGCTGCCGGATAAACGCAGCGGCCAGGATGGGTTATTTCGCCTGACGCAGATTGTGCGCCGCTTTGACCATGTTCGCTAACGCCGCGCGGGTTTCCGGCCAACCGCGAGTTTTCAGACCGCAGTCCGGATTCACCCACAGGCGTTGTGCCGGAATACGCTGTGCCGCCTTCTTCAGCAGGGCTTCAATCCACTCGACGCTCGGCACGTTCGGCGAGTGAATATCGTACACGCCCGGCCCGATTTCGTTCGGGTAGTCGAATGCTTCGAACGACTCCAGCAACTCCATATCCGAGCGGGAGGTCTCAATGGTGATCACATCCGCATCCAGCGCGGCGATCGAATCCATAATGTCGTTGAACTCGCAGTAACACATGTGGGTGTGGATCTGTGTTTCATCCTTCGCCACCGCCGCGTTGATGCGGAAGGCTTCCACACCCCATTCCAGATAGGCGTCCCAGTCGCTGCGACGCAGCGGTAGACCTTCGCGCAGCGCCGGTTCGTCAATCTGAATAATCCCGATCCCCGCCGCCTCCAGATCCGCGACTTCATCACGCAGCGCCAGCGCAATCTGTTTCGCAATCGTTTCGCGGGTCACGTCTTCGCGGGGGAATGACCAGCAAAGAATAGTCACCGGGCCGGTCAACATCCCTTTTACCGGCTTGTCGGTCAGCGACTGGGCATATTTCGCCCACTCCACGGTAATCGGTGCCGGACGGCTGATATCGCCAATCACTACCGGCGGTTTCACACAGCGGGAGCCATAGCTTTGCACCCAACCATTCTGGGTAAAGACGAAGCCGTCCAGATGCTCGCCGAAGTATTCCACCATGTCGTTTCGCTCGGCTTCGCCGTGTACCAGCACATCCAGCCCTAAACGCTCCTGCTCGATGATAGCCTGTTTGATATGTTCGGCGATGCCGGTGCGGTAGTTATTCGCGTCGAGGTTGCCCTTTTTGAAGTCCAGACGCAGGCCGCGAATTTCCGTGGTTTGCGGAAACGAACCGATAGTCGTCGTCGGCCAGGCGGGAAGTTTAAAGCGGGCGCGTTGCGCTTCAGCGCGCACCTCATACGGATTCTCACGCTGGCTGTCCTGCGCGGTGATCGCCGCCAGGCGTTTTTCTACCGCGGCATTATGTACGCGGCGGGAGTGACGACGAGCCTGAATTGGTGCGCTCCATTCCTCAAGCGCCGCCGTTTCGCCGCTGTTCAGCGCATCGCGCAGCAACGCCAGTTCACCGCATTTTTGCAGCGCAAAGGCAAACCAGCTTTTTACTTCCGTATCCAGACGCGTTTCGACGCTGAGATCGATCGGGCTGTGCAGCAAAGAGCAGGAGGATGCTACCCACAGCGCGCGTTTGCCCACAATGGCATTAATCTGCGCGTATTTTTCGGTCAAATCGGCGCGCCAGACATTACGCCCGTTAATCAAGCCTGCGGAGAGCAGCCAGTCGACCGGCAGACGTTGATGCAGTTCCGCTACATCATCTTTGCCATGAATGAGGTCAACATGTAGCCCCTGTACCGGTAGCGCGATAATAGTGTCCAGGTTTGGCGTCACGCCTTCAAAATAGGTCGTCAGCAACAGCTTCACCTGGCCGGCGAGCGCGTCGTAAGCCGGTTTGAAGGCATCCAGCCACGCCTGCGGCAGTTCCAGCACCAGCGCTGGCTCATCAATTTGGACCCACTCAATACCACGTTTTGCCAGTTCAGCCAGCACGTGCTGATACACCGGCAAAATGTCTTTCAGCAACGTCAGGCGGTCAAACGGCTCGCCTTTCACTTTACCTAGCCACAGATACGTGACAGGCCCCAGCAGGACGGGTTTGATCTTATGCCCCAGCGCCAGCGCTTCGTCCACTTCCTCCAGCAACTGTGTCCAGGTGAGTCTGAACTGCTGGCCTTTGCTGAACTCCGGTACTATGTAGTGATAGTTAGTATTAAACCATTTGGTCATTTCCGCTGCCGCCGCTGGTTCACCGGTTGGCGCGCGACCGCGGCCAATGCGGAACAGAGTGTCGATGTCCACGGAACCGTCGTTGTTCTGATGACGAGCCGGCACATTGCCTAACAGCAGGCTGGTGGTCAGAACATGGTCGTACCAGGCAAAGTCGCCTACCGGTAACAGGTCAATACCCGCTTGTTTCTGCTGCTCCCAGTGACGCGCGCGCAGTTCGCGCCCCACCGCCAGTAACGCTTCACGCGTTGAGTTCCCCGCCCAGTAGCTCTCTTGCGCTTTTTTCAACTCGCGACGCAGGCCAACGCGAGGAAAACCGAGGGTGTGAGTCAATATTGTCATTTTACTTCCTCTCTTATTTTGTTGAATCTGAAAGTAAAACTCTAATAGTTCGGCTTGCAGGAAGGCGGCGACACAGCGCATCCCCAGGAGCTTACTGAAGTAAGTGACTGGGGTAAGCAAGGAAGCCAACGCATCTGCAAGTCGAAATATGACGAGTTTTAGACGTCTGGATGTTTACACATCCATAATGTAAAGGTACTGTATATTCCTCAAGCGCAATTTGTTCATGGCGAAGTGAAGGACTTTCATGATCGAAATTAAACATCTGAAAACACTCCAGGCATTGCGGAATAGTGGATCGCTGGCTGCCGCGGCGGCGGTGCTGCACCAGACCCAATCCGCTCTGTCTCATCAGTTCAGCGATCTGGAACAACGCCTTGGTTTCCGCCTGTTCGTGCGTAAAAGCCAGCCGCTGCGCTTTACGCCGCAGGGGGAAGTTCTGCTGCAACTGGCAAACCAGGTGCTGCCGCAAATCAGCCGTGCGCTGCAGGCGTGCAACGAACCGCAGCAAACTCGTCTGCGCATCGCTATTGAATGTCATAGCTGTATTCAGTGGTTGACCCCGGCGCTGGAAAACTTCCGTGCAAGCTGGCCGCAGGTAGAAATGGATTTCACATCCGGCGTCACTTTTGATCCGCAACCGGCCTTGCAACAAGGCGAGCTGGATTTGGTGATGGCGTCGGATATTTTGCCGCGCAGCGGGCTGCATTATTCGCCGATGTTTGATTTTGAAGTCCGACTGGTGCTGGCGCCCGACCATCCGCTGGCCAGCAAAACGCAGATTACGCCGGAAGATTTAGCCAGCGAAACGCTGTTGATTTACCCGGTGCAGCGCAGCCGACTGGATGTCTGGCGACATTTCCTGCAACCGGCGGGTATCAGTCCGCTGCTGAAAAGCGTGGATAATACGCTACTGCTGATTCAGATGGTGGCGGCCAGAATGGGTATTGCCGCCCTGCCGCACTGGGTGGTGGAAAGCGTTGAGCGCCAGGGTCTGGTGGTGACCAAAACCCTGGGTGATGGTCTGTGGAGCCGCCTGTATGCCGCCGTGCGCGACGGCGACCAGCGTCAGGCGGTGACCGAGGCGTTTATTCGCTCGACGCGGGATCACGCCTGCGATCATCTGCCGTTTGTGCGGAGCGCGGAGCGACCCATTTTCGATGCACCCACAGCGAAGCCAGGATCACAGCCGCGCCTGTAATAAAGCTTGGCCAGTGGGGCTGCTGATGCCAGATGGCAAGATTAACCAGTAGTCCTGCGGGAACATGCATATTATTCATGATACCCAGCGTCCCGGCGTCTACCTGGGTAGCGCCATAGTTCCACATAAAGTAGCCAATGCCGGACGCCACCACGCCGAGAAACACCAGAATGCTCCATTGCAGCGTGGTTTCCGGCAGCTTTTGCGCGTTCCCCAACAGCGACCACGCCACCGCCGCCACCAAAAACGCCCCCAGATAGAACCACGCAAAGGCGTTGTGCTGCGGCATGGGACGGGTCTCCATCAGACGTTTATACCCCACCATTCCGATAGCGAAACTGATATTAGAAAGCTGCACCAGGAGCAAACCGACCCAAAAATGGTCGGTCACGCGATCGTAGCGAATAATCCCGGCGCCAATCACCGCCAGCAACGCGCTAAATGCATAGCCCCAGCGCAAACGACGCTGACTCATCACATCGTAAATCAGCGTGATATAGAGCGGCGTCAGAACGGTAAACAGCAACAGTTCGGATACGGTCAGGTAGAGGTAAGCATGGAAGCTCAACATATACATGATGCCAAGCTGCATCGCCCCCACCAGCATATACAGGCTGATGGTTTTTAGGTTGTGCCCGCGAGAACGCAAAAACGGCAGAAAAACGAGCGCCGCCAGCCCAACGCGTATCAGCACCGCGAAATAGCTATCGACATGCCCGGCAAGATACTCGCCAAATAGACTAAAGGAGAAAGCCCACAGGATAGTGGTAATGATGAGTAGCGCCACAATGGATGTCTCTTAAAACAGGGAACACCCATTGTAGCGGAGAGTGAAGTTGACAACTGGTCAACTAACAAACAATCACATCAACGTAAGAAAAGATCGCGCAGGTAATGCGGCACGGCGTTATCCGCGTTGATGCCGATCACCTCAAGTTCGGGATACAGGTCTTTCAGACGCTGGTGCGCATTGCCCATGATGCAGCCTTTGCCCGCCATCGTGAGCATTTCAGCGTCGTTCATTCCGTCGCCAAAGGCGATACACTCTTTCAGGCTGTACCCCATCGCCTGAGCGACCGCTTCCAGCGCATGACCTTTCGACACTCCGCCCGCCATCACTTCCAGACAGGTTAGCGTAGAGAAGCTCACGTTTACCCGATCGCCCCAGCGCGCGTTAATCGCCTGCTCCAGCGGCAACAACTTTTCATGAGTGTCGCTGGTGAAAAACACTTTGCTGACGCCCTCCGGCTCCAGCAGCGCAGGCTCAAACAGCGAATAGTTAAATACCGCCTCTTTGAAAAAACGCATTTCATCGGGGCGATGACGATTCATAAACCATTCGTCGTCGCGATAAACGTTAGTCACGATGTCCGGGTTCGCATTCACCACCCCGAACAGGTCGCTGGCAATGTCGCTGTCCAGATTATGCGTAAAAACCAAATTCCCGTCGGTATCGTGCACTCGCGCGCCGTTGGAGGTGATCATGTAAGACTTGATTTCAAGATTATCGCGGATTTGCCCTACATCGACATGATGACGACCAGTGGCAAAGACAAAATGGATGCCGCGTGCGGTCAACAGCTTCAGAGTCTCTTTGGCATAAGGGGACAACGTATGGTCGGGGGAGAGCAGCGTGCCATCTAAATCAGACGCAACAACCTGATACATAATAAAATTTAACCTCTAAGCAAAGCGATTTCCGCTGGATAAATTAGGCTTGTTGAAAAATTCAACAATGGCGTTAAGTGCGACTGAGCGCATGGCGTCCTTTTCAAAAAGGATCTCATGGTACGCGCCTTTGATAACCAGCGGTTTTCCCCCTTCACAAGGGTATCCCGCCGCGGCGCGAATTTCACAAAAACGATCGTGGGTGCGGTTATCCACTACCCGCTCTTCTTCCGCCTGAATCAGTAGCGTAGGCGTCGTGTCATCGCTCGCCCCAGCCAGTACCTGCTCACCCGCCAGAATGCCTTCGCGTACCCAATGCCAGGTGGGGCCGCCAACGCGCAGCTGCGGCTCGTCGGCATAAAATCGTAAGTTGCGCTGATAACGCTGGCGGCTGTGGGTCAGCGCATTCATCCCAAACGGCAACGCCCGCCACTGACCGGTACCAATAGCGTAATCTTCACGGATACGCTGATGCCCTTCGGCCCAGTCGAGAATATGGCGCACCATAAAGGAAGGCAAGCGTATCACAATACCAAACATCGGCGCGGTGAGCGCAATAGCGTCGCACCGCACACGATGGCGTTGCAGGAACAGGGTGGCTATCGCGCCCCCCATTGAGTGCGCCAGGATATAACGCTTACGCCACGGCCCCGGCTCAATTTCCTGCTGCCAGAACGCCGCTAAGTCCTCAACATAATCGTTAAAATGATCAACGTGACCCCGATGCGGGTCCGATAACATCCGCCCGGAGCGCCCTTGACCACGGTGGTCGATGATGAAGATATCAAAACCGAGATGAAAAAGGTCATACGCCAGTTCAGCGTATTTTACATAACTCTCAATGCGGCCAGGACAAATGACGATCGTCCGATCGTTAGAATCATTCCGAAAACGGACAAAGCGCACCGGAATGTTACCCACGCCGATAAACTCCGCCTCTTCCCGCTGACGCCAGAAATCGGTCAGCGGCCCCATAGCAAAAGCGGCAAACGCATTTTCTCTTGTTTCCCAGTCATTTTGCTGCTGAAACATCGGGTTTTCGGCCTCGTTTACCAGGTAAAATCGTTTTTTGCGTCGTGCCTGACACAACACAGCGGCAGTAGCGTATTGTGGCACAAAAACAGACAACCAGGGAGTTTCGCATGACCTTTGAATGGTGGTTCGCCTATCTACTGACCTCAACTCTGCTGAGTCTTTCTCCGGGTTCAGGCGCCATCAATACCATGACGACGTCTATCAACCATGGATATCGTGGCGCAGCGGCTTCTATCGCCGGACTCCAGACCGGGCTGGGGATACATATCGTACTGGTGGGCGTCGGACTGGGTACGCTCTTTTCGCGCTCGCTCCTCGCTTTTGAAATTCTGAAATGGGCTGGCGCGGCTTATCTTATCTGGCTGGGTATCCAGCAATGGCGCGCCGCAGGCGCTATCGATCTGCATACTCTCGCCCAGACGCAATCACGGGGTCGGCTCTTCAAACGGGCGATATTTGTCAATCTAACCAATCCCAAAAGCATTGTCTTTCTTGCCGCCCTGTTTCCGCAATTCATCATGCCGCAGCAACCGCAACTGGCGCAGTACCTCATTCTCGGCGTCACCACGATTGTGGTGGATATGATTGTGATGACCGGTTACGCCACGCTGGCGCAGCGCATTGCCGCCTGGATTAAAGGACCAAAGCAGATGAAGGCGCTGAATAAAGCGTTTGGTTCGTTGTTTATGCTGGTAGGCGCGCTCCTGGCGTCGGCAAGACACGCGTGATAGTCGTGCCGGATGATGTTTATCCGGCCCGGAGGTAAATTAACGCGAAATAATCAGGTGAATACCAAAGCCCGCAAACAGAGCGCCGGCAAAGCCATCAATCCATTTCGCCAGACGCTGATAGCCGCGGCGCATTTTCGGCAGCGCGAACAGGCTGGCGACTACGGTAAACCAGGCCAGCGTTTCCAGGGTGATTAACGCGAAAATACCCCAGCGCGCCGCAGCGCCGACGTTATCGCCGACAAACAGTGAAAAAACGGAACCAAAATAGATAATCGCTTTAGGATTCGACAGATTGGTCAGCAGCCCTTTGAGAAAGCTGCGCCCGCTCTGCGCCAGTTCAATGTGCGGAGAAGACGCCGCCGCATCCTGTTTTTTCAGCGCGCCGCGCAGCATCTGATAGCCCATCCAGCACAGATACAGGCCGCCGCCTACCATAATGATCGTATGCAGCCAGGCCATTTTTTCGATGATGAGATGCAGGCCAAGCAGCGCCACGCCCGCCCATACCATCACGCCGCAGGTAATGCCCAGTACGCCCATCATCGCTTCTTTACGCGAACGGCTGACAGCAGTTTGAGACACGAAGAAAAAGTCGGGGCCGGGGCTCATTAGCGCAACGATGTGCACCATTGCCACGGTGAAAAATAGCATCAACATAAAAATGGCTCGCGGGGAAATAGTTCAGTGAGTCACCATCCTGGCACTTTTTTGCCGGGCTGACTACTCTTCGTCATCACCATCGACATGCGCGCGGATGAGCGCCATAAATTCTTTCCCGAAGCGCTCCAGTTTGCGCATCCCAACCCCGTTAACGCTTAACATCTCGCTGGCGGAAACCGGCATCTGTTCCGCCATCTCTATCAGCGTGGCGTCGTTAAAGACCACATACGGCGGGATATTCTCTTCATCAGCGATAGCTTTACGCAGCTTGCGCAACTTAGCGAACAATTTGCGATCGTAATTACCGCCGAACGATTTCTGCATCACGCGGGGTTTGAGGGCGACAATGCGCGGCACCGCAAGCTTTAGCGGAACGTCTCCACGGAGTACCGGACGCGCGGCATCCGTCAACTGTAATGCGGAGTGCTGCGCAATATTTTGCATTACCAGCCCCAGATGAATGAGCTGGCGAATCACGCTCACCCAGTGCTCATGGCTCTTTTCGCGTCCCATGCCATAAACCTTGAGTTTGTCATGACCGAAATCGCGGATGCGTTGGTTATTCGCGCCGCGGATCACCTCGACAACGTAGCCCATGCCAAAACGCTGGTTAACCCGACCAATGGTAGAAAGCGCAATCTGGGCATCGTTTAAGCCATCATATTGTTTGGGCGGATCGAGACAGATATCGCAGTTGCCGCACGGTTCTTGTCGGCCTTCGCCAAAGTAATTAAGCAACACCAGGCGACGGCAGGTTTGCGCTTCGGCAAAAGCGCCCATCGCATTCAGTTTATGCCGTTCAATATCCTGAAGCTGTCCGGCTGGTTTCTCTTCCAGACAACGACGTAGCCAGGCCATGTCAGCCGGATCGTAAAATAGCATGGCTTCCGCAGGCAGTCCGTCGCGCCCGGCGCGGCCCGTTTCCTGATAGTAGGATTCAATATTGCGCGGGATATCGAAATGCACGACGAAACGTACGTTAGGTTTGTTTATGCCCATTCCAAAAGCGACGGTCGCCACCACGATTTGCAGATCGTCGCGCTGAAATTTTTCCTGCACATCGGCGCGAATAGCGTTTTCCAGCCCCGCATGATAGGCCGCCGCGCTAATGCCACGACTTTGCAAGCGCGCGGCGGTATCTTCCACTTTCGCCCGACTGTTGCAGTAGATGATACCCGATTTGCCGCGTTGCTCCTGAACATAGCGCATTAGCTGGTCGAGCGGCTTAAACTTCTCCATCAGCATGTAGCGGATATTCGGTCGGTCAAAGCTACTGATCTGGATTAACGGATCGTTAAGCCCAAGCAGACGAATAATATCCTGGCGCGTGGTGTCGTCGGCGGTGGCGGTCAATGCCATAAACGGCAAAGCGGGAAAACGCTGGCGAAGCTGACCGAGAGCCGCATATTCCGGACGGAAATCATGTCCCCATTGCGAGATACAGTGCGCTTCATCCACCGCCAGCAATACCGGATTCCAGTGCGCCAGATGATCAAGAAAGTTGTCCAGCATCAGACGTTCCGGCGCAATATACAGCAGACGAATCTGTCCGGTACGGCACCCCGCCATCACCTCAAGCTGCTGCTCGCGGCTTTGAGTAGAGTTCAGGCACGCCGCCGCCACCCCGTTCGCCAGTAGCTGATCGACCTGGTCTTTCATCAACGAGATCAGGGGCGAAACGACGACGGTCAATCCGTCCAGCAACAACGCGGGGATTTGATAGCACAGAGATTTGCCGCCGCCGGTGGGCATGACGACCAGACAGTCGCGGCCGGAGAGCGCAGTATCAATAATCGCTTCCTGGCCCGGGCGAAACTGTTGGTAGCCAAAGGTTTCCTGCAAAACCTGTTTGGCCCCTAATTCCAGATTCAACACTTCCGCCTGCGCCACATTAACCCCGTTCACCATAAATCAAAACAGGCGCTATTTTCAGCGCCTGCGAGAGAAACTGCAATGTTTAAAACACAATCCAATCAGAAGATATCGTTAAGCATCACGCCGACGCCGACACGTGTCTGATTAAAATTATAGTCGATCAGCGATTCGCCATAGCCGCTGTACACCTGAGTATAAAGCCGGACATGTTTAGTGACCGGATAGCTTAATCCAACTTCCGCGCCGCCGTAGCCTGTATTCCAGTTGTACTGGCCTTTGGCGCTTAATACCGCCTCGCCCAGGTGATAACCGATTTTAAGCTGGTAATAACCCATATATTTGGTGATGTCCGGATTATCGTCGGTACTGCCAATCACGTACCACGGTTTGACCTCTACCAGCCAGTTACCGTTTTCGGCCATCAGACGGGTATACAGACGGTTCCAGCTACGCGAGGTGGGGTCCGAACGTCCGTTAGAGTCATGGTTGTAGCCCATCTCTACGTCGCGCAACGTCCAGCCGGCAAAGCGATAATCGGTAGCAAAACCAAGAAAAAGCTGCGGTTCGTAGTTGGTTTCGCGAAACGGCGAAGACTCTTTACTGTTGGAAAGCTGCCACCAGGATTTCTGCGTATAGGAAGCACCCAGTACCGAGTTCGGCCCCAGTATTCCGCGCCACAGCGGAAACGCCAGGCTCAACTGAAATTTCACTTCATCTTTACGTGCGTTTTCAGACCAGTTGTAGGTACTTATGGCCTCTTTGTTCAGATCGCTGGTGTTCGTGTAGATCAAGTAGTTCGTGTCATAAGGGTAAAGCGTAAAAGGGTTATCATGCTCCTGTAGCATGTTAGCGATGATACTTCCCCGTACTGTAGGCGCATCATGAACCTCTTTTATCGTAGCTTCTTGTGCATATGCCGCTAATGGCAGTAGCGTGGCTGGCAACAACCCTCTCAAAATCGCCCGCATTCTTGACGTTCTCCTGACGAAGTATTTTCAGCTTGAATCATTCTCTGCCAACCATTTTTACATATTTACACACATAGCCGTTAGTTATCCCTTCTTAAAGTAGAAAACAACAATTAAGAAGCATAATATCAACATTTCATTAACCAATGAGGTGTCAGGAATCTATGTCCGCTGTACTTACCGCTGAACAAGCTCTGAAATTAGTGGGTGAAATGTTTGTCTACCACATGCCGTTTAATCGGGCGTTAGGGCTGGAGCTGGAACGCTATGAAAAAGCGTTCGCCCAACTGGCCTTTAACAACCAGCCGATGATGGTCGGCAACTGGGCGCAAAGCATTTTACACGGCGGCGTGATCGCCTCTGCGCTGGATGTCGCCGCCGGACTGGTATGCGTCGGCAGCACGCTAACTCGCCACGAAACCATCAGCGAAGATGAACTACGCCAGCGCCTGTCGCGGATGGGAACGATTGACCTGCGCGTCGATTACCTGCGTCCGGGCAGAGGCAACCGCTTTACGGCCACCAGTAGCCTGCTGCGCGCAGGGAATAAAGTGGCCGTCGCCCGCGTGGAATTACACAATGAAGATCAGCTGTACATCGCCAGCGCCACCGCTACTTATATGGTGGGATAAAAGCAGGTAAACTGTTGTTACACTTCAGATACGAGTTTTCCGGATGGACGCAAAACAAACACGGCAGGGCGTATTACTCGCTCTTGCCGCCTATTTTATTTGGGGGATCGCCCCCGCGTATTTCAAGCTGATCTATTACGTTCCCGCAGATGAGATCCTGACGCACCGCGTGATTTGGTCATTTTTCTTTATGGTGGCGCTGCTTAGCGTCAGCCGGCAGTGGCGACAGGTTAAGCGCTTACTGAAAACGCCAAAGAAGATTTTTCTGCTGGCCCTGTCCGCCGTACTGGTCGGCGGTAACTGGCTATTGTTCATTTGGGCGGTAAATAATCACCATATGCTGGAGGCCAGCCTGGGTTATTTCATTAATCCGCTGGTTAACATCTTGCTGGGGATGATTTTTCTTGGCGAACGCTTCCGTCGAATGCAGTGGCTGGCGGTGATTCTGGCGGTGTGCGGCGTGCTGGTGCAACTCTGGACCTTTGGCTCGCTGCCGATTATCGCGCTGGGGCTGGCGTTTAGTTTTGCGTTTTACGGCCTGGTGCGTAAGAAGATCGCCGTTGAAGCGCAGACGGGTATGCTGGTCGAAACGCTATGGCTGTTGCCGGTCGCGGCAATTTATCTGTTTGGCATCGCCGATAGCCCTACCAGCCATATGGGGCAAAACGCACTATCGTTGAACTTGCTGTTAATGGCGGCGGGTGTGGTCACTACGATTCCGCTGCTGTGCTTCACCGGAGCGGCTACGCGTCTGCGTCTTTCTACACTGGGCTTCTTTCAGTATATCGGCCCAACGCTGATGTTTTTACTGGCGGTGACGTTTTATGGCGAAGTGCCGGGCGCGGATAAGATGGTGACATTTGCGTTTATCTGGGTCGCGCTGGCGATTTTCGTGATGGATGCTGTCTATACCCATCGCAGACCGCGCATGAAAATGTAGCGTTTTTTGCCGGATGGCGACGTAAATGCCTGATCCTGTAGGCCTGGTAAGCGTAGCGCCACCAGGCACAATATTACAGCCAGTTCTTGCGCTTAAAGTACAGATACGGCGCAAGCCCCGCCAGAATCATAAAGATAATCGCGCCTGGATAACCAAAGCTCCACTTCAGTTCCGGCATAAACTCGAAGTTCATCCCATAGCTGGAAGCGACCAGCGTCGGCGGCAGGAACACCACGGAAACCACCGAGAAGATTTTGATAATGCGGTTCTGCTCGATGTTGATAAAACCCATCGCCGCCTGCATCAGAAAGTTCACCTTCTGGAACAGCGATTCATTGTGCGGCAGCAGAGATTCGATATCGCGCAGGATCTCACGCGCCTGCTCCAGCTGCCCGCCCGGTAAGCGCGCCTTGCGCACCAGGAAGTTCAGCGCGCGCTGGGTATCCATCAGACACAGGCGTACCTTCCAGCCGATATCTTCCAGTTCCGCCAGCGTGGAGAGCGCTTCGTCGTATTCATCGCCCTGATGCCCTTCCATAATGACGCGGCTCAGTTTTTCCAGATCGCTGTAGATGTTTTCGATTTCATCCGCTAACTGTTCAATTTTGGTTTCGAACAGATCGAGCAGTAATTCGTATGCATTACCGTCGACCATCGCCTGGCTGCGGGCGCGCATACGATACAGACGGAAGGCGGGCAGTTCGCGTTCACGCAGCGTAAACAGACGGCCATCGCGAATAGTGAATGCCACCGTAGAGTTACCGGCATGATCTTCCGCATCTTCGAAGAAGAAGAAGGAGTGGATATGCAATCCGTCTTCGTCTTCAAAGAAGCGCGCGGATGCTTCGATATCTTCCAGTTCAGGACGCGTCGCCAGACTCTGGCCCAGCTCAGATTGTACGCGCAATCGCTCGTCGTCGTCCGGTTCGACCAAATCAACCCATACGGCATCAATCAGGCTTTGTGACTCCTCGACTTCCAGCCGGGTCAGTCGGTTTTTTTCCAGTTGAAATGCGCTCAGCATGACCGGGACTCCCAATGCGTAAAAATATCGGACAGTTCAGATGGGCACACAGAAACAAATTGGGTTTCAGACCATTAAACAGCCTGACTCAACGCGACGGGAAAAAATGAAAGGTCGCTGACAACCGCTAAGGCTATCAGCAAAAAGGGATAGCCTTAGGAGTTGATCCTGGATAACAGGATAATGAGCCAGTATCTACTGGGTGTGTCCAAGGCGAATGTCCTCTTAGCGTAATCGTGGGCGCATGTTACGCCAGCAAAAATTTGCCGTCAACACGCAACGAAACGCGAAAAAGCAATAATTTCCCCTTATGCAGAAAGGTTAGCAGAGTGAGAGTATTTATCTATGATTTCAGAATATTAACATCACTATATCGCCGGATGGCGGCTTCGCCTTATCCGGCCTACAAATCAAAATGTTAGCCAGCGCGTAGGCCGGATAAGAGGTGCCATCCGGCAATATGAGAGCCGGTCAAACCGTTTCCAGCTTCGCATACGCGGCAACCAGCCATTTGATCCCTTGCCCCTGAAAAGCCACCTGCAACCGGCTATGCTCGCCGCTGCCCTCCAGGTTGACAATAGTTCCCTCGCCGAACTTCGCATGGCGCACGCGTTGGCCGAGTTTGTAGCCTGTGTCGTTTTCCGCCAGCGGCGTTCCCATTCGTTGATGGCTCACCGGACGACTGACGGTGGCGCGCAGACGGACCTCTTCCACGCACTCCTCCGGCAGTTCGCCGATAAAACGCGACGGGCGATGGTAGACCTCTTTACCGTACAGACGACGCGTTTCGGCATAGGTTAGCGTTAGTTTCTGCATGGCACGGGTAACGCCGACGTAGGCCAGACGACGCTCCTCTTCCAAACGCCCGCCCTCATCCAGCGACATCTGGCTGGGGAACATGCCCTCTTCCATACCGACAATAAACACCTGCGGAAACTCCAGCCCTTTGGCCGAGTGCAGCGTCATCAGCTGTACTGCATCCTGCCAGGTATCCGCCTGCCCCTCGCCCGCTTCCAGCGCCGCATGAGAGAGGAAGGCCTGCAACGGCATTAAATCTTCATCTTCGTCGTTGTAGCTGAACTGCCGCGTCGCCGTCACCAGTTCCTCTAAGTTTTCGATGCGCGTCTGGCCTTTCTCGCCTTTTTCTTGCTCATACATGGTGCGCAGGCCGGAATCTTTGATCACCCGGTCAGTCTGCACATGCAGCGGCATGTCGGCGGTTTCCTGCGCCAGAGCATCGATCAGTTCCATAAAGCGTTGTAGCGCGCTGGCCGCACGCCCGGCCAGGGCTTTTTCCTGTAACAATTCACGGCACGCCTGCCACAATGTTAGCTGGCGATCGCGCGAGGTCTGACGCACCACATCCAGCGTGCGGTCGCCGATGCCGCGCGTCGGGGTGTTCACCACGCGTTCAAAGGCGGCATCATCGTTGCGATTGGCAATCAAACGCAGATAAGAGAGCGCATCTTTGATCTCCTGGCGTTCGAAGAAGCGCATACCGCCGTAAATGCGGTACGGCATACTGGCCTGTAATAACGCCTCTTCCAGCACGCGCGACTGGGCGTTGCTACGATAAAGGATGGCGCATTGCGCAAGCGCGCCGCCGTTGTCCTGCCAGGTTTTGATACGGTTAACCACAAAGCGCGCTTCATCCAGTTCGTTGAAAGCGCAGTACAGCGATATCGGTTCGCCATCAACGCCGTCAGTCCACAGTTTTTTACCCAGACGCCCATTGTTATTCTCAATCAGAGCGTTCGCCGCGCTAAGGATGTTGCTGGTCGAGCGGTAATTCTGCTCCAGACGAATGGTCTGCGCGCCGGGGAAATCATTGAGGAAGCGCTGGATGTTTTCTACCTGGGCCCCGCGCCAGCCGTAGATCGACTGGTCATCGTCGCCGACAATCATCACTTTACCGGTATCGCCCGCCAGCAGACGAACCCAGGCGTACTGAATATTGTTGGTATCCTGGAATTCGTCCACCAGAATGTTAGTAAACCGCTCGCGATAGTGTTGCAGGATGTGCGGCTTGTTCAGCCATAGTTCATGAGCGCGCAGCAGTAGCTCGGCAAAATCCACCAGACCAGCGCGATCGCACGCTTCCTGATAGGCCTGATACACCTTCTGCCAGGTCTGCTCCACCGGGTTGCCATAGCTTTGAATATGGTGCGGGCGTAGCCCTTCGTCTTTCTGGCTATTGATGTACCACATCGCCTGACGCGGCGGCCACTGCTTCTCATCAAGATTCATCGCCTTAATCAGGCGTTTAAGCAAACGCATCTGATCTTCGCTGTCGAGAATCTGGAAATCCTGCGGCAAATTAGCGTCCATATGATGCGCGCGCAGCAGGCGGTGCGCCAGACCGTGGAACGTCCCTACCCACATTCCGCCCTGGCTGGTCCCCATCAACTGGCCAATACGATGGCGCATTTCCGCCGCCGCTTTGTTGGTAAAGGTCACCGCCATGATGGAGTATGGCGAGTTGTTTTCTACGCTCAGTAACCAGGCGATACGGTGCACCAGCACGCGGGTTTTCCCGCTTCCCGCGCCCGCCAACACCAGCATGTTGCTACGTGGCGCGGCCACCGCTTCGCGCTGTTTATCATTAAGGCTGTCGAGCAGGTAAGAAACGTCCATTGGCACCGCCGCGTAAAAACATGAAAACTAAAAACGCCCGGTGGCGCTTCGCTTACCGGGGCTACTTATCGTAGGGCGGATAAGCATAACGCCATCCGCCAGAATAACTGGGAATTTATACAGAACTACTGGTGATTATATCAGCGAGGTGAGAGATGCCAACCGCGAAATTTCGATATGCGGCAGTAAACGGCTGTCCTGCGTCCGCATCAGGTCGGCATTTTCAGGTTTAATCCAGCAGGCCTGCATCCCACAGCGAATAGCGCCAGCCACATCGGTAGTCAGATCGTCGCCGACATGCAGGATCTCGCCGATCGGCACATGCAGTTTTTCCGCCGCCAGGAAATACATGTCGCTAAACGGCTTGGAACGTCCATCCGGGCCGGCGCGCAGTACAAACTTAAAGTAATCGCCGAGGCCAAACAGTTCCGGCTGGGCGTTGCCGTTAGTGATCGCCACCAGCGGCCATTTTTTCGCAAGCTGCTGTAACGTCTCATGGGTAGCCTGCGGAACCTCAATCTGGCTGCGCCATTTGGCAAAATGCATCATCGCCGCATTCGCGCCGGCAATGGCCTCCTGCGCCGATAATCCCGCATCCCGCATGGCCTGCTCTATCGCGCGATGGCGCCAGCGGGTAACGTCATGATAGATTTCCGGCTCCGCTTCACGCACCGCCTGCCGTATCCGCTGTAAATCGACGTTTTGAAACGAACGTAGCGACGGGTGATAATTCTGCATAAAAGCGAGCGCTTCCTGCTCAGTACGCAAAATCACCGGACGGTTATCATAAAGGGTATCATCCAGGTCAAAGGTGAGCGCGGCAATACGCCCCAAAGGCCGGTAAAAACGCATTATTTCCCCCGTTTAGCGCGCGGATGCGCCGCGTCGTACACTGAAGCAAGATGTTGAAAATCAAGATGAGTATAAATTTGGGTGGTGGAAAGGTTGGCATGACCCAGCAGCTCTTGCACGCCGCGCAGATCGCCGCTCGATTCCAGCATATGGGTCGCAAACGAATGGCGCAGCTTATGTGGATGCACGTGGCTGTTTAGCCCCTGCTTTATGCCCCATTCAGCGAACCGTTTTTGGACATTGCGCGCGGAGATACGCTTGCCGAGCTTCGACAGGAATAACGCCTCTTCATCGCTGGCGAACAGTCCGCGCAGATCCAGCCAGTGCTCAATCCACGTCACCGCGTTACGGCCAATCGGCAGGCGTCGCTCTTTGCTGCCTTTACCCATTACCCACACTTCGCCGGTATCGAGATCGAGGTGCTTTATATCCAGGCCAACCAGTTCGGATAAACGCAGTCCCGCGCCGTACATGACCTCCAGCATCGCCCGATCACGTACGGCGAGCGGATCGTTAAGATCGATGTCCAGCAGGCGGTTAACGTCGTCGACATCAATATTTTTCGGCAGATGACGCGGCGCTTTCGGTGCGGAGACGCCCTTCGCCGGGTTAGCTTTCAATTCGCCCTGACTGACTAACCAGTCAAAAAAGCTTCGCAATGCCGAGAGACGTAGCGCCAGACTGGCAGAGCCAAGCCCTTTGCGCCGACTGCGCACCGCAAAACTGCGCACAATCGCAGCGTCACATTGTTGCCAGCTTTTCAGCCCGGTTTCTCCGGCTAAAGCGATAATGGCATCAAGCTGACGCTGGTAGTTCTGCAGGGTAATGGGGCTAAGCTGGCGCTCCACGCCTAAATAGCGCAGGAACCGCGAGACATCCAGAGAAAGCGCGACATCCGTCATACGCGTTTAATCCAGCGTTCCAGCAGTTCCGGCAGCATCAGCGCGATCTCCTGTAAAAGCTGCGTCCCCTGCCCAGGCTGATAGTGGTGCGGGTCACGGCTGCTGAAGAGAATCACCCCGAGGTCGCCATCGCTGCCCATCATCGACATGGCTACCGAGCCTACAGCCTTCGCCTCCGGCAAGACCACCAGCAGTTCCGGGCCGTTTAGCGGGCCAAGATAATGCTGCGACTGTCCCAGTCGTTGAATACGCAGCGGCTCGAAGGCCTGACGGTTTAAAGCCAGATGCGTATAGCGCGATGGCGCGCCAAGACGCCACCGATCCGGGAACAAACGCAGCGTCGCGCCGGCAAGCCCCAAATCGCGCGCCCAGCGGTGAAACCGCATCAGCATCTCATCCAGACTATCCGCGGCGACCAGACGGCTTTGCAGATGCAGCAAGCGATAAAACAGGCTTTCATTGGCATGGGCCTGTTCCATCAGCAGCGTCATATTTTCTTCAAGCACATTGATGTGATTACGCGCGCGGGCCATATGCCACTCAACGAGCGAAACCGTTCCCCGCACGGGATGTGGAACACGCATCGCTTCCACGGCATGGGCGTTACGGATAAAAAACTCAGGGTGGTGGCGCAGGTAATCGACGACCGCTCGATCGTCCAGTTCCGTGAGCGTTTCCTGTAGTTCTTCCTCTGGTTGCTTCATAAATGGATAAATCCGTCGTAGATATGTGCCGCCGGACCAGTCATGTATAACGGATGACCCGGACCTTTCCAGGCGATATCCAGCCGACCGCCCGGTAATTCCACGCGTACTTCTTCAGCCAGCAGCCCCTGCTGAATCCCCACGGCAACGGCAGCGCACGCGCCGCTGCCGCACGCGCGGGTCTCCCCTGCGCCGCGTTCATAGACTCGCAGCCGGATATGCTCGCGTCTTACAACCTGCATAAAACCGATGTTGGCGCGTTCCGGAAAACGCTCATGGCTTTCCAGAACCGGCCCCAGTGTTTCAACGGCCGCCGTGTCGACGTTATCAACCTGAATGACACAGTGCGGATTGCCCATTGAAACCACGCCGCACAGTATGGTCTGTTCCGCCGCTCGCATAATATACGTCTTTTCCGCTTTGTTGGCGCGAAAAGGCACCTGCGCGGGTTCAAAGTTTGGCTCCCCCATATTCACCCGCACCAGTTCATCTTCCGTGACGCTCAGTACCATCCGGCCATTCGCGGTACTGACCCGAATATCGCGTTTATTGGTTAGCCCTTTCAGGCGAACAAATCGCGCGAAACAGCGCGCGCCATTGCCGCACTGTGAGACTTCACTGCCGTCGGCGTTGAAGATGCGGTAATGAAAGTCCAGCTCAGGATCATAGGGCGGCTCAACTACCAGCAGCTGATCGAACCCTACGCCCAGGTGTCTGTCGGATAGCCGACGAATCAGTTCCGGCGAAAAAAAGACATTCTGCGTTACCGCGTCGACGACCATAAAATCGTTGCCAAGGCCATGCATTTTAGAGAATTGCATCATTCACTCCGTTCACGCGGGGACAGAAAACTATCCTCAGTAATTGACCTGGGACGGGCCATCTCCCGTTGCGCGATCGTTCTTATCGGGCATCGTGGACTGCGTTTGCGAATCGACTTTTTTCGTCGGCGGCGGCGCATTTTTATCGGCTGGCGGGAAATAAAGCGGCCCTTTCAAACCGCAGCCCGTCAGGCTGAACAGAGTCAGAAGTACAGCGAGTGTCTTAAACACGTTTTTCATTATGGATTGCCTGTAAGTTCATGCTTTCTATTTTCTATCATCGCAGGAGAAGGCGTAAAAGCAAGCGTTTAGGGGCTCTTTATAAAATCTGAAAAGCGGCGCGTTGCCATGATTATTGCGCATTTACATCAGGAAACATGCTTTGCTAATCACTTTAGGTTTACGTACCACGTCCGGATGACCTTATGCAATATCGTAATTTGTTTTGCCTTTTTTCGCTTTCACTTCTGCTGCCTCCCGCCTGGGGATGCCGGCTAAGTGAATCTCCGCACAATGTTTATCAACGGCAAGGCAGCGGCGTGGTTTATCTCCAGCCAGAAGAGGAGAACAATCTTTCGTTGCCGGAGGTGAATTTCAAACGCCTGCGTCGGTTACCCAATTCATTGATTAACCCAGCAACTCAGGATGAGTGGGACAGGGAACCACCGCTCACCGACCTGACGACCGATCACGTTCATACCGGTGCACAGGCTATCTTCCCGCACTTTTCCTACTACAGCGACGGACGCGTTATTCTGTACGGTGGAAAAATCATGCGTAATCCGCCGGGGACGCCATCGGTAGATGTCGCCTCATTTCGCGCCTTTGGCAAAATCGGTGTTGATAAAAATAGTCTCTATTACGAAGGCAAACGAACGGATGACAACGGCGGCGAAAACCGCGTTAATTTACAGTCATTGCGCAAAGTTGAATTCAGCAGCCAGTGGAAACCAGACCTGATGGGCTTGACGCTGCGCGACGATCGCTTTCTTTATGTCGAAGGGCATCGCCTGAGCGACCCGGGCAGTTTCACCGTTCTGGCGCAAAAGCCCTGGGATCAGCGCGGTAAATTTTCCGCCACATTTAATCCGTGTGTCGCTGTCCCCTTTGGTCCCTGGGATACGCTGGCCCGCACGCGTACAAAAATAATGCTCAATGGCGAACTATTGGATGCCGATCCGGATACCTTTTCCGTGGTGCGCTGGATGCCCGGTTCTCTATTGACCTGGCGCGATAAAAACGGCTTGCACCGTTACGTTCTCAACCAGAACAACCTGGATTGGGACATGCAAATTGAAAAACACTGTGATGCGTTCAACCTGCAGGAAAAACGCGTGCTGTGGCGTAAAGGTCCGGGATGTAAATTTGCCGAAATCCCCGGCCTTGACCCGGAACAATTTCATCCGCTCAGTAATGCGGTGGCGCAGTATCAGGATCGGCTTTATGTCATCAGGAAAACGGAATTCGGCGAAAACCAACTGGATGTCGTCACGCTGGATAACCCAAATCTGGTGATAGACAAGCGTTTTAATGCCGGGCGGCATCACGGTTATTTACTCACTAAAACGCGATCCGACTTTAAGGAAGAAGACGGATTGCAGGTATTCGAGTCGGCTGGCCCGCTTATTCTGATGGACTATCACGTTCCGGGCGAGACAGAAGCGCATCTGGGCGACAGCCCACATTACAAAAAATGGTACGCGCGCGACGATCGCTATGTTTACGCGTTTGATGGCGCTCAACTGTGGCGCTATCCTACGCCCAATCCCAAAGCTCTACGCGTGAAATGGCAAACAACGTACTCAGGATACGGCTATTGGGTGGATTACCGCATAGCCCAGTTAGATGGCGCTCTCATGGAGGATGGCTCTTTTATCGCCACGGGTATCCCGCGCGATCCTTCCGTAAAAACAGCCTATGTTAAAACCGATGGCACCTTTGACATCGGCAAAACAGCGGTTCGCTGGCGCAAGGTTCTGTCACCTGACGGCGAGTGGGGCCGTTGGCAAACCATTCCCAACGTTGACCCGAGTCAGTTTCATCTGGTTAACGATCGCATCGCGCAATATAAGAACCGGCTATACATTGCGAGGCTCTCACCTTTTGGCGAAGACCAGTTGGAAACGCTGGAACTGGATAGCGCAACCCCCTTCCTGAACCGGAAAATTAACGCCGGAAAAGAGCACGGCTATTTTATGCGTGATAGCCAACAAGGTCAGGGTATTCAGATCTTTAGCATCAATGGGCCGCTAAAAGTCACCGAGCGTTTTGCGTATGACAACCGCTACGTTTATACGTGGATTGGCAGCCAGCTTTACCGAACAGCATCCCCCTGCCCGGATAAGACGCATACTCTGAATAGGAACGTCAGGTACACCAACAATAAAGACATCATCATCATAACGCAGGCACAGGAATGCCAAAAATCACGCCGCTAAGCCGTTTTGCGCGCTTGGATAAACATTTGAAAAACGCCCTTCGGGGCGTGGGGATCGGTTCATGCATTTACGTCATTATTGAAAGCGTTATGCACGGCACGATAAACGGTGTTGAAGCTGCCGGGGTTCTGACGATAAGCGCGGTACTCGGTCTGCTTAGCGCTCTTTTGGATATCAAAGCAAAGCCGCGCGCCCCCTTAATCCTGTTGCATTTTCTCCTTTGCGGCAGCTGCGTCGTGCTGATGGTAGCAATGCTGTCGGCTCTGAACCATTTCCCGGTTAATGCGTCCGTCATCCTCATTGCCAGTGCGCTATTTATCGTCATTTATCTACCGCTGGGTTTTATTCTTTACCGCTCACAACGCTAAGGCGTATCGGTTCCAGAAGCTGACGCTTCCCCTTATACTGGCGCTATCACTCAATAGCGGGATAAAACAATGAACGACAGTGAATTTCATCGCCTGGCTGACGCCCTGTGGCTCACCATTGAAGAACACCTCGATAACTGGGACGGCGACAGCGATATCGACTGCGAAATCAACGGCGGCGTGCTGACCCTCAGCTTTGAGAACGGCAGTAAAATCATTATTAACCGTCAGGAGCCGCTGCATCAGGTATGGCTGGCGACCAAACAGGGCGGCTATCACTTTGACCTGAAAGGCGACGAGTGGATTTGCGATCGCAGCGGCGAAACCTTCTGGGATCTGCTGGAGCAGGCGGCGACACAGCAGGCAGGTGAAGCGGTGAGCTTCCGTTGATTTATTTGCCGGATGCGCTTTGCTTATCCGGCTTACTGTAGGCCCGGTAAGGCGTAGCCGCCACCGGGCAAAAATCCTCAGGAAAAATACTGCTGCAATAGCGGCGCGTCATGATCCTGGTTTGCTGGCGGCACGGTGTTGATAGGCTGCGTACGGAATGGGATCACCTGCTCGCGGCCATCAGTTTTCACTATCTGGTAGAACTGCGGCAGGTTAAAGTTGATAAAACTGGAGCCATACGTGAAGCGATCGTGCGATGACGAATAGAAGCGGCTGACGTCGCGCACCAGTTCTTCCTTGCTACCTTCGCAGTGGTGATACACTTCCGCCCGGTTACTTTCATCCAGAATATAAATATTAAAGCCTTTCTCATCACCCGTTTCTTCAAAGAAGAACTGGATAATCCCTTCGCTGGCGAAGCCATCCACCACTGACGGCAATTTCACCTGGTTGGTTTCCACCTGTACCGACAGCCCGTGCAGCTTGTTATGCGAAATCGCGCCGTAGAATTCGATAGCGTTCTCCAGCTTCTGCACCGAGACATTCAAGCGTTCGAAGAATAGCCCCCACGTCTGCCCGGAAACCCGCAGCGCCTTGAAGCGACCGGTCTCCTGACGGGTGCTGGAAAGACGTAGCTCGATACATTCGGAGACCAGTTGCTGCACGCGGGTGCGAATCAGACCGCGAAGATGTTGACTGTAGCAGAACACTTCGACGCTATCCGGCGGCGCGGCATCCTGGTGCATTTTCCCCAGAATCGTTTTCAGCGCTTCGATCATCGCCTGCTCGCCGTTAAAGTGCAGAGTACGCACTTCGTTCCACGAGTTGCGATATAACAAGTCGATACTGCCTATCAGACAGTTTTGCTCTTCGCCAAAGCTGAAAACGTCCAGCTTACGGAAGTCAAAATGGACCACTTTATTGCGAAACGCCGCCGTCGGGTCATATTCGAGGTTAACGATAATCGCCAGATGGCGAATTTCACAGGGGCTGTAGAGCGCTTTCGGCGTCGGAGCAGGCAAGCGCAGCGGGAAATGGTGCGAAACATCGGCGACCATCTCCTGCAACTTAGGCAGGTCGACAATACCGTTGCCCTTAATAAACAGATGCGTTCGCGACGTCAGCAGGCCGTTGAACCACGCCCACGCGACCAGCTTATTAAGATAACGGTTATATTCCAGCGGCTGATGACTGATGATGGAATCCATGTTCGGCGCGCGGTTGTAGAGATACCAGCCTGAACGGTTGGCGCGTCCCGGCGGCACATGGATAAAGGTTAAATTCGGCTCGGACAGATCCGGCGATATCTGCGGGTTCACCAGCGTGACTTTACCCGGCAACGCTTCAAACGCCGCGTACAGCTTACGCGTCAGTACGCCGATATCCTGCGGGCTGGCACTCACGCTGAGGTTGTTGCGCCGCGCAAAGCGAATCAGATTACGATAGCTTTGCATCATGGCGTCGAGCAATTCGTTGTGGGCTTCGCGCACCTGATCGATTTTCCAGTTTGCGCGATTATCGAGCATGGTCAGACGCGCGTCGTCCCATCCCCACTCGCTGACTAACTGGCTTAATACTTCCCGACGCCAGCCTACGCAGGCACGCTCGCGACTTAATTTCTCGCACACTTTCAGGTAAAAGCAGCGGCGGACTAAATCCAGCCGCGTCGGATCTTCAATCGCCGTCAGGTATTCAGTGACCCGTTCCAGCATCATGCAGTAGGGATCGAGTCCAAACGATACGATTTCACCGTCATGCAGACGTTGTTTAATATCTTTCGCCAGCAGACGTGGGTTGGGATATTCCCATGAGTAGGCTTCCAGCAGCAGCGTTTTCAGCACCGCTTTGTACGGCGAGTCAATGCTCTTGTATAGCTGCCACAGGCTGGCGCCAAAGTACTCTTCGGCGGAGAGCGAGCTTAAGCCCCCCAGATCCAGCCATTCGTTTGGCGTTAATACGCCCTGCGCGTAGAGCGTCATGACATAGTCGTCGTAATGCTCTTCTTCGTCGCACGGCACCATACTCCACAGGATACGCTTCCCGGCCAGGCGCACAGCGGTACGATAAAACTCATCAAGCAACAGGATATGCTGCGTAGAACCACAGTCTTCCCCGCCCAGACTGCCGCTTTCGTTATGGCGGAAACGGTTCTCGTCGATCAGGAAGAAGCTCACCTCAACGCCAAGCGAGGCGGCCCAGCTTTCCAGCAGGCTACACTTACGTTGCAGCAACTGACGCTCTTCGCCGTCGAGCCAGGACTGATGGCACACCCAGATATCCAGGTCGGACGAGCAGCTCTGCCCGACCGAGGAGGTGCTGCCCATGGTGTAAACGCCGGTAATCGGCAGCTCGCCCTTCGGCGGGTCCTGCGGCGTCATACCGCGGTACAGCTCAAGTTCGTTCAGATAGTGGCGTTGGGTTTCATCAGGCGTGTAGAAGCAAATACCGCTGGGAACGTTACCATCAAGGTAACCCGGCATCAGTGGATGGTGATAGTGCAATAATGTCGGCAGAAGACTGTAAACCTGCTGAAAAGCGGGTCCCATGGCAGCAAGCGCGCGATCCACACGCAGTTGATTTATGGCATCCAGTCTCTGTTTCAGAGTCTCAATATAGAGGTACAAGACGTATCGCCTGATGTTGCTACCCGTCATGGTGCAGGTCAGTACTTGACCGTCGCCATTCGGGATAAACCGTATGTCAAAAATAACCGTTACCCTTTCTCGCCTGCATATTTTTATCTAATACCGACGAAAAAATGGTCTAAAACGTGATCAATTTAACACCTTGCTCATTGACCGTAAAGAAAGATGCGCTACATACAAGTGTAGCACCGTTCGCTGCGTGTAAATTCTTAAATACGGGCTGGCGGTTTCTCGTCATTATTCACTGTCATTGACGACACTGCGCCTTATCCTCTCACTCACGGTGACCGGAAAACTAACATACTCTCTATAAGGATGTTAGGATGGTCAATGATTGATAATGACGGTAACAAGCATGTTAGACAATGTTTTAAGAATTGCCACACGCCAAAGTCCCCTTGCGCTTTGGCAGGCACATTATGTCAAAGACGCATTGATGGCAACCCATCCGGGACTGACGGTAGAACTGGTGCCGATGGTCACACGCGGCGACGTGATTCTCGATACTCCCCTGGCGAAAGTGGGCGGTAAGGGACTGTTTGTTAAAGAGCTTGAAATCGCGCTGCTGGAAAAACGCGCTGATATTGCCGTGCACTCTATGAAAGACGTTCCGGTGGCCTTCCCGGATGGTCTCGGTCTGGTGACCATTTGCGAGCGCGAAGATCCGCGCGACGCGTTTGTCTCGAATAAATATCACAGTCTGGACGATCTGCCCGCGGGTAGTATCGTCGGGACGTCCAGTTTGCGTCGTCAGTGTCAACTGGCGGAACGCCGTCCGGACCTCATTATCCGTTCGTTGCGCGGCAACGTCGGCACACGTCTCGGCAAGCTGGACAACGGCGACTATGACGCCATTATCCTGGCCGTGGCCGGTCTGAAACGCTTAGGTCTGGAGTCGCGCATTCGCACAGCCTTGCCGCCCGACGTTTCGCTTCCTGCCGTAGGCCAGGGCGCCGTCGGGATTGAGTGTCGTCTTGACGACGCGCGAACGCAGGCGCTGCTCGCACCGTTGAATCACTCGCAAACCGCGCTGCGCGTAACGGCGGAACGCGCTATGAACACCCGCCTGGAAGGCGGTTGTCAGGTGCCGATTGGCAGCTATGCAGAAATCATCAACGGTGAAATTTGGCTACGCGCGCTGGTTGGCGCGCCGGACGGTTCGGTGATGGTGCGCGGCGAACGTCGTGGTTCTCCCGAGCAGGCGGAGCAAATGGGCATCTCGCTTGCAGAGGAACTGCTGGAAAACGGCGCGCGCGCGATTCTGACGGAAGTTTATAACGGCGAGACGCCCGCATGAGTATTCTGATCACCCGCCCCTCTCCCGCAGGGGAAGCGTTAGTGAGCCGTCTGCGCGCACTGGGGCAGGTGGCCTGGAGTTTTCCACTGATTGAATTTGTCGCCGGTCGGGAGCTACCCACCCTGGCCGACCGCCTGGCGACTCTGACGGAAAACGATCTGGTTTTTGCCCTTTCACAGCACGCCGTCGCCTTTGCTCACGCCCAGCTCCAGCGGGATGGTCGAAACTGGCCTGCGTCGCCGCGCTATTTCGCGATTGGCCGCACCACGGCGCTCGCCCTTCATACCGTTAGCGGGTTCGATATTCGTTATCCATTGGATCGGGAAATCAGCGAAGCCTTGCTACAATTACCTGAATTACAAAATATTGCGGGCAAACGCGCGCTGATTTTGCGTGGCAATGGCGGCCGCGAACTGCTGGGCGAAACCCTGACAGCTCGCGGAGCCGAAGTCAGTTTTTGTGAATGTTATCAACGATGTGCGAAACATTACGATGGCGCGGAAGAAGCGATGCGCTGGCATACTCGCGGCGTAACAACGCTTGTTGTTACCAGCGGCGAGATGTTGCAACGGCTCTGGTCGCTGACTCCCCAGTGGTATCGTGAGCACTGGTTACTACGCTGTCGGCTATTGGTCGTCAGTGAGCGTCTGGCGCACCTCGCCCGGGAACTGGGCTGGCAAGATATTAAGGTCGCTGATAACGCCGACAACGATGCGCTGTTGCGCGCATTACAATAACTCTCATAATGGGATGCCATAATGACGGAACAAGAAAAATCCTCCGCCGTGGTTGATGAGACCAGGGAGAGCGTGGAAACCACGCCACAGCCAGTTAATACCGAGAAAAAAAGTAAGAACGGCGCCGCGCTGGTATTAAGCGCGGTGGCGATTGCGATTGCCCTGGCGGCAGGTATTGGGCTTTATGGCTGGGGGAAACAGCAAGCAACCGCGCAAACGGAAACCAGCGATGCGCTGGCGACGCAACTGACCGCCTTGCAAAAGGCGCAGGAGAGCCAAAAAGCGGAGCTGGAAGGGATTATCAAAAAACAAGCGGCGCAGTTAGATGACGCGAATCGCCAACAGGCGGCGCTGGCGAAACAGCTTGATGAAGTACAACAAAAAGTCGCCACCATTTCCGGCAGCGATGCTAAAACCTGGCTGCTGGCGCAGGCTGATTTCCTGGTGAAACTCGCCGGACGCAAGCTGTGGAGCGATCAGGACGTCACTACCGCCGCTGCGCTGCTCAAAAGCGCTGACGCCAGTCTGGCGGACATGAATGACCCCAGCCTGATTACCGCACGACGCGCGATTACTGACGATATCGCCAGCCTGTCATCCGTTGCGCAGATCGACTACGACGGCATTATTCTCAAGCTCAATCAGCTCTCTAACCAAATCGATAACTTGCGTCTGGCGGATAACGATACCGATGGTTCGCCGATGGATTCAGACAGCAGCGAGCTGTCCAGCTCGCTAAGCGAATGGCGCGTTAACCTGCAAAAAAGCTGGCAGAACTTTATGGACAGCTTTATTACCATTCGCCGCCGCGATGATACCGCTGTACCGCTGTTGGCGCCCAACCAGGACGTCTATTTACGCGAAAATATTCGCTCTCGCCTGTTAGTCGCCGCGCAGGCCGTGCCACGCCATCAGGAAGAAACATACCGTCAGGCGCTGGATAACGTTTCGACCTGGGTTCGCGCTTATTACGATACTGACGACGCCGCGACAAAAGCCTTCCTGGAGGAGGTCGATAAATTAAGCCAGCAAAATATCACGATGGATCTGCCGGAAACCCTGGAAAGCCAGGCGATTCTTGAAAAACTGATGCAAACCCGCGTGCGTAATCTGCTGGCGCAACCGACAGTCTCTACGGCAGCGCCTGCCACGCAGACAGACGCTCCGGCAGCCGCGCCGCAAGGAGAATAATGATGCTAAAAGTATTATTGCTCTTTGTGTTGTTGCTCGCGGGTATCGTGGTCGGCCCGATGATAGCCGGTCACCAGGGCTATGTGTTAATCCAGACCGATAACTACAACATTGAAACCAGCGTCACCGGACTGGCGATCATTCTCATCGTCGCTATGGTGGTGCTATTCGCCATTGAGTGGTTGCTACGCCGTCTGTTTCGTACCGGCGCGCACACCCGCGGTTGGTTTGCCGGCCGTAAACGCCGTCGCGCCCGCAAGCAGACCGAACAGGCGCTACTGAAGCTGGCGGAGGGCGACTATCAGCAGGTTGAAAAGCTGATGTCAAAAAATGCCGACCATGCTGAACAACCGGTGGTAAATTATCTGCTGGCGGCAGAAGCGGCGCAGCAGCGCGGCGATGAAGCACGCGCTAATCAGCACCTTGAACGTGCGGCAGAGCTGGCGGGGAACGACACCATCCCGGTCGAGATCACACGCGTGCGCTTACAGCTGGCGCGCAATGAAAATCACGCGGCGCGTCACGGCGTGGACAAACTGCTGGAGGTCACGCCGCGTCACCCGGAAGTTCTGCGTCTGGCGGAGCAGGCCTATATTCGCACCAGCGCATGGAGTTCTTTACTGGATATCATCCCATCCATGGCGAAAGCGCACGTTGGCGATGAAGCGCATCGCGCCATGCTCGAACAACAGGCGTGGATAGGACTCATGGATCAGGCGCGCGCCGAGCAGGGCAGCGAAGGATTACGCACCTGGTGGAAAAACCAAAGCCGTAAAACCCGCCATCAGGTGGCGCTGCAGGTCGCGATGGCCGAGCATCTGATCGAATGTGACGATCATGATATGGCGCAGCAGATTATCATCGACGGTCTGAAACGCCAGTATGACGATCGACTGGTGCTGCCCATTCCTCGCCTCAGAACCAATAATCCGGAACAACTGGAGAAAGTGCTGCGCCAGCAAATTAAGACAGTAGGCGATCGCCCGCTGTTATGGAGCACACTCGGTCAGTCGCTAATGAAACACGGTGAATGGCAGGAGGCAACCCTGGCTTTCCGCGCCGCGCTGAAACAACGCCCGGACGCGTATGATTATGCCTGGCTTGCCGATGCGCTTGATCGACTGCATCAACCGGAAGAGGCCGCCGCCATGCGGCGCGACGGCCTGATGCTGACATTACAGAACAATCCCCCGCAGTAATTCCCTCTTGCCCGGTGGCGCTTCGCTTACCGGGCTTACCGCCTACACAAAATCATTCGGGATGCATAAAAAAACGCCTGCCCGGTTAAGGGGCAGGCGTCAAAACAGGTCTGTATGACAACATAAAGGGGTGCTTCACTCAACGTTGTGTCCAGGGTGTTTGATGAGGCGTAAGCGACATCTGTCAGTGGACGATAAGCACCGTAAACGGCTCTGCATCATTCCTGAGTTTATGAAGCCAGAAGGCGAACATAAGAGATGGAATGAGCATCTACCCGTACATTATTGCACATAACGTGCCATCTTTGCACCGCTAAAAAACAGGCGCAGGCGTTAAAAAAACGTAGAGAATTCACGCGATTGTCATCCCCCCGCCGCTGGCGAGGTTTTAGCGTGTCGCCCGGCGGAGACAGAACAGGATGCTTTTTATAAAGTGATTATAAATCAATAGATTATTCGTCACCGAATAGCGACAAATAAAGTCTGGGATATCGCCAATAAACCATAATGGCACCACGTGCGGGATAAGCGGTTGAAAATGAACAGAAAACAAAAAACCCCGCCGAAGCGGGGTTCAAAATTGGTCGGCGAGAGAGGATTCGAACCTCCGACCCACTGGTCCCAAACCAGTTGCGCTACCAAGCTGCGCTACTCGCCGATATACTGCTTTTTTGAATTTTTAGTTCAATTCATTGAGTCGTGGTGCGAGGGGGGGGACTTGAACCCCCACGTCCGTAAGGACACTAACACCTGAAGCTAGCGCGTCTACCAATTCCGCCACCTTCGCGTTTCACAACTCTATATTAATGGGGTGGCTAATGGGATTCGAACCCACGACAACTGGAATCACAATCCAGGGCTCTACCAACTGAGCTATAGCCACCACTGAAACTTTTTACGCGGTATTAAACCACCGCAGCTCAAGCACCTAAATAAATGGTACGCCCGACAGGATTCGAACCTGAGACCTCTGCCTCCGGAGGGCAGCGCTCTATCCAGCTGAGCTACGGGCGCTTAGCGCCGTTGCGGGGGTGGATAATACGGACTTCACACCCCGCTGTCCAGTGCCTTTTTAAATAAAATGCGCGTTTGGTTATGCTTTGCGCATTTTGGCGCTTATTCCCCCACCTTGTGGGCGGTTCCGTGACGATTCAGACCGAAAACTTTGTAGACCAGCGTGACGGCCAGCAGGAAGATGACGCCGACAAACAGCGACATGCGCGTATCTTCATTAAAGTACATGCCGATTAAAACGCAAACCAGAAACGCCATCGTCAAATAGTTCGCCCACGGGAACATAATGGAACGAAAAGGATGATCCGCAATCGCTTCTTTATGCGCCCGACGAAAGCGCAGTTGGCTAATCAGAATGACAAACCACGGCACCATCCCCGGCAGTACGCTGGCGCTATAAACGTAAACAAAGACGCGCTGCGGATTGGGGATGATGTAGTTCAGGCAAGAACCTACCAGCAAAATCAAAATAGAGAGCGCCACGCCCGCGACCGGCACGCCGTGGCGAGAGACTTTCGCGACTGCCGCCGGCAGTTGACGGTTTTTCGCCAGCGCGTAAAGCATACGCCCACAGCTATACATTCCGCTGTTACAGCCGGAGAGCGCCGCCGTCAGCACGACAAAGTTGATAATGCCTGCCGCGGCGGTGATGCCGATTTTCGCGAAGGTGAGCACAAAGGGACTGCCGTTACTGCCAATCTCATTCCACGGGAAAATGGTGACGATCACGAAAATCGCGCCAACATAAAAAATCAGGATACGCCACAGCACCTTACCCACCGCGCTACGCAACGTCACCTGCGGATTCTTCGCTTCACCGGCGGTAATACCGATCAACTCAACCCCCTGATAAGAGGCCACCACGATACATAATGCGGTCAGAAAGCCTTTCCAGCCGCCAGCAAAAAAGCCGCCATGCTCGTTCAGATTACCAAAGCCAATCGCCTGGCCGCCGTTACCAAAACCGAAGAAAATCACCCCCAGACCGATGATGATCATCACAATAATCGTGGTGACTTTGATCATCGCAAACCAGAATTCGATTTCACCATACAGGCGCACCGCAGCCAGATTCGCCAACGCGACCAGTCCGACGGCAATCAGCGCCGGTATCCACTGCGCCATCTCCGGAAACCAGAACTGGACGTAGACCCCAATGGCGGTAATTTCCGAGATCCCGACCGCCATCCACATAAACCAGTATGACCAGGCGGTAAGATAGCCAAAAAAAGGACTCATATACCGGTGGGCGTACACGGCAAAGGAGCCGGTAACAGGTTCCAGAAAGAGCATCTCCCCCATCGAACGCATGATGAAAAAGACGAACAATCCGGCGATGATATACGCCAGCAGCACTGACGGGCCCGCCCATTTCAGCGTACTGGCGGCGCCCATAAAGAGTCCGACGCCGATGGTGCCCCCGAGGGCAATCAATTCAATATGACGAGCTTCCAGCCCACGCTGTAGCTCCGGTTTTTTCTCTGCCATAAATCCTCATGTCGTGTTTGCAACGGTTCCGGTAGTACCGGTTATTGTTATGGGTACATCGATTGTTGCGAATATTTTCTTAAATTTGGACAAATGGCAAATGGAGCATTAAAAAAATGCACTTATTGTGTAAGAAATCATCGATTGTGTTGTAAATGAGCAGCGCCATAAGCACAATCCGCTGCTCAAGTCATCAGAAGGGAGAATTAGAGATCGCCAGTATAGTGCCAGCGAAGGTAGCGCAGCAGACGCATCTGGCGGGTAATACGCTTCGGTTGAGAAAGCAGACGATACAACCACTCCAGCCCCAGGTTCTGCCATATTTTGGGGGCGCGTTTGACGTGACCGGTAAACACATCATAGGTACCGCCCACCCCCATATATAGCGCATGGGGATGCACTTCCCGACAATCGCGCATGAGCAATTCCTGTTTTGGCGATCCCATCGCGACGGTGACAATTTTCGCGCCGCTGGCATGGATACGCGAAAATAGCGCCTGACGCTGCTCCGGCGTAAAGTAACCGTCCTGGCTACCCACAATATTGATGTTCCACTGCGTCCGCAGTTTTGCTTCCGTCTGCGCCAGCACCTCAGGCTTGCCGCCGACAAGAAATACCGGCGTGCCTTCTTTACCCGCGCGCGCCATTAACGCTTCCCAAAGGTCAGCGCCAGCCACACGAGAAACCTGCGCCTGCGGAAATTTTTTACGTATTGAACGCACCACGCTGATGCCATCGGCATATTTAAATTCCGCCGCCGCTATCAACGCGCGGACTTCCGGATTATCTTCCGCCGTCAGCAGCTTTTCGGCGTTGATTGCCACCAACGTACCTTGCTTCAGTTGTCCATCGGCAAACAGATAATTCAGCGCGTGTGACATGTCGCGCCAGCCAATCAGAGGTAATCCTCGCAGCGAGTAAAGGGGCGCAGCGGCATTGTTAGTCATAGTTTTCCTTCCACCTGTGCCTGAGGGAGCGAAGTTGTACGTTTATGAATCAGTCCGGCGCTATCAAATAACCAGAACAGAAGCTTAGCGACCAGCAGGCTGGCGCCAAAAACCACCAGGAAGAAAACCACGCGCGAGACAAACGAATCCAGCCCTTCTCGCGCCAGCACAATCATATTAAAGATGGCGCCAAAGCAGAAACTGTGCAGAATCGCCGCCTTATAGCGATTGGGCTCCCGGTTACCCAGTTCATATAGCCAGTCGAACCATTTGATAATCAGCCCGACGACGATCGCGCCGAGCGGAATAAACAGCGCCCCGCCCATGACCACCAGCGATCCGATAAGCGTTGGCGATATCGCCAGGCCAGAATGGTTGTTCAGGACTTCCCAGGTGAAGTAATTCGCAGAATTCAGCACGATACTGGGTCGTCCCGGCCATAACCAGGTGGGAATAAAGACGTAGAAATCACGCACGATAGGGGCCAGCCCCTGAAAATCGATATTGTGGTAATTTTGCAACAGCAGCGCCAGATTCTCCCACGGCGAAAAGGTATCGCGCGTCAGATAAAGAAACGTATAGAACGCCTCATCGCCGCTCACATTTAATCCGTAGCGTTTGAGCGCCAGCCAGAACATACCGACAATCCCCAGCACGCCCGCCGCTGCCAGCATCCACAGGCTGATCCAGCCCCGAATAATGCCGATAAACAGGAAGATAGCAAACGCAATAATGATGTTAGCGCGCGTGCCGCCGACAATCATGTAGGTCAACAGACCAAACGCGACGGTGCTCACCAGAAAGAACAGCCACGCTTTGCTGTCCTGGCGCAGGAAATAGACCACCAGCATCGCCGGAATGAAGAAATAGAAGAACCGTTTTAACGCCACGCCGGAGACTTCGCTGGAAAAGATCTGGCTGTAGGAGTGCAGCCGGAACAGCAAAAAGCCGTTATGCATAAAGAAAATCGCCACGCTCACCAGCGCGATGCCCATCAGGATCACCCAGGTAAGGTGGGTTTCCACCCGGTTCATGGTAAATAGCGGCTTGCGTGGTACATCCACAACGCGTTTGCGTAAACGCGTTTTATAGGTCACGTAATACACGCCGTAGAAACAGGCGGCGGATAATAGAGCCTGCAATAAGATTTCCGGCGGCGCGACGCCAACGTCGAAACGAAATACCAGCACGCTGGTTAGCGGAAAACCAAAAAAGAAGGTCAACAAAAACAGCAACGAAAAGAAAACGTTGAAGTTAAAACGCACGCGGCGGAATTCAAACCAGGTCAGCGTGGCGATAAACAGCGTAGAGAGCAGCCAGACCACCAGCAGCCCGCTGAATTGCATTAAACTCATTCGGCTTCTCCTGCGGCGATTCTCAACGCATTATGCCACGGTTGCAGGTAGTTGGGGCTAAAGAAGGTGATGCCGCTTTTATCTACCGATGCGAGCTGACGCTGCGCCTCGCGCACGACCTGCTCATTAAGATCGTCCGTGGTAAACAGGACGGGCAGATGCTGTTCCGCCATATCCTGCCAGAAAGGATTGTCGCGGTTCAGTACGCACGGGATATCGGCCTGAATTAGCAGACACAACGTCCCGATCCCCTGTTGGCGGGCAAAAATAAAATAACCGAGGTCGCACTGGCGCAACAGCGCAAGATAGGCATCAAATTCCATTTTTTCGCTAATAATTTGTAGATTTTCGGCGCTAAATAGCGCCAGACCGGCCTGACGAACCTCATCAATATAGGCCTGGTTATTGGCCGGATAGCCCATCGGCACCACCACGTTTACCGTATCACCAAACTGCTGATACACCGCCCGTAATGCCGCAATATGTTGGTTACTGCGATCGCCGGAGTTCCCTACTAAAATGGTCAATTTCCCCGCACGTTGGCGCTCTTTTGCCATAGCATTCAGGGAAGGGTCCATGCGCGTCGGGAAATAGAGCAACTCGCCGCGTACGCCCGGGTGCTGGCGCGCAAAATAGCTGAGATCGCCGCGCGTCGCGAATACGCCCCCTACTCGTCCCTGCGCGATACGACGAAGCGGGTAGAAAAGGCGGAATTTCAGCCCGTGGGACACTTCGTAGAGATCCGCGCCCCAGATATGCCAGTAAAACTGAGCTGGCTTAATACCGCCGCTTAACAGCGCCAGCCACAGGCTGGTGTTGAACTGACCGTGAAAGAAGAATCTCTGTCGACGATTTGCTTTCGCTTTGGCGATGACCGCCTGCGCCAGCGCTTTCTTACTGCCATAAAAACGAAGCGAGAGCGCCGGGCAGCTTTCCGTGAAGCCGTTATCTTCGCCAGCAACCATAAATTCACGCGCGTGCTCGCTTGTGGCGGCCAGCGTATCATTGAAAAACCGCAACACGGTGTGGTTATGGTGAGGGATATCCGATCCCAGGACGTGAATCAGTACAGTCATGCTCGCCTACGCCAGAGTAAAAATACGCCACAACAAAATGAAAAATAGACAATATAGGTGGCCATATAAGCCTGTGCCGCACCCAGCGCGCCGTGAGCGGGAATCAGCCAGTGAGCGAACGCCGTTAACAGAATGAACTGGCTAATTTCGGCCAGAATGTAAAATCGCAACGACGCTTTGGCAATCACCAGATAACCGAAAACATAGGCGCCGACTTTCAGCACGTCGCCCACTAACTGCCAGGCGAACAGATCGCGCATCGCGGTGAATTTGGCGGAAAAAAGCAGCCAGATAGCAAAATCGCGCAGTAGCCAGACGGTAAAACTCGCCGCCGCGACCGCCGGTAAAACAAATTTCAGCGCTTTTACCACTTCACGCGTAATGTCCTGTTTTTCCGTCAGGCGTGAGAGCGTAGGTAACAGGTAAACGCTGAAGGAGGCGGTGATAAATTGCAGATAGGCATCAGAAATACTGCTCACGCCCTGCCAGATCCCGACATCGCTCCAGCTATAGTGCGCGGCCAGTTGGTTTCGCATCATCACATAGGCGACCGGCATCGTAACGGAGGTAATCAGCGCCATCAGGGTAAATTTACTAAGCTGCCCTGCCAGACCGTTGTCCCAGGAGGGCTTGAGATAGCGTAGCGGGACGGTGCCGCGCTTAATCAGTATCATACCGGCTGGCACTACCACCAGCGCCGGCACCAGCGCCAGGCCAAGCAGAGCGCCTTCATAGCCGCCGACACGGTAGCAGAGATACCAGGCGGCGACGCCCAAAAAGCTGCCGACAATTAACGATAAGGCATTACCCGACGCGTCACGAAAGCCCTTCATTAGCGCCAGCAGCAGGTTCGCCCAGGCGATCCCCATTTGTACCAGCGCAACCAGACGCACCAGCCCTTGATAGTCCGTATGACCGAACAGTCCCTGGCTAATCGGCGCCGCCGCCAGCAGGAAGACCAGCGCCAGCAGCGTAGAGAAACCCAATACCATCGCGGAGGAGGTTCCCACCACGGTACGTAACTGCGCCGGGTTATCATGATGTTGTGCGACGAGTTTGGTAACGCCGTTAAATATCCCGGCGCCAGCCAATACGCCCAGCACGGTGATCATCTGGCGGAAGTTACTCGCTTGTCCGACGCCCGCCGGACCAAAAGAGACGGCCAGTAGTTTCACCACCAGCAGTCCGGCGCCAATTTTTACCAGCGTACTGACCGCCGTCCACAGGGAGGCTTTAGCAAGCGACATATCAGGAGAAATAATTTAGCAAGGTAGTAATCACCGTTCGTTGATCGACGGGCGCAAGGTTATAAAACAGCGGCAGACGCAACAAACGTTCGCTCTCTTTTGTGGTGTAGACATCGTCCCCGATAAACTCGCCGAATTTATCGCCCGCCGGACAATCATGCAGCGGAATGTAATGGAATACCGCCATGATTTCCGCCTCTTTCAGGAAATTAATCAGCGCGCTGCGATCGGCGATATCCCGCAGTTTGATGTAAAACATGTGGGCATTATGCCCGCAGTTTTCCGGAATAGAAGGCAGCTCGATACGCCCGGCGCGCGCCAGCGGCGTTAACGCATCGTAGTAAGTCTGCCACAGCGACAGACGCTGTTGATTGATACGATCGGCGGCCTCCAGTTGCGCCCACAGGTAGGCAGCCTGCAGATCGGACATCAAATAACTGGAGCCGATATCCCGCCAGGTGTATTTGTCCACCTGACCACGGAAGAACTGGCTGCGGTTGGTGCCTTTTTCGCGGATGATCTCCGCGCGTTCAATCAGCGTACGATCGTTGATCAGCGTCGCGCCGCCTTCGCCGCCAGCGGTGTAATTTTTGGTTTCATGGAAGCTAAAACAGCCGATGTGACCGATCGTTCCTAACGCGCGCCCTTTGTACGTGGACATCACGCCCTGGGCGGCATCCTCGACAACGAACAGATTATACTTATCCGCCAGCGCCATGATGACGTCCATTTCACAAGCGACGCCAGCGTAGTGTACCGGCACGATAGCGCGGGTTTTATCAGTAATTGCCGCCTCAATCAGAGTTTCGTCAATATTCATCGTATCCGGACGAATATCGACAAACACAATTTTCGCGCCGCGCAGGACAAAAGCGTTAGCGGTGGAGACAAACGTAAAGCTCGGCATGATCACTTCATCGCCGGGCTGAATATCCAACAACAGAGCCGCCATCTCCAGCGACGCGGTACAGGAAGGCGTCAGCAACACCTTCGCGCTGCCGAAATGTTGCTCCAGCCACTGCTGGCAACGGCGCGTAAAGCCGCCGTCGCCGCACAGTTTGCCGCTGCTCATTGCAGACTGCATGTATTCGAGTTCGGTTCCCACCACCGGCGGCGCATTAAAAGGAATCATGTTGTCACCTGTATAACCAGTACGCAGTGCTTTCGATGTTGGCACCGCTTTGTATGTAACGTTTAAGCGCGGCGGTGTTGCCCAACTGGGTCGCCACCCGCAATGTTGCTTTGCCGCGACTCTGCGCCCAACAGATCGCCGCCTGCATAAGTTCCGCTCCCGCGCCGCGTCCGGCCAACAGACCGATGCGCGCGTCAGTATCATTCAATTCCCGCAGCGAGACGTAACCACGGATAGCGCCTGTCTCTGTGCGAAGCACCAGGCATTGGTGATCAAACGTGCCGCGTACCGCATTCTCAATCCACTGGGCGTAAAAACGGGCGCTGGCGTCGGGCGCATACCACGGCGCGCGAAAACGACTCTGCGTAAACGCCTCTCCGGCCAACTGACGCAAAGCAGGAATGTCCGTAAGGTGTGCAATTTCCGCGCCATGCTGGTCGCTATGCCCTTTTACCGGCAACGCAAAATCCACTTCGCCTTCAACCAAAGAGAATCCCAGCGATTGCAACGCCGACAGCCAGGCGATGTTTTCAGCCGGCACTTTTACCTGCACGCGTTGCCATGCCTGCAGCGCTTCTGGCGTTAATTCGGGCGCTGAGGCATCGATACACACAATGCCGCTATTCACGCCAAAGAACGTATTTTCCCAGAGTAACGGTTCAATACTGGCGCGGACGGGCACGGAGCAACTCCAGTAAATATTGGCCATAGCAGGTTTTTTCAAGCTGACTGGCGGCGCGTTTCAAACCATCATCATCCAGCCAGCCGTTGCGCCAGGCAATCTCCTCCAGACAGGCAATTTTGAAGCCCTGGCGCTTTGATACGCCGCGCGTAATGGGATGCAACCGGGTACCGGAACCTCCCGCCAGAATGATGCCTTTCATTCGTTTCTCCTCCAGGAGTAAGAACCTGCCGTTTAGCGTTTCAGTCCTAAGCGTTCGCCCTGATAACTGCCATCCTGCACGGGTTTCCACCAGGCCTCATTGGCGAGATACCACTGAACGGTTTTTCGCATCCCGCTTTCGAAGGTTTCCTGCGGCGTCCAGCCCAGATCGCGGGCGATTTTCGACGCGTCGATGGCATAACGTAAGTCATGGCCGGGTCGATCGTCGACGAAGGTAATCAGATCGTGATAATTCGCCACACCCTGCGTTTTTTGCGGGGCCAGTTCCTCCAGCAGAGCGCAAATCGTCCTGACCACATCCAGATTTTTACGTTCGTTATGACCGCCGATATTATACGTTTCGCCCACCGCGCCGTTCGTCACCACGTGATACAACGCACGGGCATGATCTTCCACATACAGCCAGTCGCGAATTTGCTGACCGTTGCCATAGACCGGCAATGGTTTACCCGCCAGCGCGTTCAGAATCATCAGCGGGATCAGTTTTTCCGGGAAATGGTAGGGCCCGTAGTTATTAGAGCAGTTGGTGACAAGCGTAGGCAAACCGTAGGTACGTAACCAGGCGCGTACCAGATGGTCGCTGCTGGCTTTGGAGGCGGAATAAGGGCTGCTTGGCGCATATGGCGTGGTTTCGGTGAAGAAATCGTCTGCAGTATGCAGATCGCCATACACTTCATCGGTGGAGATATGGTGGAAGCGGAACGCCGCTTTAGCGTCCGCGTCAAGCGCGGACCAGTAAGCGCGAGCGGCTTCCAGCAAGGTGTAAGTACCAACGATATTCGTTTCAATAAACGCCGCGGGGCCGTCGATGGAACGGTCTACATGGCTTTCCGCCGCCAGGTGCATCACGCTATCGGGCTGATACTGCTGGAAAACTCGCTCCAGTGATGCCCGATCGCAGATATCCACCTTCTCAAAGGCGAAACGGTCGCTTTGCGCCACCGACGCCAGAGACATCAGGTTGCCCGCATAGGTGAGTTTATCCACCACCACCACCGCGTCTGCCGTTTCATGGATGATATGCCGCACCACCGCAGATCCGATAAAGCCTGCGCCGCCGGTCACCAGAATCCGTTTCATCAGCGCCAGACTCCTTTGGTATCAACCACATAACGTTGATTAACCGCATCGCCGGGAATCGCTTTAAATTCGTCATGATCGACCAGCATCACCAGCACATCGGCGGCGGCCAGCGCCGCGTCCAGTTTCGCCAGCGTGCAAAGTCCGTCCAATTTTTTCGGCAACTGATGGATATTCGGTTCGACGACCAGGGTTTCGCCGCTGTGCCAGCGGGCGATACTTTGCGCGATCCCCATCGCCGGGCTTTCGCGCAGATCGTCGATATTCGGCTTAAAGGCCAGCCCAAAACAGGCGATTTTCACTTCGCTGGCGCGTTTATCGGTGGCCGCCAGGCAATCTGCGACCGCGGCTTTTACCTGATCGACCACCCAGTGCGGTTTGCCGTCGTTCACTTCACGCGCGGTGCGAATCAGTCTCGCCTGCTGCGGATTTTGCGCCACAATAAACCACGGATCGACCGCAATGCAGTGCCCGCCAACGCCTGGGCCCGGCTGCAAAATATTGACGCGCGGATGGCGGTTCGCCAGGCGGATCAATTCCCAGACGTTAATCCCCTGTTCGGCGCAAATCAGCGACAATTCATTCGCAAAGGCGATATTCACATCACGGAAGCTATTTTCCGTCAGCTTGCACATCTCTGCGGTGCGCGAGTTGGTGACAACGCATTCGCCCTCAAGGAAAATTTTGTACAGCGCGCTGGCGCGAGCCGAACATACTGGCGTCATACCGCCAATCACGCGGTCATTTTTAATGAGTTCCACCATCACCTGACCCGGCAGCACACGCTCCGGACAATAGGCGATATTCACGTCGGTCTGCTCGCCCGCCTGCTGGGGAAAGGTCAGATCCGGGCGCATCCCGGCCAGCCAGCCGGCCATTTGCTCCGTTGCGCCGACCGGCGATGTTGATTCCAGAATCACCAGTGCCCCTTTTTTTAATACCGGCGCAATGGATTTCGCCGCGGCTTCCACATAGGCCATGTCAGGGTCGTGATCGCCTTTGAATGGCGTCGGCACGGCAATCAGGTACGCATCGGCCTCGACAGGTGTCGTCGTCGCACGCAGAAAGCCGCCTTCCACCGCCATCTTCACCACATTGCCCAACGCCGGCTCCACGATGTGAATTTCACCGCGATTTATGGTGTCTACCGCATGTTGGTTGATATCCACGCCGATAACCTGCTTCTGGCGGGAAGCAAAAGCGGCCGCAGTCGGTAATCCGATATACCCCAGCCCAATAACAGAAATGGTCGTAAAACTCATAACGATACCCGATAACTTTTTAACGCCTGTAAAATGCGCGCGCATGATTGCCCGTCACCATAAGGATTATGGGCGCGGCTCATAGTTTGATATTCATTTTCGTCGTGCAGCAGACGCATAACTTCCGCCACAATGCGCCGGGAGTCCGTGCCGATCAGTCTTACCGTACCAGCGGTAATGGCTTCCGGACGCTCTGTGGTTTCACGCATGACCAATACCGGCTTACCTAATGACGGCGCTTCTTCCTGAATACCGCCGGAATCGGTCAGAATGAGCCAGGCGTGATTCATCAGCCAGACAAAAGGTAAGTAGTCCTGCGGCTCAATCAGTACCACGTTTTCAACATGGCCGAGGATACGGTTGACAGGTTCGCTGACGTTGGGATTGAGATGCACCGGATAGACAATTTGCACATTCTGGTTCGCGGCGGCGATTTCCGCCAGCGCCTGGCAGATATGCTCAAAGCCCTGACCAAAGCTTTCACGCCGATGACCGGTCACCAAAATCATCTTCTTATTCGCGTTGAGGAAAGGATACTGCTCGGCCAGTTCAGCCTGTAATGTATCGCTCGTCAGAACGCGATCGCGTACCCAGATCAGCGCGTCGATAACGGTATTGCCAGTGACAAAAATGCGCTCATCCGGAATGTTCTCCCGCAACAGATTCTGCCGCGAGTTTTCCGTCGGCGCAAAGTGGTACATCGCCAAATGTCCGGTCAGCGTGCGGTTTGCCTCTTCCGGCCAGGGGGAATAAAGATCGCCGGTTCGCAACCCGGCTTCTACGTGCCCTACCGGAATTCGTTGATAGAAAGCCGCCAGGCTGGTAGCAATCGTAGTGGTGGTATCGCCATGAACCAGCACCACATCAGGTTTAAAATCTGCCAGGATCGGCTTTAATCCCTCCAGAATTCGGCAGGTAATTTCCGTCAACCCCTGTCCCGGCTGCATAATGTTGAGATCGTAATCAGGCACAATAGAAAAAAGAGTTAATACCTGATCAAGCATCTCCCGATGCTGCGCAGTAACGCATACTTTGGCCTCGAAATGAGGATCTTTTTCCAGCGCATGGACCAGAGGCGCCATCTTAATGGCCTCCGGTCGTGTACCAAATACAGTCAGTACTTTCACATCGATTCTCTTCGAATAGACAGCAGGGGCCCAGCCCCCTACTGCAGAGGTGTTGCTAAATCGTGCGGCGACGGGTTAAGGCAACGCCCGCACCGATTAGCGCCCCAACGATACCCCACATAATCATCAGGAAGGCTCGGCGTGGGCTATCACGTTTTACCGGTTCTTCCGGCGTACGCAAATAACGATAGGTCTGAAAACGAGGGTCCAGGGTCGGCCCCACATTAAGCGTATTCAACATTGCCCGATTTTGAAAGTAGTCCAAATCGAACGCAGGGCCAACCGCTTGCAGATTTTCAAGACGCGCCTGCAACATAGGGCGACCGAGTAAAAAAAGCTCTGAGTCCGGTAATTCATCCGCCGGGACATCCGTCGCGCTACGAGAAATATTATGTTGTTCCGCAATTTTGAGCGCCTGCTCAATACTGTTTACACGACGTGAATAGATCGCTTTCGCAACCTCTTCCTGCCGTTTGACCTGCGCTTTCATCTGCACGGTACGCGCAGCCCAGGCGCCTTTTAATTCATCATTCAGATGGCTCGCCGCCCGCTGGCTGGCGAATGCGACATACTGACGCAGCAGATTATTGGCGTCCGGCGCAGTTTCAGCAATCAGCTTCACATTGTCGTTGATGGCGCGTGTAAAATCGCCGGGCGTAAACTGTATGTTATTGATCAGTTCATCAAGCATCGCCGCATCAGCTTTGCTATTCCCGACCATTCGCTGCTTGTAATAGTCCGTCTGTAACCAGAAATCGCGACGCGTATCCCAGGAGGCAAGTTGCATGATGAACTCTTTATACGCTTCATCCATCACCGAGGGCTTATCAGAAGAAGCAGGATCGGTCTTAATATCCAGGTTGCGCAGAAACTGCTGCTGGGAGTAATAACCGCCCAACATATTTACGGTTGGGCGATCGGTGATCGCCGTCGCACTCCACTCCTGACGAGCAAAAAAGGTATAGGCTAACGCGATAAGGGCAAATAGCAGGCCAATGCCGATAATCCAGAATTTGCCAGCCCATAAAGTACGAAACAACCCGCGAATATCCAGTTCATTTTCAGCGCTCACCGCGCGTGCCCCCGGTAATGGTTGTGTCATCGTATCCTCATTTACTTGGTTAAGTTTGGCCGGTTCTCACGTTGCCTGCGCAGGCGACGCTTCACACGCTTAATAAATCTCGCCACCTTCCAGGCCCGCTTAATGCAGTAGCCATAGAGGAAGAATGCTAGCAAAAAGAGCACCAACATAACCCATTCAGGAACAAAATGAGAGTATTCTGCCGTTACGCCTACTCCCGCCAGAATCGCCGCTGCGAGCGTAATAAGAACAAATGCCTGGCGGGAAGTAAACCCTGCTCGCATAACCAAATGATGAATATGTTGGCGATCAGGGGAAAAGGGGCTCATCCCTTTACGCAGACGGCGATACATAATCGCCACCATATCCATCAATGGAATAGCGATAATCCATAGCGCAGTAACTGGGCTGATAGAGTGAGTTTTCCCCTGCGTCGTTTCCAGTAAGAGCCAGATGACGGTAAAGCCAATCAGTGTACTACCGGCATCGCCCATAAAGACTTTATAACGCCGCCCCAAAATACCGAGATTAAGCATAATGTAAGGCAGAATTGCGGCGATCATGGCAAAGCACCACATTGCCAGGCTAGTCTGACCATCAAACCATAAAATCAGCCCCATCGCCGCAAATGAGACGCTGGATAACCCCCCCAGCAGGCCGTCAATACCGTCCACCATATTGAAAGCGTTGATCGCCGCCCATACCGCAAACAGGGTAAGGAAATAGCCAAAGGGGCCAAGCACTAACTCCCAAGGCCCAAAGATGTAACCAAGGCTACCTAAGTGAAGTTTTGCGATAACCATCATTACAACCGCAATAACGGCCTGAACCACAGCACGAATTTTTACACTGATATCAAAACGGTCATCCATCGCACCAACAAAAACCAATACACCAGCGCAAATAAGATATAGCGATAAGTGCGGTATGTAGTAATCCGAGAGGCCAAACATAAAGCAGATTCCTGCAAACACAGAAATCCCGCCGACTAATGGGATAACACCCTGATGTCGTTTACGAAAGTTTGGTTTATCCACTAAACCAATTTTTATGGCTACTTTTCGCGCAAGAAAAATAAAAATGGTCGTGAATAAAAAAATACTAATTAGCTCAGATAAAGCGGTGAGTAACTTCACAGTGTATGTGCTCTCAGCATATATCATTTCCTTAAAGTATAATGCGTTACGCCAGCTCCTAGAAGAGACCTGTTAGAACATTACACTTTTTACCGCAAACAATGTGTATTGTGCATGGTGTTACTCTGTAGCGCATATCCCGATGACCAGTTTATATGACATGACGCTAAGATGAATCGCAAAACAAAAACGCCACGTAAAAACGTGGCGTTTTCAGGTAAAGACCAGGTTATGAGCGCTTCATCATCTCGAAAAAGTCGTCATTAGTTTTGGTCATCGCCAGTTTGTTAATGAGGAATTCCATCGCGTCAATTTCACCCATCGGATGGATGATCTTACGCAGGATCCACATTTTCTGCAGCTCTTCCTGAGTGGTGAGCAGCTCTTCTTTACGGGTACCGGAACGGTTGTAGTCGATAGCCGGGAAGACACGTTTTTCAGCGATCTTACGCGAAAGATGCAGCTCCATGTTACCGGTGCCTTTAAACTCTTCGTAGATAACTTCGTCCATCTTGGAACCGGTATCGATCAGCGCCGTCGCGATGATCGTCAGGCTACCGCCCTCTTCCACGTTACGCGCCGCGCCGAAGAAACGCTTCGGACGATGCAGGGCGTTAGCGTCCACACCACCGGTCAATACTTTACCGGAAGCCGGCACCACGGTGTTGTAGGCACGCGCCAGACGGGTGATGGAGTCGAGCAGAATGATAACGTCTTTCTTGTGTTCAACCAGACGTTTCGCCTTCTCGATAACCATTTCAGCAACCTGAACGTGGCGGGATGCCGGTTCGTCAAAGGTAGACGCAACCACTTCGCCTTTCACCAGACGCTGCATCTCGGTTACTTCTTCCGGACGTTCGTCAATCAGCAGCACCATCAGCACGCAGTCTGGGTGGTTATACGCGATGCTCTGCGCGATGTTCTGCAGCAGCATGGTTTTACCCGCCTTCGGCGGCGCGACAATCAGACCGCGCTGGCCGCGACCGATCGGCGAAGCCAGATCCAGAACGCGTGCCGTTAAGTCTTCGGTAGAACCGTTACCACGCTCCATACGCAGACGAGAGTTTGCGTGCAGCGGGGTTAAGTTCTCAAAGAGGATTTTGTTACGGGCGTTTTCCGGTTTGTCGTAGTTAACTTCGTTAACTTTCAACAGCGCAAAATAGCGTTCACCTTCTTTCGGCGGGCGAATCTTACCAGAAATGGTATCACCAGTGCGGAGGTTGAAACGGCGGATTTGGCTGGGGGAAACGTAGATATCATCAGGACCGGCGAGGTAGGAGCTGTCTGCAGAACGGAGGAAACCAAATCCATCCTGCAATATCTCCAGCACACCGTCGCCAAAGATATCTTCGCCACTCTTTGCGTGCTGCTTCAGGATGGCAAAAATAATGTCCTGCTTGCGCATACGGGCCAGGTTTTCCAGCCCCATACTTTCGCCGAGAGTGATCAGCTCAGAAACCGGCGTATTCTTTAATTCGGTAAGATTCATAATGGTGTGAGTTCTTAAACTTGGGGTAAATCTCGAACTTAATGTTGTGAATGGTATGGCAGGGTCATCCATGCCTGTTTACGGCTATCAACTCATGTCTGTTCGCTGTCTGGTCACAGGAAAGTACGCAGAACTGAAACGACAAGACGGAATGAGCGAAGAGCCAGGAATCTTTCCACTTCTCGTGCGAGAAAAAACGGGAAGTGACGGATAAAACCAGATTCAAACTTAATAAGGTATGTTTAATTCGAAGTCAATACTAACTTAGCACGACTCAGACCGGGCGTCCAGAGATCCTGACAATTTAAGAATAACGTAAGGACAACAGACGCCACGAAACTGCCTGATACCTTAATCATTCGTCGAATGACAGACGCCTGACCATACAGCGCCTTTGTCATTCGACGTATAAAAGGTATTACGCCAGATTGGCGTCGAGAAACTCTTTCAACTGACCTTTAGACAGTGCGCCTACTTTGGTTGCCGCCACTTCGCCGTTTTTAAACAGCAGCAGAGTCGGAATACCGCGGATGCCATATTTAGGCGCAGTACCTGGGTTCTGGTCAATGTTCAGTTTGGCAACGGTCAATTTGCCCTGATATTCGTCAGCGATTTCATCCAGAATCGGAGCGATCATTTTACACGGCCCGCACCACTCTGCCCAGAAATCAACGAGGATAGCCCCGTCCGCTTTGAGTACATCCGTGTCAAAACTGTCGTCAGTCAGGTGAATAATTTTATCGCTCATATATAACTCCACAGGAATAAGCCTGGCGTGTTGGTGTAGCATTAACCAACGAGGTGCTGATGTTAACTTCGCCAACAAAGGTTGACTTTATTTCACCGGATACGCTTTCGTAAAGCAATAGTAAGCTGATATTCTACCACACTATGAGCAAAACACATTTAACAGAACAGAAGTTTTCCGACTTCGCCCTGCACCCACAGGTGGTTGAAGCCCTTGAAAAAAAAGGGTTTTATAATTGTACGCCCATTCAGGCACTGGCCCTTCCGCTAACGCTGGCGGGTCGTGACGTTGCAGGGCAGGCGCAAACCGGTACCGGGAAAACGATGGCGTTTCTGACGTCAACGTTTCATTATTTACTTTCTCATCCCGCGATCGACGATCGCAAGGTGAACCAGCCGCGCGCGCTGATCATGGCGCCGACGCGTGAATTAGCCGTACAAATTCACGCAGACGCGGAGCCGTTGGCGCAAGCGACAGGCTTAAAATTAGGCCTGGCTTACGGCGGCGATGGTTACGACAAGCAGCTTAAAGTGCTGGAAAGCGGCGTTGATATTCTTATTGGTACGACGGGCCGACTGATCGACTACGCCAAACAAAACCACATTAACCTCGGCGCCATTCAGGTCGTCGTACTCGATGAAGCCGATCGCATGTACGATTTGGGCTTTATTAAAGATATCCGCTGGCTGTTCCGTCGTATGCCGCCGGCTGCGCAGCGTCTGAACATGTTGTTCTCCGCCACCCTGTCTTATCGGGTTCGCGAGCTGGCGTTTGAACAGATGAACAACGCCGAATATGTTGAAGTGGAACCGGAGCAAAAGACCGGCCACCGCATTAAAGAAGAGCTTTTCTACCCCTCTAATGAAGAGAAAATGCGTTTACTGCAAACGCTGATCGAAGAAGAGTGGCCGGATCGCGCCATTATTTTCGCCAACACCAAGCATCGTTGCGAAGATATCTGGGGACATCTGGCGGCAGATGGCCATCGTGTTGGTCTGCTGACCGGTGACGTCGCGCAGAAAAAGCGCCTGCGGATTCTGGATGAGTTCACCCGCGGCGATCTGGATATTCTTGTGGCGACCGATGTCGCGGCGCGCGGGTTGCATATCCCCGCCGTAACGCACGTCTTTAACTACGATCTGCCAGATGATTGTGAAGACTATGTTCACCGTATCGGTCGTACCGGTCGCGCTGGCGCCAGCGGACATTCCATCAGCCTGGCTTGCGAAGAGTATGCGCTGAATCTGCCCGCCATTGAGAGCTATATCGGCCACTCGATTCCGGTCAGCAAATACAATCCGGAAGCGCTCATGAACGATCTACCCAAGCCGTTGCGCCTGACGCGTTCGCGTCCTGGCAATGGTCCGCGCCGCGCTGGCGCTCCGCGTAATCGTCGTCGTTCAGGTTAAGAAAAGTTATGCCATACACAAAATCATTTAGCCTGTATCAAGGCGGCAAGAAAACAAATCCCGATGAGCTTAGGAAGAGTACGCAGCCAACACGGATACAGGTTGAAGGATGAAGTGTATGAATTCCACCTCGTTGTATGCCGCTATTGATCTCGGTTCCAATAGTTTTCATATGCTGGTCGTGCGCGAGGCGGCGGGAAGCATCCAGACGCTGACCCGAATAAAACGCAAGGTGCGTCTGGCCGCGGGTCTGAACAACGACAACCACCTTTCAGCCGAAGCGATGGAACGCGGCTGGCAATGCCTGCGTCTGTTTGCTGAACGTTTGCAGGATATTCCGCAGCCGCAAATCCGCGTGGTTGCCACCGCAACATTGCGTCTCGCCGTCAATGCAGGGGAATTTATCGCGAAAGCGCAGACTATCCTTGGTTGTCCGGTGCAGGTTATCAGCGGCGAAGAAGAGGCGCGGCTAATTTATCAGGGGGTCGCTCATACCACCGGCGGCGCAGATCAGCGGCTGGTGGTGGATATCGGCGGCGCCAGCACTGAACTGGTTACCGGCACTGGCGCGCAAACCACGTCGCTGTTTAGCCTGTCGATGGGCTGCGTAACGTGGCTTGAACGCTATTTTAGCGATCGTAATCTGGCGCAAGAAAACTTTGATGATGCGGAGAAGGCCGCGCGCGATGTACTGCGTCCGGTCGCCGATGAACTGCGTTTTCATGGCTGGAAGGTCTGCGTGGGTGCCTCCGGCACCGTACAGGCATTGCAGGAAATCATGATGGCGCAGGGGATGGACGAGCGCATTACGCTCGCCAAACTGCAGCAGCTAAAACAACGCGCGATACAGTGCGGGCGTCTGGAAGAGCTGGAAATCGAAGGCCTGACGCTGGAACGCGCGCTGGTTTTCCCAAGTGGGCTGGCTATTCTGATCGCGATATTTACCGAGCTGAACATCCAGAGCATGACGCTGGCAGGCGGCGCGTTACGCGAAGGGCTGGTGTATGGGATGTTGCATCTGGCGGTAGATCAGGATATCCGCAGCCGCACGCTGCGAAACATTCAGCGTCGGTTTATCGTCGATACCGATCAGGCGAACCGCGTAGCGAAGCTGGCAGATAACTTCCTCAAACAGGTAGAAAATGCCTGGCATATTGAGCCTATCAGTCGTGAACTGTTGCTTAGCGCTTGCCAGTTGCATGAGATCGGTCTGAGCGTTGATTTTAAACAGGCGCCCTATCATGCCGCCTATTTAGTACGCCATTTGGATCTGCCTGGCTATACGCCCGCGCAGAAAAAGTTGCTCGCCACCCTCTTACTGAATCAGACCAATCCGGTCGATCTCTCTTCGCTTCATCAGCAAAACGCGGTACCGCCCCGTGTTGCGGAACAGCTATGCCGTTTGCTGCGCCTGGCGATTCTTTTTGCCGGTCGCCGTCGTGACGATCTGGTACCAGAAATTACGCTACGGGCGCTAAATGAAAATCTGACGTTAACCTTGCCTGGCGACTGGCTGGCGCATCACCCGCTGGGTAAAGAGTTGATTGATCAGGAAAGCCAGTGGCAAAGCTATGTACACTGGCCGCTGGACGTTCGCTAACCGTAGTCTGATTGCCGGATGGCGCTTCGCTTATCCGGCCTACGATTTCGCTCGCTTTGCCGCCATCATGGCTTTCAGATTAGCCAGGTGACTTTGCCCTTTTTGCATTCGCTCCTCAGCGCTTACCACTTTGCGCTCCTGCTCCCAGATTAAATCATCCTGCGGCAGTTCTAACAGGAAGCGACTGGGTTCCGGGCGCACCAGTTCCCCATACTGACGGCGCTCTTTACATAATGTAAAGGTGAGCTCTTTCTGCGCGCGAGTGATCCCGACATAGGCCAGCCGACGCTCTTCCTCAATGTTATCTTCGTCAATGCTGCTTTGATGCGGCAAAAATCCTTCTTCCATTCCCACCATATAGACATACGGGAACTCCAGTCCTTTCGATGCATGAAGCGTCATCAACTGTACCTGATCCAGCTCTTCTTCGCTCTCGCCGCGCTCCATCATATCGCGCAGCGTAAAGCGTGTAACCACCTGGGTCAGCGTCATCGGCTCATCGAGTTCGTTGCCTTCCAGCATCTCAGTCATCCAGCTAAAGAGCTGGTTAACGTTTTTCATACGCATTTCCGCCGCTTTGGGGCTCGGCGAGGTTTCGTACAACCAGGATTCATAGTCAATACCGTGGATGAGATCGCGCACGGCGGCGACAGGCTCGCGTTCGGCCAGACGCTGGATTTCCCCCAGCCAGTGGGTAAAACGCGTCAATGAATCGTAACCACGTCCGGTCAGCTTTTGGCTAAGCCCCATATCAAAGCTGGCGGTAAACAGGCTTTTATTACGCGTCATTGCCCATTCACCCAGTTTTTGCAGAGTGGCCGGACCGATTTCGCGTTTTGGCGTATTCACGATGCGCAGGAAAGCGCTGTCATCATCCGGGTTGGTCAACACCCGCAGGTAGGCCAGCAGGTCTTTAATCTCCGGACGGGAGAAAAATGAGGTGCCGCCGGAAATTTTGTACGGAATACGGTTCTGCATGAGGAATTTTTCAAATACCCGCGACTGATGATTCCCGCGATACAGAATGGCGTAATCCTTGTACTGGGTCTTGTTCACAAAGTGATGGGCAATCAGTTCGCCGGTAACGCGCTCAGCTTCATGCTCTTCATTGTTTGCGCTTAACACTTTGAGTTCCGCGCCGTAACCGAGCTCGGAAAAGAGGCGCTTTTCAAAGACGTGCGGATTGTTGGCGATGAGAATATTCGCCGCTTTCAGGATGCGGCCCGAAGAACGATAGTTTTGCTCCAGCTTAATCACCTGCAGCGCCGGAAAATCCTGGCTCAGTAACACCAGGTTTTGCGGACGCGCCCCGCGCCAGGAGTAGATAGACTGATCGTCATCGCCTACGACCGTAAAGCGCGCGCGTTGCCCGACCAGCAGCTTAACCAACTCATACTGGCTGGTGTTAGTATCCTGATATTCATCCACCAGCAGATAACGAATTTTATTCTGCCAGCGCTCGCGCACCTCGTCATTGCGTTGCAGCAGCAGCGTCGGCAGCAAAATCAAATCATCAAAATCGAGAACGTTGCATGCCTTCATATGGGCGTCATAAAGCCCGTAGCAGTGAGCAAAAATACGATCGCGTTCACCTTTCGCCCCGGCCGCCGCCTGCGCAGGCGTTTTGAGATCGTTTTTCCAGTTGGAGATCGTAGAGATCAGCTGTTGCAACAGAACCTTGTCGTCTTCGATCAGGCCTTCGGTCAGCTCTTTGAGCAAGGCGACCTGGTCGGTATCGTCAAACAATGAAAAGTTCGATTTCATCCCCAGCGCAGCGTACTCGCGCTTAATAATATCCAGCCCTAGCGTATGAAAGGTGGAGATCATCAAACCGCGCGCTTCCTTACGGCCGAGCGTCTGCCCGACGCGTTCTTTCATCTCACGCGCGGCCTTGTTGGTAAACGTCACCGCCGCAATATGCCGGGCCTGATAGCCGCATCCGCGGATCAGGTGGGCGATTTTATTGGTAATTACGCGAGTTTTACCAGAACCCGCTCCTGCCAGCACCAGGCAGGGTCCGGTGACGAATTCGACAGCGTGTTGTTGGCCGGGATTTAAACGCATGGGAATAGTGCTCAATCTTCGAACGGGGGAGGGATTGTAGCAGAAAGCGAGGCCCAGAGAAGACCAGGCTGCTTTTTCAGGCAGCCTGGAAAAGGTCAATCAGCAGGCTCTGGCGGCAAGCGGCGTATAGCCATTACGCTGTGCGCTCTTGATCCAACTGTAAGAACCCCCGTCAGCAGAACATACTCAAGCGACATCGCATAAACGCCCTGTACTGCATGATTTCCAACGGGCAGTATTTGAGTAATTCATAGAGCACTGGGTCGCGTACGACCTGGCGTAGCCCTAAAAGCCAGTCGTCTGGAAATTCTGCGTTTTTCATTATGTTCATGGTATCTCGCCCCTTGTCAGAAAGGACAGGACCGCCGTCCCGCGCATCCGAAATACGCCTGCTAAAAATGCCGCTTATCTCCCGGTTCATTAAATCAGGCGGGACATCTGTCCTGTAATGGCGAAGAGTATATGTCTGACGGCCTAAGGAGTGATAAAGTGACGGCCAATCTTTGCGACGTGAGAACACAATAATGGCAAAAACGGCAGCAGCACTGCATATCCTTGTAAAAGAAGAGAAACTGGCTTTAGATCTTCTGGAGCAAATTAAAAACGGCGGCGATTTTGAGAAGCTGGCGAAGAAGCATTCTATCTGCCCATCCGGTAAAAAAGGCGGTCATTTAGGCGAATTTCGTCAGGGCCAGATGGTTCCGGCATTCGATAAAGTAGTCTTTTCCTGCCCGGTACTGGAGCCAACCGGCCCGCTGCATACCCAGTTCGGTTACCACATCATTAAAGTATTGTATCGCAAATAAAAAGCCGGGTGGCGGCTACGCCTTACCCGGCCTACATCGTCTGCTTGATTTTGTAGGTCGGGTAAGCGCTAGCGCCACCCGACAAGGTATATCAACCCGCTACCGCAATACGCTTCATATCCGTCATATAGCCGCGCAGTTTCTTACCTACCTGCTCAATCGCATGACTACGAATCGCGTCGTTCACGTCGCGAAGCTGTGCGTTGTCTACCGCGCCTTCCGGGATAGCACTACCCAGATCGCCCGGTTGCAATTCCGCCATAAACGGTTTCAGCAACGGTACGCAGGCGTAAGAGAACAGGTAGTTACCGTATTCTGCGGTATCGGAGATAACCACGTTCATTTCGTACAGACGCTTACGGGCGATGGTGTTGGCGATCAGCGGCAGTTCGTGCAGTGATTCGTAGTAAGCGGATTCTTCGATGATGCCGGAATCGACCATGGTTTCGAACGCCAGCTCAACGCCCGCTTTCACCATCGCAATCATCAGCACGCCTTTATCGAAGTACTCCTGCTCGCCGATTTTACCTTCAAACTGCGGTGCGGTTTCGAACGCGGTTTTACCGGTCTCTTCACGCCAGGTCAGCAGTTTCTTATCGTCGTTAGCCCAGTCAGCCATCATGCCGGAAGAGAATTCGCCGGAGATGATGTCATCCATGTGTTTCTGGAACAGCGGCGCCATGATCTCTTTCAGCTGTTCGGACAGCGCGTAAGCACGCAGTTTCGCCGGGTTAGACAGACGGTCCATCATCAGGGTGATGCCGCCCTGCTTCAGCGCTTCGGTGATGGTTTCCCAGCCGAACTGAATCAGTTTTTCGGCGTATGCCGGGTCGGTGCCTTCTGCCACCAGCTTGTCGAAACACAGCAGAGAACCGGCCTGCAGCATACCGCACAGAATAGTCTGCTCGCCCATCAGGTCAGATTTCACTTCCGCAACGAAAGAAGATTCCAGTACGCCCGCACGGTGACCGCCGGTGGCCGCAGCCCAGGCTTTCGCAATCGCCATGCCTTCGCCTTTCGGGTCGTTTTCCGGGTGAACGGCGATCAGCGTCGGCACGCCGAAACCACGTTTGTACTCTTCGCGCACTTCGGTGCCCGGACACTTCGGCGCCACCATCACCACGGTGATGTCTTTACGGATCTGCTCGCCCACTTCCACGATGTTGAAGCCGTGTGAATAGCCCAGCGCCGCGCCGTCTTTCATCAGCGGCTGTACGGAGCGCACCACGTCGGAGTGCTGTTTGTCTGGCGTCAGGTTAACCACCAGGTCAGCCTGCGGGATCAGCTCTTCGTAGGTACCCACTTTGAAGCCGTTTTCGGTCGCTTTACGCCAGGAAGCACGCTTCTCAGCAATGGCTTCTTTACGCAGGGCGTAGGAAATATCCAGACCGGAGTCACGCATGTTCAGGCCCTGGTTCAGCCCCTGAGCGCCACAGCCGACGATGACCACTTTTTTACCCTGCAGGTAGCTCGCGCCATCGGCGAATTCGTCGCGGCCCATAAAGCGACATTTACCCAGCTGCGCCAGCTGCTGGCGCAGATTCAGTGTATTAAAGTAGTTAGCCATGATGGTGTACTCCGTGATGTTGTGTTGTCGCGCTTATTGTTCGGTTTACAGATTGCTATCTGTGCGAATGAACCCACATTACAACAGGAAATTTATTGCGGAAATTGATATATTCACAACGTTATGTTGCGGTTTATGCAACGTCAAAAACCGGAGGTCTGTCTGTGGATTTACGCGATCTAAAAACCTTCCTGCATCTGGCGGAAAGCCGCCACTTTGGCCGCAGCGCGCGGGCGATGCACGTCAGCCCCTCCACGCTCTCCCGGCAGATCCAGCGGCTGGAAGAAGATCTCGGCCAGCCGCTGTTTGTGCGTGATAACCGCACGGTCACGCTGACCGAAGCGGGTGAAGAGCTGCGAGTGTTTGCCCAACAGACACTTTTGCAATATCAGCAGTTGCGCCATACCCTCGATCAGCAGGGGCCATCCCTTTCCGGCGAACTGCATATTTTCTGCTCGGTGACCGCGGCATACAGTCATCTGCCGCCGATCCTCGACCGTTTTCGCGCCGAACATCCCTCGGTGGAAATTAAGCTCACCACCGGCGACGCCGCCGATGCCATGGACAAAGTGGTCACCGGCGAGGCCGATCTGGCGATTGCTGGTAAGCCGGAAACGCTACCCGGCGCGGTGGCGTTTTCGATGCTGGAAAATCTGGCGGTGGTGCTGATCGCCCCGGCGCTGCCCTGCCCGGTGCGTAATCAGGTTTCGGTTGATAAGCCCGACTGGTCGACGGTGCCGTTTATCATGGCCGATCAGGGGCCGGTACGCCGCCGCATTGAGCTGTGGTTTCGCCGCCATAAAATCAGCAATCCGCAGATTTACGCCACCGTCGGCGGTCATGAAGCGATGGTTTCAATGGTGGCGCTGGGCTGCGGCGTGGCGCTGCTGCCGGAAGTGGTGCTGGAAAACAGCCCGGAGCCGGTGCGCAATCGGGTGATGATTTTAGAGCGCAGCGACGAAAAAACGCCGTTTGAGCTTGGCGTCTGCGTGCAGAAAAAGCGGCTGCATGAGCCGCTAATTGATGCATTCTGGAAAATTGTTCAGGGTTGATAAGATAATAAAATGCGCACAAAAATAATGCTGTTATCTGCGCTGGTAGCGATATGCTTCAGCGTACAGGCTAAACCGACGGGCATTACCGTACAGGATGTAAAGCATCTGGCGTTAAAGCAGTGCCTTGTTGATAACTATCATAAACGCATTCCGCCGGATGCTTTTTATGCTCCAGGCCATGATATGTCGTTTTTAGTTAAAACCTACGCGTTAGATAATGCCGGGAAATGGAAACCATTCCTTAAATTCGTCGCCAAAGAAACAGAAGGCTTTGACCGCTTAACGATGGCGCTCCACCCCGATAGCGCTAAAGACGCTAATAACGTGCTGGAGCGGTGTATGGCATTTTATGAATCGGACAAATTAGATAAATACGTTCGAGAGACAGTGATGAAATAACAAGAGTCGGCTTATGCTCCCAAAAAACAGTAAGACTGCGCGTATCCTTAAGGAGCCCCATGCTGCTATGGGCGGAAATTCAGGCAACTATGTCCGTGCAGAAGTAGAATTTGATTCTACGAAGCGAAAACTCTTACCGATAAAAGGGTATCGACCCGACATTGTCATACCGTCCCTCACGGATGAATATTGGGGCATCACCTTTGTCGAAGGAGAAATTGAACTTTTTGATTTCCCTTTCATTGTTAGCCTGGCTTTCACATTCAATGATGAGCATTATCTCCAGATCAGGGAAAATCAGTTATTTGTTATAATGGAAGGGCCTCACCAGGTAGGTAAAGGGCGATTCCTGGAAATACACTTTATCCCGAAAAATGTTAATACATAACGGCAATCTTTTATAAATCCGCCGGGTTCACCTGCTTCATGGTTTCCACCGTCATCAGCCACTGGTACAGCGGCTCCAACTGTTGGAAACTCTCGGCCAGCCGTGTGACCAGATCGGCATGGAAGAGTTTTTCTACGTCATTATCCGTCACCATCACGGCAAACGTTTTACGCTGATACCAGTCGGGTATCGCCGGATCGAGATCTTTGGCCAGCAGCCGCTTATAGCTTTCCCCCACCAGCTCAAACGGCGGGCTGCAGCATTCGGCAACCTGTAAAAACGCATCAGGCCGCTTCCTCAACGTATGGCGAAACAGATCCATCGTAGATTTGCTGGCGCTGTAGTAACCCAACCCATAGCGTAGAGTATCGGGGCTGATTTCAAAAAAGTAGGCTGGCGCATCGATCCAGTTTTTAGCTGAACGCTTAAAGGTCAGCCACATCCGGCTGCGGTACAGCGATTTGTCGTGCGAGAAACGGGTATCGCGGTGAATACGCGACAGGGTTTTACCGATGGCGGGTCGGGTTTCCAGCAGTGGATCGATTTCCAGCATCGCTGGAGCAAGGTCGTCCACCAGCGCGCGGAATGGAGTCAGAAGGCTTCTTTCGTAGATAAAGCGGTGCTCATCGAACCAGGCTTTGTCGTTCTCAATACAAACCTGCTGAAGAAAATTGAGCCCTTCTTGTGCAAATCCCTGAAAGCGTCCAGCCATCTTTTTGCCCTTACTCATAGCGATCGTCAGTTTATTATCCCACTCCCTGACGCGCCGTCTATGCAGATGACCGGAAGGAGACATTTCTTCCGGTCATTACTATTCCTACCCCGCCAGAAAGAACCGGAACGCCGGGTTATTGCTCTCATCATGGCATTCATAGCCCAGCTCATGCAGCCGGGTTTCGAAATCCGGCTCATGATCGCCTAACTCGAACGCCGCCAGCACGCGGCCATAATCGGTACCGTGGCTGCGGTAATGGAATAACGAAATATTCCAGTGGGTACCCAACGTATGCAGGAACTTCAGCAAGGCACCGGGCGATTCCGGAAACTCAAAGCTGAACAAACGCTCCTGTAATGGCTTGGAGGGGCGTCCGCCGACCATATAGCGCACATGCAGCTTCGCCATTTCATCGTCGGAGAGATCCACTACGCTATAACCGCCGTCGCAGAGTTGGGTGATAATCTCTTTTCGCTCCTCCAGCCCCTGACTGACGCGGACGCCGACAAAAATACAGGCATTTTTCGCGTCGGCAAAACGGTAGTTAAATTCAGTGACCATACGCCCGCCAAGCAACTGGCAGAATTTGAGGAAGCTCCCCTTTTCTTCCGGAATGGTCACCGCCAGTAACGCTTCGCGCTGTTCCCCCAGCTCGCAGCGTTCAGACACATAGCGCAAGCCGTGGAAGTTGACGTTGGCGCCGGAAAGGACGTGCGCCAGGCGTTCGCCGCGAATATTGTGCTGGGCGATATATTTTTTCATCCCCGCCAGCGCCAGCGCGCCGGAGGGCTCCGCCACCGCACGCACATCTTCAAACAGATCTTTCATCGCCGCGCAGATCGCGTCGCTATCGACTGTAATAATGTCGTCGAGATATTCCTGGCACAGGCGGAAGGTTTCGTCGCCGATGCGTTTTACCGCCACGCCTTCAGCAAATAACCCAACGCGCGGGAGATCCACTGGATGACCGGCTTCCAACGCCGCTTTCAGGCAGGCGGAATCCTCCGCTTCGACGGCAATCACTTTGATTTGCGGCATCAGTTGTTTGATCAGCACCGCTACGCCCGCCGCCAGGCCGCCGCCGCCAACCGGCACAAAGACACGATCGAGATGCGAATCCTGCTGAAGCAGCTCCAGCGCCAGCGTGCCCTGCCCGGCGATCACCATTGGGTGATCAAACGGCGGCACCCAGGTAAAACCCTGCTGCTGCGCCAGTTCAATAGCTTTCGCTTTCGCTTCATCAAAATTAGCGCCGTGCAACAGCACTTCGCCGCCAAAACCGCGTACCGCATCGACTTTAATATCCGCCGTTGCTTTTGGCATGACGATTAGCGACTTCACGCCAAGCCGCGCGGAGGAGAACGCCACGCCCTGTGCATGGTTCCCCGCCGACGCGGTAATCACGCCGTGGGCTTTTTGTTCTTCGGTCAATCCGGCCATCATCGCGTAAGCGCCGCGCAGCTTAAAGCTATGTACCGGCTGCCGGTCTTCGCGTTTGACGAGAATAACGTTATCCAGACGTGACGAGAGCTTTTCCATTTTTTGCAGCGGCGTCACCTGCGCCGCTTCGTATACTGGCGCGCGTAGCACCGCGCGCAGATACTCCGCCCCTTCCGGCGCGACTGACAGAGGTTGAGATTCCGCCATCATCAACCTCCCAGTTTCGATTTATCGCGCACCGCGCCTTTATCGGCGCTGGTCGCCAGGCTGGCGTAGGCACGCAGGGCAAACGAAACCTGACGCTGACGATTTTTCGGCGTCCAGGCTTTGTCGCCACGAGCTTCTTGCGCCTCGCGGCGTGCGGCGATTTCAGCCTCGCTCAACTGCAACTGAATGCTGCGGTTCGGGATATCAATCGCAATGGTGTCGCCATCTTCAATCAGCGCAATAGTGCCACCGCTGGCCGCTTCCGGCGAGACGTGGCCGATGGAAAGACCCGAAGTACCGCCGGAAAAACGCCCATCGGTGATGAGCGCGCAGGCTTTGCCCAGCCCCATCGACTTCAGGAAACTGGTCGGATAGAGCATTTCCTGCATTCCCGGCCCGCCTTTCGGCCCTTCGTAGCGGATCACGACTACATCGCCTTCCACTACTTTGCCGCCGAGAATCGCCTCTACCGCGTCGTCCTGGCTTTCATACACTTTCGCCGGGCCGGTGAATTTAAGGATGCTGTCATCCACGCCCGCGGTTTTAACGATGCAGCCGTTTTCGGCGAAGTTGCCATACAGCACCGCCAGACCGCCGTCTTTGCTATAGGCATATTCCAGCGAGCGGATGCAACCCGCTGCGCGGTCGTCATCCAGCGAATCCCAGCGACAATCCTGCGAGAATGCCTGGGTAGTACGGATACCGGCAGGGCCAGCACGGAACATTTTTTTAACCGCTTCGTCCTGCGTAACCGTGATGTCGTACTGTTCCAGCGTTTGTGGCAGCGTCAGGCCTAATACGTTTTTCACGTTGCGGTTCAGCAGCCCGGCGCGATCCAGCTCGCCTAAAATACCCAGCACACCGCCGGCACGGTGAACGTCTTCCATATGGTATTTCTGGGTACTTGGCGCCACTTTACACAACTGCGGCACCTTGCGGGACAGCTTGTCGATATCACTCATGGTGAAGTCGATTTCCGCTTCCTGCGCCGCCGCCAGTAGATGCAGAACGGTATTGGTCGAACCGCCCATCGCAATATCCAGCGTCATGGCGTTTTCAAACGCGGCTTTGCTGGCGATGTTACGCGGCAGTGCACTTTCGTCATCCTGTTCGTAATAGCGTTTAGTCAGTTCAACAATCCGCTTACCGGCATTGAGGAACAACTGCTTCCGGTCAGCATGGGTCGCCAGCAGCGAACCGTTGCCCGGCTGCGACAGGCCCAGCGCTTCGGTCAGGCAATTCATGGAGTTAGCGGTAAACATGCCGGAGCAGGAGCCGCAGGTTGGACAGGCGGAGCGCTCCACCTGGTTACTTTGATCGTCAGAGACTTTCGGGTCCGCTCCCTGAATCATGGCATCAACCAGATCGAGCTTGATGATCTGATCGGACAGTTTGGTTTTCCCGGCTTCCATCGGTCCGCCGGAAACAAAGATCACCGGAATATTCAGGCGCAGCGAGGCCATGAGCATCCCTGGGGTGATTTTGTCGCAGTTGGAGATACACACCATCGCGTCAGCGCAGTGAGCGTTCACCATGTACTCCACGGAGTCGGCGATCAGCTCGCGCGACGGCAGTGAATAGAGCATACCCCCGTGCCCCATGGCGATCCCGTCATCCACGGCAATAGTGTTGAACTCTTTCGCCACACCGCCGGAAGCTTCAATCTGTTCGGCGACCAGCTTACCGAGATCGCGCAGATGAACGTGACCCGGCACAAACTGAGTGAATGAGTTCACCACGGCGATAATCGGTTTGCCAAAATCACTGTCGGTCATTCCGGTGGCGCGCCACAGCGCGCGGGCACCCGCCATATTACGACCATGGGTGGTGGTGGCGGAACGGTACTTAGGCATGCTTTATTTACTCCCCATCTTTTCCCTTCATACTTCACGCCACAGGTGCGTTGGCTGCCTCACTCACCCCAGTCACTTACTACAGTAAGCTCCTGGGGATTCGCTGCGTTGCCGCCTTCCTGTGACGCAAATTATTTTGGGAAAATATTAATTTTATTTATTATGAATTTACCGGATCCAACCAGCCCCATTTATCCTCGGTTTCTCCAGTGAAGAGACCAAAGAAGGCTTGTTGAATACACTTGGTAACAGGGCCGCAACGGCCTTCACCTACCTGGATACCATCAACGCTGCGTACCGGAGTAATTTCTGCCGCGGTTCCGGACATAAACACTTCGTCGGCCAGATACAGCGATTCACGGGACAGCACCTGCTCGCGCACTTCAATACCCAGCTCTTTCGCCAGTTTGATGATCGCGTCGCGAGTAATGCCTGGCAGCGCGGAAGAGGTAAACGGCGGAGTAAACAGCACGCCATCTTTTACCTCAAACAGGTTTTCGCCTGCGCCTTCGGAGATATAGCCGTTTACATCCAGGGCGATGCCTTCCTGATAGCCGTGGCGGCGCGCTTCGCTACCCACCAGCAGTGAGGAAAGATAGTTCCCGCCCGCTTTCGCGGCGGTCGGAATGGTGTTCGGCGCAGCGCGATTCCAGGAAGAAACCATCGCATCGATCCCCTGATCCAGCGCTTCGGCGCCCAGGTATGCCCCCCACGGGAACGCGGCGATGATGACGTCAGTGGTGTATCCCGGGGGCGGGTTAACGCCCATACCGACATCGCCTACAAATACCAACGGACGGATATAGGCGCTGGTCAGATTATTTTTACGAATTACGTCGCGGCAGGCTTCCATCAGCTCATCAATACTCTGGGAAACCGGAAAACGATAAATCTTTGCTGAGTCGCGCAGGCGCTGCATATGTTCACGATGACGAAACACTACCGGGCCTTTGTGAGAGTCGTAGCACCGAATCCCTTCAAATACCGACGTACCGTAGTGCAGCGCGTGAGACATTACGTGAACCTTCGCGTCTTCCCAGCGCACCATCTCGCCATTGAACCAAATGTAATCAGCTTTTTTCGTCGTCATTTTTCTTCCTTTTGCGCTCAGGCGCGGATTTGTTGTGATGTGGCAGCGCTCTGGCAGATTGCGACATGCGCAACATCTACCAGTTTACTTAACTGACTAAACAGTAAGTCGACCGACCGGGGACTGGCAACGGTCAATTCAATATTTATATTCTGCGCATCGGTCGCGGCTTCCATATTCATGGAGCACACCTGAAAACCACGATGGCGCACCACGCGTAAAACACGTTCTAAGGTTTCTGGATTAAAGCGTGCCGATACATTGACCTGATGTTGCATCATGATAATTTCTCCAGCATTTCAGAGTTACTGGCGCCAGGCGGCACCAACGGCCAGACATTTTCAAGTTCGTCGATTGAGACGTGAAGCAGGTACGGCCCTTCGCTTGCCAACATCGTGTCGAGTGCCGCTTCAACCTGGTCTTTACGAGTAATGTGCTGGCCTGGAATGCCGAAGGCGCTGGCCAGCATGAGGAAATCGGGGTTATCGGTCAGGGTGGTTTCGCTATATCGCTCCTGGAAAAACAGTTGCTGCCATTGTCGAACCATCCCTAACCGCTGGTTGTCGAGTAAGACTATCTTCAACGGTAACTGCTTGCGTTTTACGGTGCCCAACTCCTGAACATTCATCATGAAGGAGCCGTCACCGGAGATACAGATAACGGTATCATTCGGTCGCGCTACCTGTGCGCCAACGGCCGCCGGTAAGCCGAATCCCATCGTCCCCAGACCGCTGGAAGTGATGAAGTTCTCCGGGCGGGTGTAAGTCATATGCTGGGCTGACCACATCTGATGCTGCCCAACATCCGTCGTCACCACACTGTCTGCGGGTTTGCGTTCCGACAATTGCTTCAACAACAACGGCGCATAGATAGTCTCGCCAGGATGATCATAGCGCCAGGCGTGTTCTGCGCGCAGCTCTGCACAGGACTGACGCCATGCGTCGATCTTCAGCGGTTGCTGTAATGCCGGCAACAGCGAATTTAAATCGCCCTGCAACGCGACGTGTGCCTGACGCAGTTTGTTCATTTCCGCCGGGTCGATATCCATATGGATTACGCTGGCGTTCGGCGCAAACGTATTCAGCTTACCGGTCACCCGGTCATCAAAACGTGCACCAACGGCGATCAGTAAATCACACTCTTGCACCGCGAAATTAGCCGCTTTAGTACCGTGCATTCCCAGCATGCCCAGATAGTACGGATAATCAGCTTCAACAGTCCCCAGCCCTTTCAGCGTGCAGGTAACTGGCATTTGCGTTACCGCGATAAATTTACGCAGCGCCGGAACTGCCTGCGCCATACCAACACCACCGCCGACGTACAGCATGGGTTTTTTCGCCTGTTCCAGCATCTGGCGCGCCTGTTCCACATCAGCCTGCGGGAAGGTCGCTTCGTTATCAACGGTAGTAAACCAGGGCTCCAGCGCTCCGCTGGCTAACTGGATATCTTTCGGGATATCCACCAGAACCGGGCCAGGACGGCCAGCGTTGGCGACTTCAAAAGCCTCTGCCATGATACGAGGCAGCTCTTCCAGCGACTGCACCAGGAAGCTGTGTTTGGTACAGGCCAGCGACAGCCCTAACACATCCACCTCCTGGAACGCATCGGTGCCGATGAACGGGGCGGACACCTGACCCGTGATCGCGACGACGGGGACCGAATCTAACAACGCATCCGCCAGGCCAGTGATCAGGTTAGTGGCGCCAGGGCCGGAAGTGGCGATACAAACACCGGTTTTGCCGGTAGAACGGGCATAACCGATTGCCGCCATTGCGGCACCCTGCTCGTGTCGGCACAACAAATGCTCCACACCACCGTCATACAACGCGTCGTAAACCGGCATAATTGCGCCACCAGGATAACCAAATACGGTTTTCACCCCCTGCGCTCGCAAAGCATGTACCACCCACTGTGCCCCGTTCATAGTTACATCCCCGTCGTAAATCTTGAGAAACAGAATTTTATGCTGTTATTCACGCTCTGCTCCTCGCTTAAGTTTTTCAGGCCAAAAAAAACCCCCGGACCTTTCGGTGCGGGGGTCTTAGTTCGTTAAGGCTTGATTTCTAAGCCTTTCCTCGTCCAAGTGCAGCCCCGCACGGTGGGATAATAATCACCACCACGCTAATCACGACCAGGCTAATCACTCGTAGAAGGGCTGTCATTTTTGTCTATTCTTGCATCTTGTTCGAAGGAATACCTAAAGAGTTACCATAGGTTTTGCCAATAGCACAAGATATTTTTTTAACCACGTTTCAGATAATGCAGGTGAATGCCTACAAGGGCTTTGTTTTTTATAAGAAAAATTAGCAACTGAAAAATTTTCACGTTTTCCTCCCCCTTTTGGCGCACTCTACACCCTGTTTTCCTTCTTTTCGCTTCTGCGAGCGTTCTTCCAGTTTGATGTTTCTTGCCTGAAAATGACGCCAAAACTCAGGAAGCAGCCGCTAAAAAACAAAAAGTCAGTAATTCGATTTTCTCTTCTATTCCGCATAATCCACGTAACAGGAGGGATTATGTCACTGGCGATTGTTCATACCCGCGCCGCACTTGGCGTCAATGCGCCGCCTATCACTATAGAGGTGCATATCAGTAATGGATTACCGGGATTAACCATGGTTGGCCTACCAGAAACCACGGTAAAAGAGGCGCGTGACCGGGTACGTAGTGCGATTATTAATAGCGGATATGAATTTCCGGCTAAAAAAATAACCATTAACCTTGCTCCAGCCGATCTACCGAAAGAGGGCGGAAGGTATGACCTGCCTATTGCTGTTGCGCTTCTGGCCGCGTCTGAGCAGCTTACAGCGTCGAATCTTGAGGCATATGAGCTGGTGGGTGAGTTAGCGCTTACAGGCGCATTACGCGGCGTTCCTGGCGCAATATCAAGTGCAACGGAAGCCATCAGGGCCGGCAGAAATATTATCGTCGCAACAGAGAACGCGGCGGAGGTTGGGCTTATCAGCAAAGAAGGATGTTTTATCGCCGATCATCTACAAACCGTCTGCGCCTTTCTGGAAGGGAAACACGCCCTGGAAAGACCTTTAGCTCAGGATATGGCATCGCCTACCGCAACTGCCGATCTTCTCGATGTGATCGGTCAGGAGCAGGGTAAACGCGGCCTGGAGATTACAGCGGCAGGGGGACATAATCTGCTATTGATCGGCCCGCCGGGTACGGGTAAAACCATGCTGGCCAGTCGACTGAGCGGGATTCTTCCACCATTAAGCAATGAAGAGGCGTTGGAAAGCGCCGCGATCCTCAGTCTGGTTAATGCCGATACGGTACAAAAACGATGGCAGCAACGCCCCTTTCGCTCACCTCATCATAGCGCCTCACTTACTGCTATGGTCGGCGGCGGCGCAATACCCGCCCCGGGAGAGATATCGCTGGCGCACAACGGAATTTTGTTCCTTGATGAATTGCCTGAATTTGAACGACGCACACTGGATGCGCTACGTGAACCTATAGAATCCGGTCAAATTCATTTATCCCGTACCAGAGCGAAAATAACGTACCCTGCCAGGTTCCAGTTAATCGCCGCAATGAATCCCAGCCCGACCGGACATTATCAGGGAAACCATAATCGCTGCACGCCAGAACAGACACTACGTTACCTTAATCGGTTGTCAGGCCCGTTTCTTGATCGTTTTGACCTTTCGCTTGAGATACCGCTTCCACCGCCCGGGATTCTTAGCCAACATGCCTCAAAGGGTGAGAGCAGCGCTACGGTAAAAAAGCGGGTCATCGCCGCCCATGAACGGCAGTACCGACGCCAGAAGAAGTTAAACGCGCGTCTGGAGGGTCGCGAAATCCAAAAATATTGTGTTTTGCATCACGATGACGCCCGCTGGCTTGAAGACACGCTAGTGCATCTTGGTTTATCCATTCGCGCCTGGCAGCGTTTACTAAAAGTGGCCAGAACCATTGCCGACATAGAACTGGCTGACCAGATCTCGCGTCAGCATTTGCAGGAGGCGGTAAGCTATCGGGCGATAGACAGGTTGTTAATTCATTTGCAAAAACTGTTGGCGTAAAAAAAGGGCATTACGCCCTTTTTATTAATCATCAGCTTCGGTGTAGTCTTCTGCGCCTTCAACTTGCGGCTTGCCGCCAGACAAGGTGTGGAAGCGTTTTGGACGCTTGATACGCGTCATATACTTGGACCAGACGCGTTCTGCATCCGTTACCGGCTCGCGTTCACCGCGACATACCGCTACAAACAGCTTCTCTTCTTCAGTCACAGGCTCACGCTTGCCAAGATCCAGATCATTAAAGGCATGACCATGACGCTCAAGCAGTTGTGCCTCTTTAATCGTGAAATCACCGTGACGAGAGAATCCACGTGGATAATGTTTATTGTCAAAATATCGATTAGTCGTCGTAAAGCTTTCCGCCATCCTGCACGCTCCTAATTCTTTGTCTGAGCTATTTATGGCGCGGAGTATTAGTTACGCTTGACAGAGTGTAAAACAAAACATTTAAATCATAACGACAAATAATTTTGTGGAGAGCACAGTGGATACGGAATTGTTAAAAACTTTCCTGGAAGTTAGCCGGACACGCCATTTCGGGCGGGCCGCAGAAGCACTTTACCTGACGCAATCCGCGGTGAGCTTTCGTATCAGGCAACTGGAGAATCAACTGGGCGTAAACCTTTTTACGCGGCACAGAAACAATATCCGTTTAACCACAGCTGGCGAAAAACTTTTACCGTATGCGGAAACGCTGATGAATACGTGGCAGGCGGCACGTAAAGAGGTGGCGCATACCTCACGCCATAACGAGTTTTCCATCGGCGCCAGTGCGTCTTTATGGGAGTGTATGCTTAACGCCTGGCTGGGTCGACTGTACCAACTACAGGAGCCGCAAAGCGGCCTGCAATTCGAAGCCAGAATCGCTCAACGGCAATCGCTTGTGAAGCAACTTCATGAACGCCAGCTTGATCTCCTCATTACTACCGAAGCGCCCAAAATGGATGAGTTCAGCAGTCAGCTGTTAGGGCACTTCACTTTGGCGTTGTATTGCAGCAGCCCTGCCCGTAAGAAATCAGAACTCAATTATCTGCGGCTGGAGTGGGGACCAGACTTCCAACAGCATGAAACCGGGCTGATCGCAGCAGATGAAGTGCCGGTATTAACAACCAGCTCAGCCGAACTCGCCCGACAGCAGCTTAGCGCATTAAATGGCTGTAGCTGGCTTCCTGTAAACTGGGCAAATGAAAAGGGCGGATTACATACCGTTGCCGACAGCGCAACGCTTTCACGGCCGCTATACGCCATTTGGTTGCAAAACAGCGATAAATACTCGCTGATCTGCGATCTGTTAAAAACGGATGTGCTGGATGAACAATGAAAATGATGAAAAGAAAAAGAAGGGAACTTACGATTACCTGACCAGGTAATCAGGTAATTTCAGGCAAAAAAAATCCTTAGCATCTGCTAAGGATTATTTCTGGCAGGGGCGGAGAGACTCGAACTCCCAACACCCGGTTTTGGAGACCGGTGCTCTACCAATTGAACTACGCCCCTAATTAGGGTGGCGGAACGGACGGGACTCGAACCCGCGACCCCCTGCGTGACAGGCAGGTATTCTAACCAACTGAACTACCGCTC
>NZ_JBGDVS010000017.1:0-76601 GCF_046551635.1 Salmonella sp. SAL04157
GCGTCCACGGTGAACGACAGCCCGCGAAACAGCGTCCTCTCGTCCCGCTCGCAGTACAGATCTCTGGCTTCAAGCATCATTGTCATTGCGCATATTCAGGTTGATATGGCGTATAAACACCGGTCAGGCTTTCCAGGAAGGCGACGATATCGTCAATATCGTTTTGCGGCAGATCGGTGCCAACCTGGTAACGCAGCATCAGTTTTACCGCGCCATCCAGCGTCGGTACGTCGCCCCGATGGAAATAAGGCGCTGTTAACGCGACGTTGCGTAAGCCCGGGACTTTTTGCCGTAATTTATCGCGAACCTCTTTGGTGACGTTCATACGACCAATATCCGCTGCGGTAATTTCGCCAAAATTAAAGTCTCGCTTTAATCCCAATGGTTCAAAAGAGCGCCCGCCTAAAATGATACCGCCGTGACAGGTTGCACATTTATTTTCTTTAAATAATTGATAACCGTGTTTCTGTTGCGCAGTCAGCGCATTTTCATCTCCACGTAGCCATTTATCAAAGGCGGAATCCGGCGTTATCAACGTTTTTTCAAATTCGGCGATCGCATCAGTAATATTTTCCCCGGTAAATCCTTGCGGATAAACCGCCTGGAAATCTTTTTTCAGGACAGGATCTTTATCAAGCTTGCTAATAATTTCATCCCAGGATTTAGAAGCCATTTCAATAGGATTTAACGGCGGTCCGCCTGCTTGCTCCTGCAGGGTTGCAGCACGACCATCCCAAAATTGTTCGATATTAAATACGGAGTTGAATACCGTCGGCGCATTTATTGGTCCTACCGCACCGCCAACGCCAATTGAGGTTTTTCTGCCATCGACACCGCCCGCATTTAACGCGTGACAATGCGCACAGGATATTGTGCTGTCGCCGGATAAACGTTCATCATGATAAAGACGGAAACCTAAGTCGACTTTTTTCGCATCGACGGGAATATTGCGCGGAATAGGCTGAACGGGTTCATTCCGGTGCGCGGCGTCGGTATCGGCGCTGGCATAGTTGCGTTCACGTTGATCGGCTATCCAGTTCAGGATGTCAGTACGCTCTTTATCGCTGACGCCCCCCGCCCAGTGCAGCGCGACATAGCGGGTTGGCGGCATAGTCTGATGTTGCATAACCCATTCAATTTTATTCAGTTCGCTTTGCGGCACCGGCGTATCCGCAATCAGGGCGGCCCGTACCGCCTCCAGGTTAAACGATTTGTAGCCGAGCTGGATATCGTAATCCATTAGCTGCTTTGCCACCGGAAAAGAGGAATAAAAAGGTAATTCAGCGGAAGGCGTATGACAATAATCACATCCTTTCTCCCTGAAATAACCCAGTATTTTATTATTTTCACCCACAACCGAGGCCTGCACATCGCTTTTTTTACTGCGCTGTTTGTCGTAATACCATACATACCCGGACAAACCTAAATAACATAACAGCCCAACGGTGATAACCGTTGTCGCATAGAGGGTAATTTTTTTCATATCACTATCCTTATGGGGTATTGCGGCATGATTAATTAAATTTTATTTTTTTACTCATGAGGCCCGTCAATACTAAATACAAACCCATCATGGATATTGATTGGTATCAATAATTACAATTGGCTAAACCTATAGATATGATAACCCCCGACTATCGTAATATTTATTTTGCGATGCCCGTCACAGGGTTTATTCAGCCGCAACAATGGATAAATCCTCTTTTCCGTCATCAAAACGAACGATAGCCAACAATAATTGACTTAACGCAGCATAAAAGCCATATGGATCATGCTTAAGGCAATTATTTGTAAATTCCGGAAGCCATTCCAGTAATGACGACAATGTTTTCTGGCGTAATTTATTCATTCTCCGTTGTTGGAACGATTCACCCAATGAAAAATGTAAATGGCTGAGTAATTCCAGATAAATCGCCAGGTGGTCGGTCGGCTCTTTAAAATCGTCGTTGACTTCCATCCCGGCTTCAAGCAATAAATGTTTAATCATGCCGGGTTCCTGCTGCGGGTATTGCGAGGCGTAGGGCAACGCCGATTTTTTATCCGTCATCAGGAACAATCCGCAAAAATCTGCGGCCAGCTCCAGCTGCGCATCCTGGCGCAGGCTAAGCGCGGCAATTTTTTGTTCGAGTAACGCCACCGACGCCGCCAGCGCAGGCTGACGCTTTAACAGCGCCAGCCAGTCCGCGATCTCCGCGGACTGTAATTGTATTAACCCTTCATCATCCACTTCCCGGAAAAAGAGTAACGCCAGCCATGCATATACGCAGGCGTACTGTTCCTGAGCAAGCGCTGGCTGCTTAATCATGCGGATTCCCCTGCGATGCGGGTACATATTCACACTGCGCGACCATCTCGACCGGACCGTTAAACGCCGTGACGTTATTAATAGGGCCGGTATATTTTTCAATTTCCACCAGCGTCGTATGCGCGCTGGTCGCCTGCGCGAGCTGTGATGTACCGATATCCAGCGTTAATACGTTAGGGTTGCCGTACTTACACAACGCATTGATGTCGCCGCCTTTATCAGGATCGTACCAGGCGCCTTCATGAATTCGCGCCACGCCCGGCGCATAGCGATCGGAAACTACCGCCCCCGCCAGTACCTGCCCGCGTGCATTGAATACCCGCACGATGTCACCGTTGCGGATCCCGCGCGCGCTGGCATCCTGTGGGTTAATAAAGACCGGCTCCTTGCCGCCAACGGCATATTGCTGACGCAGCGCTTCCGACTCGCACAGTTGGGAATGCAGACGGAAATCAGGGTGGACGGATTGTAAGTGCAGCGGCCAGCGCTGCGATCCCGGCCCGCCATGCGAGCGTTCGATTTTTTCGAACCACATGGGATGGCCCTGACAATCGTCGTATTGCATGTCGGCGATCGTTTTGGAGTAAATCTCGATCAAACCGCTTGGCGTGCCCAACGGCTCCAGGTCCGGATCTTCACGGAAAGCCTGATGGCGCACAAACATCTGCGGATGATCAAACTCGATGTACTCCTGTTGATTCCAGAACACCTCGAAAGTCGGTAAGTGGATACCGCGACCTTTTCCCTGCTGGCTCCCTTCCTGCCAGATGCGTTTCAGCCAGCCCATTTCATCGAGACCTTCCGTGAATGCCGCTTCACGGTTAAAGCGTCGGCAGAGATCGCGGAAAATATCAAAGTCGTTACGCGCTTCAAACTGCGGCGACACCACCTGTTTCATGGCGATAATGCCGCGGTTAGAGTGGTTGCCGAACTGATCGAGGTCGTTACGCTCAAATTGGGTGGTAGCCGGCAAAACGATATCCGCAAAACGGCAGGTCGACGTCCACTGGTTATCAATAGCGATGACCGTTTCCAGCTTGCGCCACCCTTCAATTATGCGGTTAATTTGTTGGTGTCGGTGGAACGGATTGGTCCCGGCGAACACGCACATCTTCAGCGGCGGTAATTTAACCGATTTGCCGTTCCAGTTAATGACCTTGCCCGGTTCAAGAATGGCATCCATAAAACGCGCAATAGGAATGGTGCTGCTGTAGCCTTTGTAATCCGTGCTGTCGTGTACTGGCGGAACGGTCGTCGAACCGGAAAAGCCGCTTAAAATGATCCCTTTACGACCAGGCGTCCCGGCGCCGTTGTAGTGCCAGCCAAAACCAAAGCCGCCGCCCGGTAAACCAATCTGTCCCAGCATTGCCGCCAGCACGACGACCATCCATGACCACTGTTCGCCATGCTGCATACGTTGTACGCACCAGCCAGCGATGATTTGCGTTCTGTCGCCCGCCATCTGCCGCGCCAACGCGCGGATGGTGTCGGCGTCAATACCGCACAGTTTTTCCGCCCAGGCGGCATCTTTGGGCTGTCCATCTTTTTCGCCCAGCAAATAGGGGAGGAACTGGTCAAAACCGACGCAGTAGTTATCGAGGAAATTTTTATCGTACAGTTTCTCACTGTACAGGGTATGCGCCAGCGCCAGTTGTAACGGGACATCCGTCTGCGGGTTAATGGCGATATGTTTGACCTTATCGCGCCCCAGATAATCGTGCGTGGAGGTAACAACCGGGTCGATGCTGATGACCGAGATAGCACCGCTGGCAACCTTCTCTTTTAATTGTTCATAGTACTGATAGACATCGTGATCCGGGCACCACCAGTTTGCCTGCTGGTTTTTCACCATATCAGAACCCCATAGCACAATCGTTTTACTGTTCTGTAAAACCAGAGGCCATGACGTTTGCTGCTCGTACACTTCCATTGAACCCACCACGCGCGGCAGAATCACCTGCGCCGCGCCGGTCGAATAGTCCCCTCCCGTGCTAACGCTATTGCCATGTAGCGCAATCGCGCGCGCCAGCATCCCGGAGGCGTTATGGAACATGCCGGTAGATTGCCAGCCGCTCGCCGTCAGTAACGCGCTCGGCCCGTAGGTTTTTTGCACCCGCTCCAGTTCCTGATAGAACAGATCCAGCGCTTCATCCCAGGAGACGCGCACAAAACGATTATCGCCGCGCTGCGAGGTGTCGCTTTGATGACCTTTGCGCATCCAGTCGACGCGCACCATCGGATAGCGAATACGCGCCGCGTTGTGGACGTGATCGGGCAGACCAGCGATCATTTTGGACGGGTATTTATCCTGTTCAAACGGTTTTGCCGCCACAAATCGACCGTCAACCACCGTGGCGCGAATCGCCCCCCAGTGAGAACCGGTAAGGATACCCTCTTTCGTCGCGGCGCCTGGCGCAACGGCATCCGCCGCGCGGGCGCTACGGGGCGTCAGCAGTGACGGCCCCAGCATTCCTGCCACCGTCAAACCGCCAAGCTGCGCCAGAAAACGTCGACGAGAGACGTGTAACGAGTCCTTATTTTTCATTGTGTTCTCCCTTATCGCTGTGCGGCGTGTTGGTGGTATCAGACGCATTCATCTGGAGATATTTCAACAAGGTACGTTCTTCACGCTTATCCAGACTGGTGAAACCGATCATGCCGTTGAGCGTGCCGATCCAGCCGTTAGCGTCAAAGTGCGCTTTGTCCGGCGCGCCGTGACACTGATTACAGGTGCCGTTATAGAGGGAGTCGGCATAGGCCCAAATCGGTTTAATGTCATTTACCATGTCGCCTTTTTGCATCCACGCAGTTGCCTGTAATTTGCTCCACTGAGTATTGGTCGCCGCGACGGTGGTCTCTTCCAGCGTTTTCACATGCTGTTGCACATCGCCGCGAATCGAGGCGACAAAAATACGTTTACCGGGCAGCTGCGTCAGTACGCGCTGACGACCGTCCGTCTCCGTCCAGCCTTCGATTTGCACTTGCAGCCAGTCACCGTCCCGTTTAAGGACTTTCACTTCAGAAGCAGGCAACAGCGAACCTGCCGGTTCTTTATCACCTTTAGCGGCGTAAATCGGCTTGATATCCAGCGAATAGAGCGTATCGCCGTCATTATGCGTACTGGCGCTGGCGCGCAGTTCATCAAACTGTTTGCGGAAACCGCTGCTCATATCCGGTAGCTGGTGGGCAATCCCTTTATGACAGTCGATGCAGGACTGATTTTCTTTCGCGGCGATTTTCATTTGCCGCGCCGCTTCCGGGTTCTGTTTCGCGTGATCCATCGCATCGTAGTTATGGCAGGAACGACAGGTCGCGGAGTTATTCTCTTTCATGCGCGCCCATTCACGCTCGGCAAGTTCGGCGCGTTTGGCTTCAAATTTTTCTGGGGTATCAATCGAGTGGGCAATAAATGTCTGGTAAAGATCGTTGCTGGCTTCCAGCTTACGTTTCACCATGCCTGGAATATCAGGGGGGATATGGCAATCGTGGCATTCCGCGCGTACGCCGGAAGCATTCTGGAAATGTACGGACTGTTTATATTCCTGATACACCGGCTGCATACTATGGCAGCTGACGCAAAACTCTGTCGTACTGGTCAGTTTGATACCGACGTGAGGTAACACGATCAGCGCAACGCCGATCACAATCCCGACAATGACCAGCGCCAGTATCGACCAACGGGCGCTTGGCCTGAGTAGCGCTCTCCAGAGTTTTCGCATAATAGCCCCTGTAATTATATGGTTTAATGCGCAGATCTTATTCCGCAAATATGAACAGCGTCACTGGTCAGGATGAACGGGATACGGCAATATATGAACAGATATGAACAGAAAGAGACCGCGCGCAGGATGTCACATCACATTGTTATTGTTGAGGATGAACCTGTTACTCAGGCCAGATTACAGGCCTATTTTGAGCAGGAGGGGTATCGCGTTTCGGTGACCGACAGCGGCGCGGGCCTGCGCGACATTATGGAGCATGAGCACGTTTCGCTGATCCTGCTGGATATCAACCTCCCCGATGAAAACGGGTTGATGCTGACCAGGGCGCTACGCGAACGTTCCACGGTGGGCATTATTCTGGTGACGGGGCGTTGCGACCAAATAGACCGCATCGTCGGACTGGAGATGGGCGCGGACGACTACGTCACCAAGCCGCTGGAACTGCGCGAGCTGGTAGTACGGGTGAAAAATCTTTTGTGGCGCATCGATCTGGCCCGCCCCACGCCGCAAAATGCCAGTGAAAACTGCTATATGTTTTCCGGTTACTGCCTGAACGTGATGAATCATACGCTGGAGCACAATGGTGAAGCCATTAAGCTTACGCGCGCGGAGTACGAGTTACTGCTGGCCTTTGTGACCAACCCAGGCAAAGTGCTGCATCGTGAACGCCTGCTGCGAATGCTTTCCGCCCGCCGCGTAGAGACTCCGGATCTCCGCACGATTGATGTCCTGGTTCGCCGCTTACGTCATAAAATTACGCCGGAACTGCTGGTCACACAGCATGGCGAAGGCTACTTTTTAGCCTCGGAGGTGTATTGATACAGATAGACGGGCCGAAATCCCGGAGGCGATAGCGAACGGCGAACGCGCGCGCTGTCAGCGTTGTTATGCGTCAAAATAAGCACCGGCGGGCTGATATTTTCAGGCACCGGTTGCCCCTGTAAGACCTTAATCGACTGCGTTATCGCTAATTCTCCCTGCCAGGCCATCTGATCGCTGAGCGCCATCAAGATATGGCCGCGTTTTAAACCGCGATAAACCTGATGCGTCAGATAAAATGAGACGATCGTGAGCGGAGTCGTCAAATTTCGCCCTTCGCCCATCGCCGCCTCCGCCGCTATCGCCGACCCGGCGACCACATTGGCGTCCGGATGGCGCTCCAGCATTTCCTGGAGTAAGTTTCGCTGCACTTCAATGTCGTTATCGCCCCAGGCGATATCCACAATGTTGATGGCGCTGCCTTTAATTGCCTGACGAAAACCCGCCACCATCTCCTGACTGCCGCCGGCTTCTTCCGGCCCCGGGAAGAGTAAAACGTTAAGCGCTTTTCCTTTGTTCCACTGCACCAGAAAACGTCCCGGCAGATACCCCATCTGAAACCACGGCAGACCAACGCGGGTTGCGACACTGGCATCGTGAATCATGTTCACCAGTTCAATAACCGGCACATTACCGGCAAACCGTTCCAGCTCCGGGAAACGATCGGTACTGCTGCCAAGCAGAATAGCGTCGGCACCCCACTCCCGGCACTGCACCATTTGCTGTTGTTGCGTCGCCAGTTGCCGATAGCCATTCGCTTCCAGCACTTTTAAATCAACGCCATACAATTTGGCCGCTTTTTGCATCCCGTAGTTGACGGACAACCAGTAAGAATCTTTCAGGCTGGGGTATAATGCGCACAGTTTCCAGGGTTTACTCGCATTGACTGACGTTTGCCGCCAGGGAATCGCCCGATCGGCGCGCGTCCAGTGTAGCAGTCCGGTTTCGGCTGACGCCGTTTCTACATTCGAGACGATGATTATCAAAAAAAAGAACGAAATAAGCGCGCGCATGATAGCCCCACCAGCAACAAGGTTTTATCCTAATGGTTTTTCCGGCGGCAACTCAACCCATTTCACCCGCGGCGCATAAATGTCAACGCCTTCACTGACCCGCAGATTATGGCTGGCCTTCGCCCTGATGGCGGCACTCACCCTGCTCAGCACCGTGATCGGCTGGATAAGCCTGCGCGTCATTAGTCAGGTGGAGCAAACCAATACGCAAGCGTTGCTCCCCACGATGAATATGGCCAGGCAGTTAAGCGAAGCCAGCGCTTACGAGCTCTTTTCCGCGCAAAATCTGACCAATGCCGACAGTGAGGGCGTTTGGCTGGCGCAGGGGAAGATGCTGAAAGCGCAAAGCCTTAAAATTAACCATCTTTTGCAGGCATTAAGCGAGCAGGGATTTAATACCTCGGCCATCGCCCGGCAAGAAAAAGAGATTGCGCAAACGCTTGGGCAACAGGGAACACTGGTCGGTGAAATTCTCACGCTGCGCGCACAGCAACAGCAGTTAAGCCGCCAGATTGCGGAGGCGGCGGAAAGCATTGCCGCCCAAGCTCACGGTCAGGCCAATAATGCAGCGACATCTGCGGGTGCCACCCAGGCCGGTATTTACGATCTTATCGAAAGCGGTAAAGGGGATCAGGCTGAACGCGCGCTTGACCGACTGATTGATATCGACCTTGAGTATGTGAATCAGATGAATGAGTTGCGGGTCAATGCCCTGCGGTTTAAGCAGCTCATTGTGACCTTAAAAGACGCGCAAGGGCTGAGCGATGCCGAGGACACCGATGAAAAACTTAATCAGTTGGTTAAAATTTTATCCCGCCGCCAGCAGCGTATAGAAGATCCTACCGTTCGCGCCCAAATCGCCGACGCGCTGGAGAAAATAAACCAGTACACCACACTAGTTACCCTGTTTCGTAAGGAAAATGCCATCCGCGACCAGCTTCAAACGCTTATGGCCAATAACCTCTTTCAGTTTACCCGCTTCAGTACGGAAGTGTCGCAGTTGGTGAACGCCATCGAAAAACGAAACGAGGCTGGGTTAGCGCGCCTTACACACGCCAGTCAGCGTGGGCAAATAGGGTTAGTGATCTTAGGTATCCTGGCGCTGTGCTCATTAAGTTTTATCCTTTGGCGAGTGGTTTACCGTTCCGTATCCCGCCCGCTGGCGCAACAAACGCAGGCCTTACAGCGGCTACTGGAGGGCGATATTGACTCACCGTTTCCGGAGGCGGCTGGCGTCAGCGAACTGGATACCATCAGCCGTCTGATGGAAGCGTTTCGTGCCAACGTGCGCAAATTAAACCGCCATCGTGAGGATTTGGCGGAACAGGTGCGATCGCAAACGGCGGAGCTTCATGCGCTGGTGCTGGAACACCGGCAGGCGCGCGCCGAAGCGGAAAAGGCCAACGAGGCGAAATCGACGTTCCTTGCCGCCATGAGCCATGAAATTCGCACGCCGCTTTACGGCATTCTCGGTACGGTACAATTGCTGGCCGATAAACCGCTCATGGCAAACTACCGCGACGACTTACAGGCCATTAATGATTCAGGCGAATCGCTACTGGCGATTCTTAACGATATTCTTGATTACTCGGCGATTGAAGTAGGCGGCACCAACGTTTCTATTAGCGAGGAACCGTTTGAACCGCGACAATTGTTGAATAGCGCGCTGCATTTAATGCACAGCCGCGTGCAGGTGGCGCTCATCGCCGACTTTAGCGAGCAACTCCCCTCCACGCTACAAGGCGATCCACGCCGGATACGTCAAATTGTGATTAATCTTTTAAGTAATGCGGCGAAATTTACCGATCGCGGCAGCATAGTGCTACGCACGTTTTGCGACGATCAGAGCTGGTTTATTGAGGTTGAAGATACCGGATGCGGTATTCCTGAAGCGAAGCTGACGGCTATTTTCAAACCGTTTGTGCAGGCGACAGGACGCCGGGGCGGGACGGGCCTGGGGCTGGCTATCAGCGCCAGCCTGGCAGAGGCGATGGGCGGGACGCTAACCGTCACCAGTACGCTTCATGTTGGCAGTTGTTTTCGCTTACAACTGCCGGTTCGCCACCCCAAACCCGCAAGCAAAAATGCGTTCAGGGAACCGATAAATCTTAACGGACTACGCCTGTTGCTGATTGAAGATAATATGCTGACGCAGCGTATTACCGCTGAAATGCTCACGGGTAAAGGGGTGAAGGTCTCAGTAGCTGAAAGCGCGAATGACGCGCTACGCTCTTTAGCTGAAGGCGAGTCCTTTGATGTGGCGCTGGTGGATTTTGATTTACCGGATTATGACGGCTTAACCCTGGCGCAGCAGTTGATGAGTCAGTATCCCGCCATGAAACGCATTGGTTTTAGCGCGCATGTGATAGACGATAATCTTCGTCAGCGTACCGCCGGTCTTTTTTGCGGGATTATTCAAAAGCCCGTTCCCCGCGAGGAGCTTTACCGCATGATAGCGCACTATTTACAGGGCAAATCTCACAACGCGCGGGCGATGCTGAATGAACATCAGCTTGCCGGCGATATGGCGTCTGTCGGCCCGGAAAAGCTCCGGCAATGGGTCGCCTTATTCAAAGACAGCGCGCTGCCTTTAGTCGAGGAGATCGAGGCGGCGCGCGCCATGAATGACGACGTTAACATTAAGCGGCTGGCGCATAAATTAAAAAGCGGCTGCGCCAGCCTGGGGATGACGCAGGCAACCGAAGCCTGTCGGGAGCTGGAATTGCAACCGCTTAGCGATATAGATATTAAAACTATCGTGACGCAGGGAGTGACGGCACTCGACGCATGGATAGCCGATCATCCTTCGCCATAATAGCTTCCGGCTCGCCAAACGACGCGTTTCACATCGCCAGTGATCAGGACATAAAACAGTACGCCGAGGGTATAAGAGGGAAATAGCCTACGGCTACTGCCTGTTTAATGATTCTGTGTTTTTTCGTCCTGTAGCCGTGCCTGCTCCGCCAGGGCGGCAAAATCTTTTTCGCTGTAATAGTGCGCGGGAGGCGGTAGCTGCGCCATATCCTCGCTGGGCCACAATTGTAGTTGCGCCAGCGTGCTAAGCTGGATACCGCGCCAGCAATGGGGCAAGCTCAGCGGCAATAGCGGCATTATCTCGCCAGGAATAGCGGTCGGCAGGCGGTCATCGCCCATCTGATAATTACGATGCAGCACCAGATATTTTTCCGGTACCCGCCGCTGGCTGTTCCACCAACGGCCATCAAGCATATCAAACTGAAAACGGGTGATCTGCGCCGGCTGCGCTGCCAGCTGCGTCAGCGCTTGCCGCAGCGCGGTTTCCATCGCCGTGTTGTACATCTCTTGCGTTTTCGTCTGGCCGCCGACAATTAAAGACGCCGCCAGACGGGCACCCGCGAGGTTAGAATAGAGATCTTCCGGCGAAAAGGCCGATACTCCCTCAGAAAATCCGCGAACAGACTCGAAACCGTACCATTGGGCGATTTCGTGCCACTCCGCCACCTGGAACGCCAGATGCGCCGACAGCCAGGCGGCCAGCGTGTAACGCTCGCGTGCATCGACCGGAGGGGTAAAAGCAGTAAAAACCAGACGCCGTTCGGCCAGCTCCTCGCCCAGATTCAGCGTAAAAGCCTGCCCCAGCTTTGGTAGTAGTTGGCTGAAGATATACACTGTCATATCAGCGGTATCCCGCACATGTGCGGTGTCGATGAATCCGCCACGCAAGGTATACACAATACCGTTATTCTCACCGCTAAGGCCAATCAGGTTTGCCACGCCCGAGTACAGATGGTCGTTGTACTGATGATGCCCCAGCGAGTCCACCGTCACGACGTTATTTAACTGATAGAACGGAACCGGCAGTCCCAGCAGCTCGGCATGCAGGTCGTAACCAAAAGCACAACACGGCCGCAACCCCTTTGGCAGCGGCTGCGGCGGCATCGTCGGCCAGGCTTCACTGGCAGCAGGCGTTGGGTGAGTGGACAGATAGAGCGTCAGTGGTAAGGCGGCGCGGGCGCTCCCCGCCAGAAACAGCAGCGCCAGAAAGATAACCCGAACGACGGACCTCAAAATGCTTCTCCTACCTGAAAATAAAAACCGCTGCTAGCTTTGCCCACGCCGTAATCCAGCCGCACGTTGACGCGCGGCTTGAACTCAAAGCGATAGCCCACGCCCGCAGAAGGCAGCCATCGCCCGTCATCCAGATGGTGCAAAGACGATCCCATGGTGCCCGCGCCCACCCAACCGACAACGCCATGCCGCCAGCTCAGCTTATGGCGATATTCCAGCTGACCGCTGATAGCATTTTTATCGCGATAGCGCCCTTCATAATAGCCGCGCATACGATGGTTACTGCCCAGCAGCGGCAGCATATTCCACGGCACATCACCCTGAGTAAAGGCGCCGTCCGTTTCCCAGGCCAGCACATCTTTATCATTGAGGGCATAGTAACGACTATAGTGCAGTTGGTATTCATCAAACCGCGTATCGCTACCGACGTCCGGTGCGAAGTGGGTATAGCGAAGGGTGGCATACTGCCCTTTGCGTGGGTTAGGTATAAAATCACGATCATCCCAGCTAATCTCAACGCTACCGCCGTTACTCAGTGAAGAACAGCCCTGCGCTGTACTTTGAATTTTGGGCGGATCGGTCTCATCAATTTGCGCGGCGTGCTGTACATCCAGCGTCCAGCCAACGCCAAGATAGATATTGTTAACAAGCCGACGATACAGCATGGGTTGCAGATCCAGCACCTGCGCAGTATAGGCCTGCTTATGGCTGTCTTTATCACCAGCGGCAAAACCCTGTCCCCAATAGTAAGTGGGCGTGTCGCTCAATGCGCCAGTGAGGAAGAAACGCCAGCGATCTTGCGCGAAAAAAGCGTAATTTTGCAGGCTTACGCCAAAAGCGCCTGTGGAGCTGAAATAGCTGTTCAGCGACAGCGTGGATACCTGGCTAACCTTATCGGCAGGATCGGGGCGATACATACCGACGATAGCGGTGCCGATGCCCAGCCCCAGTTCAGGGGTATAAAATGGCCCGGGCATTACTCCCCAGTTGACGCCTTTGGCGGCATCGTAAGTATCGCTATCCCCCATTTGTTGTAGCCAGCCGTCCACCTGACTGCGGCTGGGCAGCGACGCCTGCGCCACGCCGGACAGCACACCGACGACGCAAAGCAACAGTCGGTAATGGCAGCGATTCAAAAGCGGTACTCACCGGCCACAAAGAAGCTATTGCGCTCGGCAAAGCCAAACTCGGTGGTAACGTTGAAATGGCGGGTTATTTCATACTGAGCGCCCAGCAGCATGTTCCACGGTGATTGTAGATGCTGTTTGACGTCAAAGCGGCCGTTATTGTTATAGTTAGCCATACTCACCAGCCTTTGTAGCGTCGCTGACGGCATGGTCAGGTCGTCGAGGCTGCCTTTAAACTCCTGCTGCACATCCTGATACATGCTGCCGACCCAGACGTTTAGCTTGCCCGACGGCAGATGCATCTTATCTATACCCGGGGTGGTAAAACGGTAACCAACGCGAGGTGAGACGGTAAAGGCGTCGATGCTGCCATCAAGAATATCGAACTGTGTCTGGGTGTAGTTAGCATCAACAGCGGTAAACCAGTTACCTACGCCGCCGACCAGCGTGGTGCCGATGCCATAGGTAGTGCCTTTAAAGTCGAGTTTAAATTTGAGGTTTTGCAGATCGGCGGGATGAAAAACGTGGCCATTTTTCGTCATCAACCCAACACCAATTTGCGAAACGGAATGACCATCGGTATAGCCCACCAGGCCGTACACATTCATAAATGGCAGCAGCCAGGCATCCAGCTTGACCGTTTCGGTCTTGCTCTTTTCACGGGTATGACCGACGTTAATTTTAAATGCGTTATCTAATGGAATTCCCCCGTTGGGACCTAAAGCCAGGCCATTAAAGTTGATGCTATCAACGTTAATATTCTGCCCAATATTCATGTAGTTAATATTGAGGCCAAATGGCTCGGGAAGCTCATAGCCACGCTTTCGGGCTTCATCACCCAGAAAAGGCAACACTGATGTACTGGCAGGCTTTGCCACCGGCGTTGTCGCGACTGGCGGTGTGGCAGCAGATGGGACGTCATCCTGATAGCTATAAACAAGCGACAGGTTCGCCGGGGGGCTGGTAGCCGCCCAGGTAGAAAAAGCCATAGCGGGCAGCGCCAACAGCAAAAGGGAGCGTTTTTTCATAATGATGAAGCGTTTATTCTGGCGAGAAGCGCCGCCGGATCGAAAGGAGGAAGGAGAATATAGTAATCGTCGCCTGGTGGGCGGGATTTCTGTGCGAATTAATCTTTTGAAATAAAAAACTATTTTCTACAACGTCTTTGTTGCAACACATTAGCTTCATGGGTGGAACTATCGGCCCGACGGCGATCGGGCCGGAGTGAATCAGGACAGAACATGTTGTTCAATCGCCCAGGCAACACCATCTTCAAGGTTCGATTTAGTCACAAAGTTAGCCACCTCTTTGACCGACGGAATGGCGTTGTCCATTGCCACGCCCATACCGGCGTATTCGATCATCGCAATGTCGTTTTCCTGATCGCCAATCGCCATCACCTCCTCTGGCTTAATACCCAGCGCCTCGGCCAGTGATTTTACGCCAGTGCCTTTATTAACCCGTTTATCGAGGATTTCAAGGAAATACGGCGCACTTTTCAGCACGGTGTACTTTTCCTTCACCTCTGCCGGTATACGCGCAATCGCCCGGTCGAGAACGGCAGGCTCATCGATCATCATAACTTTCAGGAACTGGGTGTTCGGGTCCATCTTCTCCGCTTCACAAAATACCAGCGGAATGGTCGCCACATACGACTCATGCACCGTGTAGTAGCTGATATCGCGGTTAGCGGTATAAAGCGTATTTCGGTCTAATGCGTGGAAGTGAGAACCCACCTCACGGGACAGTTTTTCCAGGTAACGGTAGTCATCATAGCTGAGCGCCGTTTGCGCAACCGTACTGCCATCCCCTGCTTTCTGCACCAGCGCCCCGTTATAGGTGATGCAATAATCACCGGGCTGTTCCATGTGAAGTTCTTTCAGGTAACTGTGCACACCCGCATACGGACGGCCTGTGGTCAGCACCACGTTTACTCCTTTTTCACGCGCAGCGGCAATCGCGTTTTTAACCGCCGGAGAAATGGTGTGATCGGGCAGCAGAAGGGTGCCATCCATGTCGATAGCAATAAGTTTGATAGCCATGAAATCCCCGCATTAAATGAGTCCTGACTCATGCTAACGCGATTCCGCTCAAAAAACAGTAAAGAATCCGAGAGAAAGGGGGATAAGATTCACAAACGGGATTCCCCTTTTCAGGCCGTATTCTCCCTCCTGATGTATTAGATAACCTCATTAATCAAACAGAAAATACCGTTTTTCTAAAAGAATGTGTATTGCTACTTTGGACATCATCACATAGAGCCTAATGGGATTGGTTCTTAATCAGTAAAAATCAACAAAAACTTATATTTTAAAATAACCTTATCCGATGAGAAGGAGATCGCTAATGTCGATGGCCCTTACCGCCCCCCCAACCAGGAAAAGATTTTTAATCGTTGCCTGTCTGTTTATTGGAATATTTATTGCTTATCTCGATCGCGTTAATGTTTCGGTATTAGCCGCGAATGAACCCTTCTTAGCCTATATGGGTATTGAAGGTATGCCATTGCAAATCGGCATGATGATGACCGTCTTTCTGGCCGCTTATGGTATCGCTAACGTTGTATTATCACCGCTTGGCGATTATCTCGGCCCCAGAAAAGCAATGATGCTTTGTATTCTGATCTGGACTATCGCTTTAATGATTGGCGGCGTAGCAACATCATTCGCTCTAATTATTATTTGCCGTATATTACTGGGCGTTGGGGAGGGTTTTTATTATCCGCTGCAAAGCGTATTTATTAAAAACTGGTTCCCGAAGCAGGAGCGCGGCAGAGCAAACGCGGCGTGGATCGTCGGCCAGTCGGTGGCACCCGCCATTGCGATGCCTTTTTTCACCTGGTGGATAGGCACCCACGGCTGGCGTTCCAACTTCTTTTTATGCGCCGCTCTCGGGTTAATCCCACTCTGGCTACTCTGGCGATATGTTGCTGATAAACCAGAACAACATAAAAGTATCAGCGAACAGGAACTGGCTTATATCAAAGCCGGACAGGAAACGGAAAGCGCAGGCAACAGCGAAAGTTTTATGTTGCGGGTCAAACCGGTGATCACCAACTATTGCTACTGGTTGCTGGTGCTGTGGTACCTGTGCCTGCAATGCCTGTACTGGGGGATGATTACCTGGCTGCCGACCTATCTTAAATCAGCCAGAGGATTTAGCTGGGCGGAAATGGGCTGGCTGGCGTCGCTTCCCTTTGTCCTGTCAATATTTTCTAAAGCCGCTGCGGGGATCTTCGTCGATAAAATAGGACGCAGCGCCCCCATATTAATGGTATTAATGTTTTTCGCTGGCGTCAGTATCTATTTCGGTACCATAACCGAACATAAATATATGTCAGCGGTACTCCTCTCCTTTGCTGTTGCTTTCTGTACGATGGGTACGCCCGTTGCCTGGACGTTATTACAGGGAATGATACCCGGAAAATCTATTTCCGCCGCCAGCGGCGTAATGAACGGCGTCGCCAATGGACTCTCTTCATTATCTCCCGTATTTATCGGCTTATTTATTTCTATCACTGGAACTTATACCGGCGGCTTACTATGCCTGGTTTTTATCAGCGCTATCGCCGTGGTATCGGCATTAATCTTAACGATTAAAAAATATTAATTACGAGGAGTAAATGATGAAAATTACCAGCGTTGATATTATTGATGTGGCGAACGATTTTGCGTCCGCCACCAGCAAATGGCGTCCGGTGGTGGTAAAAATTAATACCGACGAAGGCATTTCCGGTTTTGGCGAAGTCGGGCTGGCTTACGGCGTCGGCGCCTCTGCGGGCATCGGCATGGCAAAAGATTTAGCCGCCATTATCATCGGCATGGACCCGATGAATAACGAAGCTATCTGGGAAAAGATGCTCAAAAAAACCTTCTGGGGGCAGGGCGGCGGCGGCATCTTTTCCGCGGCGATGAGCGGCATCGATATCGCGCTGTGGGATATCAAAGGCAAAGCGTGGGGCGTACCGCTGTATAAAATGCTTGGCGGCAAAAGCCGCGAGAAAATCAGAACCTACGCCAGTCAGCTACAGTTTGGTTGGGGGGACGGCAGCGATAAAGATATGCTGACCGAGCCGGAGCAGTATGCACAGGCGGCGCTGACCGCCGTCAGCGAAGGCTATGACGCAATAAAAGTAGATACCGTCGCAATGGATCGCCACGGCAACTGGAACCAGCAAAACCTCAACGGGCCTCTCACCGATAAAATCCTGCGTCTGGGCTACGACCGTATGGCCGCCATTCGTGATGCGGTCGGCCCGGACGTGGATATCATCGCCGAAATGCACGCCTTTACGGATACTACATCCGCAATTCAGTTTGGTCGCATGATAGAAGAACTGGGTATTTTCTACTACGAAGAACCAGTCATGCCATTAAACCCCGGACAAATGAAACAAGTGGCTGATAAAGTTAATATTCCACTGGCGGCTGGCGAACGCATTTACTGGCGCTGGGGATACCGTCCTTTCCTGGAAAACGGCAGCCTGAGCGTTATTCAGCCCGATATCTGCACCTGCGGCGGCATCACCGAAGTGAAGAAAATCTGCGATATGGCGCACGTTTACGACAAAACGGTGCAAATCCACGTTTGCGGCGGGCCGATTTCCACGGCGGTGGCGCTGCATATGGAAACCGCAATCCCCAACTTCGTCATCCACGAACTGCACCGGTATGCGCTGCTGGAACCGAATACACAGACCTGTAAATACAACTATCTACCCAAGAACGGCATGTACGAAGTCCCGGAGCTTCCTGGTATCGGCCAGGAGCTGACCGAGGAAACCATGAAAAAATCACCAACCATCACCGTAAAATAAGCCACTGTCTGCCTGCGCCGCAGGCAGACCCCCTGTATTTGCGAGTCGTATCAACACGACCTTATCCAGCCTGAGATAAAATCCTCTCTGTAAAGGGGTAACACAGGTGGCAAATGAATTTAACTATCCGGCAATTTCGCGCGTTTCTGGCCGTCGCGGATTTGCGTAGTTTTACCGCCGCCAGCAAATATCTGTGCATCACGCAGGGAGCTGTTAGCGGTTTAATCAACGAAATGGAAAGCCAGATGGAGGTTTCCCTTTTCGACCGCACTTCGCGCGTGGTGAAGCTGTCGCCCGACGGAGAAAAATTTTTGCCCTCCGCTATGCGGGTGGTTGAAGAGTTTCAACGGGCCGAAAATTATGCCCGCGACCTGAAAGAGATCAAAAAATCCCTGGTTCGGGTTGTTGGCGCGCCGCTGATCGCCTGTGCTTTTCTGCCGCAAATCATCCATGCCTTTAAGCGGCAGCATCCGCATACCCACGTACAGCTTATTGATAAGCCCATGTCGCAATTACAAAAAAGCATTATGTTGGGAGAAGCCGATTTTGGTATCGGCCCGGAGCGGCCGCTGGAACCGGAAATCGACAAACAAACGCTGTTCACAACGGAAATCGCCCTGTACTGCCATCCGGACTATCGGCTGCATAAAAAAACGGTTCGCTGGGAAGAGATTCAGAGTGAAGAGCTGATCGCCGTTGGCAACGAATCCATTCCGATGATCTCCGCGACCGCTGGCGTGCGCATTAAGCCCAAAATGACGGTGGAGCATATGGCGACCGCCATGTCGCTGGCGGCGCAGTGTGAAGGCGTGGTGATCGCCGGAACCTTTTCCCGCCATTACGCCAAAAGCTACCAATTAGCGACCTGTTCGCTCACGCCGCCGCTGCGGCGCAATATGAACCTTTATTTTCATGCGTGGCGCGCACAAACGCCCGCCACGCAGCGCTTTAGAGATTTTTTATTCAGCTATGTCGATGAACATCATGATGCCCCGGCCAACCAGCGGTAGGCCGGGGATTAAGGCAGGTTAAATATCGATATTCGCCGCTTTCAGGGCGTTCTCTTCGATAAAGGCACGACGCGGCTCAACGGCATCACCCATCAGCGTGGTGAACAGCTGGTCGGCAGCAATCGCATCTTTGACGGTCACACGCAGCATACGGCGGCTTTCCGGGTCCATGGTGGTTTCCCACAGCTGATCCGGGTTCATTTCACCCAGACCTTTATAACGCTGGATAGCCAGACCGCGACGTGATTCTTTCACCAGCCACTCCAGCGCCTGCTCGAAGCTGGTTACCGGCTGGCGACGCTCGCCGCGTTCGATGAACGCGTCCTCTTCAATCAGACCGCGCAGCTTCTCGCCCAGCGTGCAGATACGACGATATTCCGCGCCGGTCACAAACTCGTGATCCAACGGATAATCGGTATCCACTCCATGCGTACGCACGCGAACGATCGGCTCGAACAGATTCTGTTCCGTATTAGTATGAACATCGAACTTCCACTGACTGCCGTGCTGCTCTTTCTCGTTCAGCTCGGTAATCAGCGCATTCACCCAGCGCGTTACAGTCTGCTCATCAGAAAGATCGGCTTCGGTCAGAGTTGGCTGATACACCAGCTCTTTGAGCAGCGCTTTCGGGAAGCGACGCTCCATACGGCCAATCATTTTCTGCGTGGCGTTATATTCAGAGACCAGTTTTTCTAACGCTTCGCCGGATAGCGCCGGCGCATGGGCGTTCGCGTGCAGAGTCGCACCGTCAAGCGCGATGGAAATCTGGTACTGATCCATCGCTTCATCGTCTTTAATGTACTGTTCCTGCTTGCCTTTCTTCACTTTGTACAGCGGCGGCTGGGCAATGTAAACGTGGCCGCGTTCAATGATTTCCGGCATCTGACGATAGAAGAAGGTCAACAGCAGCGTACGGATGTGCGAGCCGTCGACGTCCGCATCGGTCATGATGATGATGCTGTGGTAACGCAGTTTGTCCGGGTTGTACTCATCGCGACCGATACCGCAGCCCAGTGCGGTGATCAGAGTCGCCACTTCCTGAGAGGAGAGCATCTTGTCGAAGCGCGCTTTCTCGACGTTGAGGATTTTACCCTTCAGCGGCAGAATCGCCTGGTTCTTGCGGTTACGCCCCTGCTTCGCAGAGCCGCCCGCGGAGTCCCCTTCCACCAGGTACAGTTCGGACAGCGCCGGGTCGCGTTCCTGGCAGTCAGCCAGTTTGCCCGGCAGGCCCGCTAAGTCCAGCGCGCCTTTACGACGGGTCATTTCACGGGCGCGACGCGCCGCTTCACGCGCACGCGCGGCGTCGATAATTTTGCCGACGACAATTTTCGCGTCAGATGGGTTTTCCAGCAGGTATTCGCTCAGCAGTTCGTTCATCTGCTGTTCTACCGCCGATTTCACCTCGGAAGAGACCAGCTTATCTTTGGTCTGCGAGGAGAATTTCGGGTCCGGTACCTTCACGGAAACCACCGCAATCAGACCTTCACGGGCATCGTCGCCGGTGGCGCTGACTTTGGCTTTTTTGCTGTAGCCTTCTTTGTCCATGTAGGCGTTCAGCGTGCGGGTCATCGCCGCACGGAAGCCTGCCAGGTGAGTACCGCCGTCGCGCTGCGGAATGTTGTTGGTAAAGCAGTAGATGTTTTCCTGGAAACCATCGTTCCACTGCAGCGCTACTTCGACGCCGATACCGTCTTTTTCGGTGGAGAAGTAGAAGATATTCGGGTGGATCGGCGTTTTATTCTTGTTGAGATATTCAACAAACGCCTTGATGCCGCCTTCGTAGTGGAAATGATCTTCTTTGCCATCGCGCTTGTCGCGCAGGCGGATGGAGACGCCTGAGTTCAGGAATGACAGTTCACGCAGGCGTTTCGCCAGGATCTCATATTCAAATTCAGTGACGTTGGTGAAGGTTTCGTGGCTCGGCCAGAAACGTACCATCGTACCGGTTTTATCGGTATCGCCAGTGACGGCCAGGGGTGCCTGCGGCACGCCGTGCTCGTAGATCTGACGGTGAATTTTGCCATCTCGCTGGATAACCAGTTCCAGTTTTTGCGACAGAGCGTTGACTACCGAGACGCCCACGCCGTGCAGACCACCGGAGACTTTATAGGAGTTATCGTCAAATTTACCGCCCGCGTGCAGAACGGTCATGATCACTTCCGCCGCCGAGACGCCTTCTTCCGGGTGAATCCCGGTCGGAATGCCACGGCCATCATCCGTTACGGACACGGAGTTATCGGCGTGAATAGTCACGACGATATCTTTACAGTGACCTGCGAGCGCTTCGTCGATAGCGTTATCTACCACCTCGAATACCATGTGGTGCAGACCGGTGCCGTCATCCGTGTCGCCGATATACATACCCGGGCGCTTACGCACCGCATCCAGCCCTTTCAGGACTTTGATACTGGAGGAGTCATAAGAATTCGACATCAACGTTTCTCGCTCATTTAATCTTGGGTTAATCCGTTATTTTACCCTTTTCCACGGTAAACATCTTCGAATTTTCATCCGACATGTCTATAACGTGTTCAGCGCTAATTGCGCTGACAAAGACCTGCGATTGCGTGGCTTTTAAGCGGCTGGCCAGCAGTCCGCGACGCGCATCGTCAAGTTCAGAGGCAAAATCATCTATCAGGTACAGGCAGCGCCGCCCGCTTTCGCGGGTGAGGAACTCGCCCTGCGCCAGACGTAAGGCGCACATCAATAACTTTAGCTGCCCGCGCGACAGGGTATCTTCCACCGGCGCGCCGTCAGCGCGAATGCGAAAGTCCGCTTTATGCGGCCCGTGCGCGGTGTAGGTCAACATACGGTCACGCTCAAAGCTTCGCTCCAGCACGTCCGCATAGTCTGTCTCTTTCTCCCAGCCGCGCTGGAAAGAGAACGTCAGGGAAAATTCAGGTAAAAACTGCTGACAGGTATCCGCCATGTCCTGTGCGATAGCGATGCTGTACTCCGCCCGCCAGGTACTAATTTGTTCCGCCAACGGGATCAGCTCTTTATCCCACGGGCGCAATTGCTCATAACGACTCACCTGGCGCAGCGCAGCATTACGCTGTTTCAGCAATCGTTTCAGGTTACTCCAGGCGGTGAAGAATCCGGCTTCGTTGTGAAAGCATCCCCAGTCAAGGAACGCTCTTCTGTATTTGGGGCCGCCGTTGAGTAAAGTAAACCCCTCCGGCGTAATCAACTGCATCGGCATTAAATGCGCCAGCTCCGCGATCTTGTGACCGTCGGTACCGTCGATACGGACTTTGCTGTCGCCCTGCTTATCTTTGGTTAAGCCAATCGACGTCTCACGCTCTTCGCCCTGTAATCGCCCGTGGAGAACAAACGCTTCCTGCTCATGACGAATCACGCGGCCAGGCTGCAAACTGCGAAACGCCCGACCGTGGCCAAGCGTATAGATAGCTTCCAGCACGCTGGTTTTGCCGCTACCGTTGGCGCCAACCAGGAAGTTAAAGCCGGGGGATAAAGCGAGATCCGCATTTTCTATGTTGCGGAAGTCTTTGATTAGCAGTCTGGATAGCGACATATCAACTCATAACCAGGGCGTTATCGGCGCAGTTAGTCTGGTTACGGCCAGCGCACAGCAACCGGAGCGTACTGGAGTACGTGAGGATTGCTCGCTGCGCTCGCCCTTCGGGCCGTCCATAAGACGTCCAAAATACTTCGTATTTTGTGCGAGCACTGCCCGGAGCCAGAATAACAAGTAAGATAGCCCGATATTCTTTACAAGCGCATTGGCATAACAACATAGGCAGCCGACTGTGACGCCGCATCCTCAATCTGTACGCTGGATACGGAATCCGTCAGCATAATGCGCACGGTTTCGCACTTCAGCGCATTGAGCACGTCCAGCACGTAACTGACGTTAAAGCCGATTTCCATCTCCGTCCCGCCGTAGCTCACGTCCAGAATCTCTTCCGCTTCTTCCTGTTCCGGGTTATTGGCGGTGATTTTGAGCTGATTCTCACTGACATACAGACGCACGCCGCGGAATTTCTCATTCGAGAGGATTGCCGCGCGGGCAAACGCCTGCTTGAGGATATCGCAGCCCGCTTCCAGATGTTTATCCGGATTCTTCGGCAGAACGCGACGGTAATCCGGGAAACGACCATCCACCAGCTTCGAGGTAAAGATAAAGTCGCCGACGTGCGCGCGGATATTATTACTGCCGATCTGCACGCGCAGCGGGTTTTCGCCGCCGTCGAGCATACGCATCAGTTCAATCACGCCTTTACGCGGCACAATCACCGAGTGGCTGGGTAAAGACGCCTCCAGCGGCATTGAGCACACCGCCAGACGGTGGCCGTCGGTCGCAACAGTGCGCAGTTCGCTGCCTTCCGTTTCAAACAGCATACCGTTTAAGTAGTAGCGCACATCCTGATGGGCCATCGAAAACTGGGTCGCTTCAATCAGGCGCTTCATCGTGGCCTGCGGCAGCGTAAATTCAACTTCGCTTTGCCAGTCGTCAAGATTCGGGAAATCGGCGGCAGGCAGCGTAGACAGCGAGAAGCGGCTACGGCCAGAACGCACCAGCATCCGATCACCTTCCAACTGAACGGCAATCTCCGCGCCCTCCGGCAGGCCGCGGCAGATATCAAAGAATTTCCGCGCCGGCACGGTAGTAGCACCCGGCTCATGCGGCTGAGAAAGCGTAACGCGCGCGACCATCTCCATTTCAAGATCGGTGCCGGTCAGAGAAAGCGTACCGTCCGCTACCTGGAGGAGCAGGTTACCGAGAATCGGCAGCGTAGGACGACCGCCCAGCGGGCCGCTGACCTGCTGAAGCGGTTTTAATAAATGTTCACGTTCAACGGTAAATTTCATAGGATCACGACGATAGTGTTCTGATTAAATTCGAAAAATCTTCTTTGATATCGTGGCTTTCTTCACGCAGTTGCTCAATTTTACGACAGGCATGAAGTACGGTAGTGTGGTCGCGCCCGCCAAACGCATCGCCGATTTCCGGCAGACTGTGGTTGGTGAGCTCTTTTGCCAGCGCCATAGCCATCTGGCGCGGACGTGCTACCGAGCGAGATCGACGCTTAGAAAGCAGATCCGCAATTTTGATTTTGTAATACTCCGCCACCGTCTTCTGAATATTGTCGATGGTGACCAGTTTTTCCTGCAACGCCAGTAAATCGCGCAGCGCTTCGCGCACAAAGTCGATAGTAATCGCCCGGCCGGTAAAGTTGGCATTGGCGATCACCCGGTTCAGCGCGCCTTCCAGCTCACGCACGTTAGAGCGTAGACGCTTGGCGATAAAGAACGCGACCTCGCCTGGCAGACGAATATCATTTTCGTCCGCTTTTTTCATCAGGATCGCCACGCGGGTTTCCAGTTCTGGCGGTTCGATCGCCACTGTTAGCCCCCAACCAAAGCGGGACTTGAGACGATCCTCAACGCCGTTGATCTCTTTCGGATAGCGATCCGACGTCAAAATGATCTGCTGATTGCCTTCCAGCAGAGCGTTAAAGGTATGGAAAAACTCTTCCTGGGATCGTTCTTTATTGGCGAAGAATTGAATATCGTCGATCAGCAATGCGTCAACGGAGCGGTAGTAGCGTTTAAACTCTTCGATGGCGTTATTTTGCAGGGCTTTTACCATGTCCTGCACAAAGCGCTCGGAGTGCATATACACGACTTTCGCGTTGGGTTTGCGCGCCATAATGCCGTTACCCACCGCGTGCAGCAGGTGAGTTTTACCCAGACCGGTGCCGCCATAGAGGAATAACGGGTTATAGGCGCCGCCAGGATTATCCGCCACCTGACGTGCCGCCGCGCGCGCCAGTTGGTTGGATTTACCTTCGACGAAGTTATCAAATGTATGTTTAACATTGACGTTGGAGCGGTAGGTCGGCTCCGCCGGCGCTGGTACGTTATCCCAGCCCGAACGGGCCGCAGGCGCTACGCGCTGCGGCTGCGCCGTCGTTGTCTGCGCAGGCGCGACAACGTTATGCACAGGCGTTTTTAGCGTTTGCGTAACGGGCTTTGTTCCCACTTCAAAACGCAGTTGTGGGGCATCCGCGCCGCAGAATGTGTTGAGTAACCCATTGATATTGTTGAGGTACTTATCTCTTACCCAATCGAGCACAAAACGGTTTGGCGCATACAAAGCCAGCGTGTTATCGCTCAGTTCCGCCTGCAACGGGCGTATCCACATACTGAATTCTGTGGCTGGTAACTCATCCTGCAATCGGGCAAGACACTGCTGCCAAAGCGAAAGTGACACGGCGGACTCCACTCGAACAAAAGTCGATAAATGACAAAGGCTGATACATTAATGATTGTTGGCGCACGTCGATAAGACCCTGCATGAAGGGTGACGCACGAACCGCTGTCTGCGGTTTTCACGGATCTTTCAAACGATCGCGACTTCACGCAGTCTGAAAGATTTCGTGTTCATGCCTGACCAGGATCGTTTGAAACGATCAGGACCGCGGATCATAGCCTAAACTGAGCAAGAGATCTTCTGTTTCTCACAGATTCTTCCCGATTTATCCACAGGACTTTCCAGGAAAAGATAAGTGTAATCGATCCTGGGGAACTCCTGTACGCTTTCGCGCGCATATTGAAAAAATTAATAGGTAAAAGTGAGCAGACGCCTAAAAGATCGCATAAAGATCCAGGGCGATCCTTGCGCTTTACCTGGCAGTCCGTATAATTCTCCACCCGTCGCGCAATGCCCGTCATATGGCGTCAACGCTGCTTATTTTCCGCACAAAAAGGCGTGGAAAATCGCGGGAAAATAAGGAAAGAGAATTGACTCCGGAGTGTACAATTATTACAATCCGGCCTCTTTAATCACCCACACTGTGGCGTAAGTCGTTCAAAGTTTGTTCGGGTATACGCAAAAGTCAGTGAATTTATTCAAGTTTAGGTAGAAATCGCCATGAAACGCACTTTTCAACCGTCTGTACTGAAGCGCAACCGTTCTCACGGCTTCCGTGCTCGTATGGCTACTAAAAATGGTCGTCAGGTTCTGGCACGTCGTCGTGCTAAAGGCCGCGCTCGTCTGACCGTTTCCAAGTAATAAAGCTAACCCCTGAGTGGTTAAGCTCGCATTTCCCAGGGAGTTACGTTTGTTAACTCCCGCTCATTTCACATTCGTCTTCCAGCAACCTCAACGGGCTGGCACGCCGCAAATCACCATCCTCGGCCGCCTGAATTCGCTGGGGCATCCCCGTATCGGTCTTACCGTCGCCAAGAAAAATGTTCGACGTGCGCATGAACGCAACCGGATTAAACGTCTGACGCGTGAAAGCTTCCGTCTGCGCCAGCATGAACTTCCTGCAATGGATTTCGTGGTGGTGGCGAAAAAAGGGGTTGCCGACCTCGATAACCGTGCTCTCTCGGAAGCGTTGGAAAAATTATGGCGCCGCCACTGTCGCCTGGCTCGCGGGTCCTGATAGCCCTTATTCGGGTCTATCAACGCCTGATCAGTCCGCTGCTTGGGCCGCATTGTCGTTTCACGCCAACGTGCTCAAGCTACGGAATTGAGGCATTGCGCAGGTTTGGAGTGATAAAAGGCAGTTGGTTGACGGTGAAACGCGTATTAAAATGCCACCCTTTACACCCTGGTGGTGACGATCCCGTCCCGCCCGGACCATTTGATACCAGAGAACACTAACGATGGATTCGCAACGCAATCTTTTAGTCATCGCTTTGCTGTTCGTGTCTTTCATGATCTGGCAAGCCTGGGAGCAGGATAAAAATCCGCAACCTCAGACTCAACAGACCACGCAGACAACGACCACCGCAGCGGGTAGCGCCGCCGACCAGGGCGTACCAGCCAGTGGCCAGGGGAAAATGATTACGGTGAAAACCGATGTGCTTGATTTGACTATCAACACCCGTGGTGGTGATGTCGAGCAGGCCTTGCTCCCGGCTTACCCGAAAGAACTGGGTTCCAACGAACCGTTCCAGCTGCTGGAAACCACCCCGCAGTTTATCTATCAGGCGCAAAGCGGCCTGACAGGCCGCGACGGCCCGGATAACCCGGCGAACGGCCCGCGTCCGCTGTACAACGTCGAGAAAGAGGCGTTTGTACTGGCCGACGGTCAGAACGAACTGCAGGTTCCGATGACTTATACTGACGCCGCAGGCAACACGTTTACCAAAACGTTTGTCTTTAAGCGTGGCGATTATGCGGTTAACGTGAACTATAGCGTGCAGAACACCGGCGAAAAACCGCTGGAAGTCTCCACCTTTGGTCAGTTAAAACAATCCGTCAACCTGCCTCCTCATCGCGACACCGGCAGCAGCAACTTTGCGCTGCATACGTTCCGCGGCGCAGCGTACTCCACGCCGGATGAGAAGTATGAGAAATACAAATTCGACACCATTGCCGATAACGAAAACCTCAACGTCAGCTCCAAAGGCGGTTGGGTGGCAATGTTGCAGCAGTATTTCGCCACCGCATGGATTCCGCGTAACGACGGCACCAACAATTTCTACACCGCCAATCTGGGTAACGGCATTGTCGCTATCGGCTATAAAGCGCAGCCGGTACTGATACAGCCAGGCCAGACTGGCGCGATGACCAGCACCCTGTGGGTCGGCCCGGAAATTCAGGATAAAATGGCGGCTGTTGCACCGCACCTGGATTTGACCGTGGACTACGGCTGGTTGTGGTTCATCTCTCAGCCACTGTTCAAGTTGCTGAAGTGGATCCACAGCTTTGTGGGCAACTGGGGCTTCTCCATTATCATCATTACCTTTATCGTTCGCGGTATCATGTACCCGCTGACCAAAGCGCAGTACACATCAATGGCGAAGATGCGTATGCTGCAGCCGAAAATTCAGGCGATGCGCGAACGTCTTGGCGATGATAAACAGCGCCAAAGCCAGGAGATGATGGCCCTGTACAAAGCGGAGAAGGTTAACCCACTGGGCGGCTGCTTCCCGCTGATCATCCAGATGCCTATCTTCCTGGCGTTGTACTACATGCTGATGGGTTCCATTGAACTGCGTCATGCGCCGTTCGCGCTGTGGATTCATGACCTGTCCGCACAGGACCCGTACTACATTCTGCCGATCCTGATGGGCGTAACGATGTTCTTCATTCAGAAGATGTCGCCGACCACCGTGACCGACCCGATGCAGCAGAAGATCATGACCTTTATGCCGGTCATCTTTACGGTGTTCTTCCTGTGGTTCCCGTCAGGTCTGGTGCTGTACTATATCGTCAGCAACCTGGTCACCATCATTCAGCAGCAGCTGATTTACCGTGGTCTGGAGAAGCGTGGCCTGCATAGCCGCGAGAAGAAAAAATCCTGATTCGGTGTAGGCCGGATAAGGCGAAGCCGCCATCCGGCAAGGCGCGCCGGTCAGCCTGATGGCGCTAACGCTTATCAGGCCTACAATCAAAAGGCGGTCATATGACCGCCTTTTTTTATTGCAACAAAGTTGAGACTAACCATGAGCCATAACGACACTATCGTCGCCCAGGCAACCCCACCGGGACGCGGTGGCGTGGGTATCCTGCGTATCTCTGGTCTGAAGGCGCGCGACGTTGCGCAAGAGGTGCTGGGCAAGCTGCCGAAGCCGCGCTATGCCGACTACCTGCCGTTTAAAGACGTTGACGGCAGCGCGCTGGATCAGGGTATTGTGCTGTGGTTCCCCGGCCCGAACTCCTTCACCGGTGAAGATGTGCTGGAGCTACAAGGGCACGGCGGTCCGGTGATCCTGGACCTGCTGTTAAAACGTATCCTGACGCTTCCAGGCGTGCGCATTGCCCGACCGGGCGAGTTCTCCGAGCGAGCGTTCCTCAACGATAAGCTCGATTTAGCCCAGGCGGAAGCCATTGCCGACCTGATCGATGCCAGTTCCGAACAGGCGGCGCGTTCGGCGCTAAACTCGTTACAGGGGGCATTTTCCGCCCGCGTTAACCACCTTGTGGAAGCACTTACTCACCTGCGAATCTACGTCGAAGCGGCTATTGATTTTCCGGATGAGGAGATCGACTTTCTCTCTGACGGCAAAATCGAAGCGCAGCTCAATGGCGTCATCGCCGATCTTGACGCCGTGCGCACCGAAGCGCGCCAGGGTAGCCTGCTGCGCGAAGGGATGAAGGTAGTGATTGCCGGACGCCCGAATGCCGGGAAATCCAGCCTGCTGAATGCGCTGGCAGGCCGTGAAGCAGCCATTGTCACCGATATCGCCGGTACCACGCGTGACGTGTTGCGCGAGCATATCCACATCGACGGGATGCCGCTGCATATCATCGATACCGCCGGACTGCGCGACGCCAGCGACGAAGTTGAGCGTATCGGCATCGAACGCGCCTGGCAGGAGATTGAACAGGCCGATCGCGTGCTGTTTATGGTGGATGGCACCACGACGGACGCCGTTGACCCTGCCGACATCTGGCCGGACTTTATCGCCCGTCTGCCCAAAAATCTACCGATTACCGTGGTACGTAACAAGGCGGATATCACCGGCGAAACGCTGGGTATTAGTGAAGTAAATGGTCACTCACTGGTTCGCCTCTCGGCGCGTACCGGCGAAGGTGTCGACGTGTTGCGTAACCACCTCAAGCAAAGCATGGGGTTTGAGACCAATATGGAAGGCGGCTTCCTGGCCCGTCGCCGTCACCTACAGGCGCTGGCGGAAGCCGCTGAACACCTTGAGCAGGGCAAAGCACAGCTATTAGGCGCATGGGCGGGGGAATTGCTGGCGGAAGAATTGCGCCTGGCGCAGCAAAGCTTAAGCGAGATTACCGGCGAGTTTACCTCCGACGACCTGCTGGGACGGATTTTCTCCAGCTTCTGTATCGGCAAATAACGTTGTGTTGCCCGGTGGCGCGATGCTTACCGGGCCTACAAACCCCGTAAGCCGGATAAGGCGTTTATGCTGCCATCCGGCAGCAATGATTTCCCATGCGGAAATCACTGTTGTCCAAATGGCAACTCGTCTCGCGCAACGTCGCCCCGTATTCTTAGCGCCACACTTTTCGTGAGGCCGCTATGAAACGTTTTCTACTGTGTAGTTTTGCCCTGGTTTTACTCTATCCTGCCGGTATTGATATGTATCTGGTCGGTTTACCGCGTATAGCCGCCGATCTGAACGCCAGCGAGGCGCAGTTGCATATCGCCTTCTCCGTTTACCTGGCCGGAATGGCGACGGCCATGCTGTTTGCCGGGAAGATAGCCGATCAGTCAGGCCGCAAGCCGGTCGCGATCGTCGGCGCGCTCGTCTTTATGATAGCCTCACTGCTTTGTTCACGGGCGTCGGAAGGCTCACTATTTTTGAGTGGGCGTTTTCTTCAGGGAGTAGGAGCAGGCGGCTGCTATGTGGTGGCGTTCGCCATTCTGCGCGACACGCTCGACGAGCATCGCCGGGCTAAAGTGCTGTCATTATTGAATGGGATTACCTGTATTGTGCCGGTACTCGCCCCGGTGATGGGGCATTTGATTATGCTTCGTTTCCCCTGGCAAAGTCTGTTCTATACGATGTCCGCGATGGGCATTATTGTGGGCCTGTTATCACTGTTTATCCTGCGCGAGACGCGCCCGGCAAGGCTGGCTCCACGCGATTTATCACGATCGTCGCCCGCCGCCGAGTCGCTGGTTAACCGTTTTTTCGTCAGTCGACTGGCGATCACCACCCTTAGCGTGTCGGTGATCCTGACCTTCGTCAATGCCTCTCCAGTGCTGCTGATGGAGGTGATGGGATTTAGCCGTGGCGACTATGCCATTACCATGGCGCTCACCGCAGGCGTCAGCATGGTCGTCTCTTTTTCTACCCCTTTTGCGCTTGGGTTATTTAAGCCGCGAACCTTAATGCTCGTCTCACAGGGGCTGTTTTTGACGGCTGGCGTGACGTTAAGCCTTGCTCATACCAATACCGTCACGCTCTTTGGCCTGACGCTTATCTGCGCCGGATTCTCGGTTGGTTTTGGCGTCGCGATGAGCCAGGCGCTGGGGCCGTTTTCGCTGCGCGCCGGAGTGGCCAGTTCCACGCTGGGTATCGCGCAGGTTTGCGGTTCATCACTGTGGATTTGGCTGGCGGCAATACTCGGTATCAGCGCGATGAATATGCTGATCGGGATTCTGATTGGTTGTAGCATAGTGAGTATTCTGCTGATCTTCTCCGTCACGCCCAACAGGTCCGTAGCCGAGCATGAAGAAATCCCTTACCAATCTCGATCTTAATCTGCTGTTATGCCTACAGTTACTCATGCAGGAGCGCAGCGTCACTAAAGCTGCAAAACGGATGAACGTAACGCCCTCTGCGGTCAGCAAATCGCTGGCGAAACTCCGGGCATGGTTTGACGATCCGCTGTTCGTCAATACGCCGCTGGGCCTGGCGCCGACGCCGCTGATGGTCAGTATGGAGCAAAGTCTGGCGGACTGGATGCAGATGGGGAACCAACTGCTTGATAAGCCGCATCATCAAACGCCGCGCGGTTTAAAATTTGAGTTGGCGGCAGAGTCGCCGCTGATGATGATTATGTTTAATTCACTGTCGCAGCAGATTTATCAGCGCTATCCGCAGGCTACCATTAAGGTTCGCAACTGGGATTATGACTCGCTGGAGGCGATTACGCGTGGGGAAGTCGATATCGGATTTACCGGACGCGAAAGCCATCCCCGCTCGCGAGAATTGCTCAGTCTGTTGCCGCTCGCGATTGATTTTGAGGTGTTGTTTAGCGATTTGCCGTGGGTCTGGCTGCGGGAAGATCATCCGGCGCTGCGCGAAGCGTGGGATCTGGACACATTTCTGCGCTACCCGCATATCAGTATTTGCTGGGAGCAAAGCGATACCTGGGCGCTGGATGATGTCCTGCAAGAAATGGGACGCAAACGCCATATCGCGTTGAGCCTGCCGGGGTTCGAGCAGTCGCTCTTTATGGCCGCCCAGCCGGATCACACCCTGATAGCAACCGCGCCGCGCTATTGCCAGCACTACAATCAGCTCCACCAGCTACCGTTAGTGGCGCGCCCCCTGCCTTTTGATGCGCAACAGCGGGAAAAGCTGATGGTGCCGTTTACCCTATTATGGCACAAACGTAATAGTCATAATCCCAAGATTGTGTGGCTACGACAGGCTATCAACACGCTCTGCCGTCGCCTTATCTGACCACCTGCGTTGATAAATTAACCTTCCTCTTACCAGAAATGTCACCGTCTGATTAAAGAACGTTCTGAAATTGAATTTTTAGCGCGTAAAACCTGTCCATAATTTACGTTAATGTTACTCTCGTCATTATCACGGCCCATTAATCACGGAGCGAAAAATGGCGACTCACTTTGCCAGAGGGATACTTACGGAGGGACAGTTGGTTTCAATTCGTCTCTCTTCGTCTTGCCATATTGAAGCCAGAAACCTGCCTGCTCACCGACGAACGCGTTTTCTCGCCTCCAGAGGCCTTCTTGCCGAACTGATGTTTATGCTGTACGGAATTAGCGAGCTGCCGGAAATCATTATTCAGGCGAAAGGTAAACCCGCGTTTCGTGACAAAAATCTGCCAGGTTTTTCTATCTCCTACGCCGGAAATATGGTTGGCGTGGCGTTGACCACCGAAGGAGAGTGCGGGCTGGATATGGAATTACAGCGCACCTCCCGCGGCTTTCACCATCCGCATTCGCTCGAACGCCACCCTTTCTCCCGTAATGAAAACTTATGGGTATCCAATCAAAACGATCCCAACGAAGCGCGAGCGCAACTCATCACATTGCGCCAGAGCGTGTTAAAACTCACCGGCGATGTCATGAATGACGATCCGCGGGAGCTGCAACTTTTACCCGTTGCCGGACGCCTGAAGTGCGCGCATGTCACGCAGCTTGAAGCCGTGTGCGATGCGGAGGATGTGCTGGTATGGTCCGTAACCGTTACGCCAGCGATAGAAAAATTAAAAGTGTGGGAGTTCGATGGCAAACTGGGCTGGAAAAGCCTGCCCGATATCCAGACGCGCGCCAATGAACCAACCGGGCGTCTGATGCGATTCGCCCAACTCCCCGCCGCCAAATCGTATACGCTTAATCGTTCATAATGAAAAAAGGGGGCACGTATGTCTGAAACGCTGAATGTGGTTACATTGCTGGGAAGTTTACGCAAAGGTTCCTTTAACGGGATGGTGGCGCGTACGCTGCCTAAAGTCGCGCCGGCAGGAATGACGGTATCGCCGCTGCCTTCGATCGGGGATATTCCGTTGTATGACGCCGATATCCAGCAGGAAGAGGGATTTCCAGCCAGCGTAGAGGCGCTGGCGGAGCAGATTCGCAACGCTGACGGCGTCGTCATTGTGACGCCGGAATATAACTATTCCGTTCCCGGCGGCCTGAAGAATGCCATCGACTGGCTATCCCGTCTGCCTGAGCAGCCGCTGGCGGGTAAGCCCGTTCTTATCCAGACCAGTTCAATGGGGGCGATTGGCGGCGCGCGCTGCCAGTATCATCTGCGCCAGATTCTGGTGTTCCTTGATGCGATGGTGATGAATAAACCGGAGTTTATGGGCGGCGTGATTCAGAATAAAGTCGACCCGCAGACTGGAGAAGTGGTGGATCAGGGAACGTTAGATCATTTGACCGGTCAGCTGACCGCATTTGGTGAGTTTATTCAGCGCGTTAAAGCGTAAGCTCGTTAAAAACCCTCACCCCGATGGGGCGAGGGTTCATTTCATCAGTGTGCGTCAATAAACACAATCTTCAGCACGAATAACAGCGCGACAATCACTACGCACGGGCTAAGGTCGCGCAGGCGACCGGTACCAATCTTCATCACGCAGTAAGAGATAAAGCCCAGCGCGATACCTTCGGTGATCGAGAAGCTAAACGGCATCATTACCGCCGTAATAAACGCCGGGACCGATTCGGTTAAATCCTGCCAGTTTACCCGCGCCAGGCTGGAGGTCATCAGCACGCCGACGTAAATCAGCGCGCCCGCCGCCGCGTAAGGCGGCACCATGCCCGCCAGCGGCGACAGGAAGATAACCAGCAGGAACAAAATACCGACCACCACCGCCGTCAAACCGGTGCGACCGCCCACCGAAACGCCGGAAGAGGATTCAATATAAGCAGTCACAGAAGACGTTCCGACAAATGCGCCAGTGACGGAAGAGATACTATCAACAAACAGCGCCTGCTTCATGCGCGGGAATTTGCCTTTCGCATCCGCCAAGCCGGCTTTATCGGTCACGCCAATCAGCGTACCGGAGGAGTCAAACAAGTTTACCAACATGAAGGAGAAAATAACCCCCGCCAGGCCAAGATTGAACGAGCCTGCCAAATCGACATGCCCGACCACGCTGGTGACGCTTGGCGGCGCGGAGACAATGCCGTTGTAGTGCACATCGCCCATCATCCAGCCAAGCAGCGTCGTGACGATGATGGACACCAGCACCGCCGCATGAATGTTGCGCGAAGCGAGAATCGCAATAATAAAGAATCCGAGAACCCCCAGCAGCACGCTGTGCGAGGTCAGGTTGCCGATGCTGACCAGCGTTTCTGGATTGGCGACAATCACGCCGGCGTTTTTTAGCCCCATCATGCCGATAAACAGGCCGATGCCGCTGGTGATGCCCACGCGCAGGCTGACCGGAATGTTGGCGATCATCCAGTAACGCACGCGGAAGATAGTCAGCAATAAAAGACCAACAGCGCCCCAGAAAATGGCGCCCATGCCTACCTGCCACGGCAGTCCCATTGCCTGAACAACCACGAAGGCAAAGAACGCATTCAGCCCCATCGCGGGCGCCAGCGCCACCGGCAGGTTAGCAAACAGGCCCATCAGAATACTGCCAAAGGCCGCAATCAGACAGGTGGTCACAAAGACGGCGCTGGTGTCCATGCCAGCTACGCCCAGAATTTGCGGGTTAACAAAAACGATATAAACCATCGTCAGGAAAGTGGTAAAACCGGCGATCACTTCGGTTCGTGCCGTCGTGCCATGTTCGCGCAGTTTAAACACGCGTTCCAGCATACCCTGACCAGAAGCCTGGGTGGTGTGTTGTTGACTCATTATCAATTTCCGGAGAAAGGAGGGAAAATTCGCCGTTATCCTATACCAAAATGCGACACCTGGCGCAGTTGTGTGGTAATTTTTTTCACTCAATTTGTTAGTACGGCAACGATTGCGTCCCCTCATTCAGCATTACGTAAACGTTAAACTTGTTAAAATGGAAATGACATGTCCCAAATCGAAGCGGTGTTTTTTGACTGTGACGGCACGCTGGTCGACAGTGAAGTGATTTGCTCGCGCGCCTATGTCACTATGTTCCGGCAGTTCGGCATTACGCTTAAGCTCACGGAAGTATTCAGACGCTTTAAAGGCGTAAAGCTCTACGAAATTATCGATACCATCAGTAAAGAGCATGGCGTTGCGCTGGCAAAGGCGGAGCTGGAGCCGGTGTACCGCGCCGAGGTTGCGCGCCTGTTCGATACCGAACTGGAAGCGATCGCGGGCGCAAATACCCTGCTGGAGAGCATTAAGACGCCGATGTGCGTGGTATCCAACGGGCCGGTCAGTAAGATGCAGCATTCGCTGGGTAAACTGGGCATGTTGCATCATTTTCCCGATTTGCTGTTTAGCGGTTACGATATTCAACGCTGGAAGCCCGATCCGGCGCTGATGCTCCATGCGGCGAACGCCATGAAGGTCAATGTTGAGAAGTGTATTCTGGTGGATGATTCCAGCGCAGGCGCGCAGTCAGGAATTGCAGCGGGAATGGAAGTGTTTTATTTCTGCGCCGATCCGCATAACAAGCCGATCGATCACCCTAACGTGACGACGTTTACCGATTTGGCGCAGTTGCCGGGATTGTGGAAAGCGCGCGGGTGGGAGATTACGCGTTAACTGAAATGCCGGATGGCGCTGACGCTTATCCGGCCTACAGCATCTGTACCTGTAGGCCCGGTAAGCGCAGCGCCACCGGGCAAAAGAATGAGATTTACTCTTTCGGATCTTTCCCCGCCAGCAGCTTATCCAGCTCATCTCCGCCCACGTGACGGAAATCCTGCCCCTTCACGAAGTAGAAGATGTATTCGCAAATATTCTGGCAACGGTCACCGATACGCTCGATAGAGCGCGCGCAGAATAACGCGGTCAGCACGCTGGGAATGGTGCGCGAGTCTTCCATCATGTAGGTCATCAGCTGACGCACGATGCCTTCATATTCCTGGTCAACTTTCTTGTCTTCACGGTAGATACGCACCGCTTCGTCGAGATCCATCCGCGCGAACGCATCCAGCACGTCGTGTAGCATCTGCACGGTGTGGCGACCCAGCGACTCCAGGCTGACCAGCAGCGGCTGGTGCTGCTGGGAGAATTTCTCCAGCGCGGTACGGCAGATTTTATCCGCCACGTCGCCAATGCGCTCCAGTTCGGCGATGGTTTTGATAATCGCCATTACCAGACGCAGGTCACTCGCCGTCGGCTGGCGCTTGGCGATAATACGCACGCAGGCTTCATCGATGGCGACTTCCATCATATTAACCTGATGATCGCCTTCTACCACGCGCTTCGCCAGCTCGCTGTCCTGGTTGTGCATGGCGGTGATAGCGTCAGAAAGCTGCTGCTCCACCATGCCGCCCATGGTCATTACCTGAGTGCGGATGCTTTCCAGTTCTGCGTTGAACTGGCCGGAAATATGTTTATTAAGGTTCAGACTGTCCATTACGCACTCCTGAATTAACCGTAACGACCGGTGATATAGTCTTCTGTTTGTTTCTTCGCGGGCTTGGTGAACAGATCGTCCGTGTTGCTGAACTCAATCAACTCGCCCAGGTACATAAACGCCGTATGATCGGAGCAACGTGCCGCCTGCTGCATGTTGTGGGTCACGATCACCACGGTGTAATCCTGTTTCAGCTCGGTGATCAGCTCTTCAATACGCCCGGTGGAGATCGGATCCAGAGCTGAACATGGCTCATCCAGCAGCAACACTTCCGGGCGAATAGCGATACCACGCGCAATGCACAGGCGCTGCTGCTGACCACCGGAGAGAGAGTACCCGCTCTGGTGCAATTTATCTTTGGTTTCGTTCCATAATGCGGCTTTGGTCAACGCCCACTGCACGCGCTCGTCCATATCGGCGCGAGACAGCTTCTCAAACAGACGCACGCCAAAGGCGATATTGTCATAGATGGACATCGGGAACGGCGTCGGCTTCTGGAATACCATTCCCACTTTTGCGCGCAGCAGCGCGATATCCTGGGTGTTGGTGAGAATATTGTCGCCATCCAGCAGAATTTCACCTTCCGCGCGCTGCTCCGGATAAAGCGAATACATTTTATTGAAGGTACGCAGTAGCGTTGATTTACCGCAGCCGGATGGCCCGATAAATGCCGTTACCTGATTCTTCGCGATATCCAGATTAATGTTCTTCAGGGCATGGAATTTGCCGTAGTAGAAGTTCAAATCACGAACCTGAATCTTACTCGGGGCAGTTTCAACCATACTCATTTCACTCTTTTCCTCATCATGCCTGATGGCGCTTCGCTTATCAGGCCTACATATATGTCAACCGTAGGCCGGATAAGGCGTTTACGCCGCCATCCGGCAAGGTATTAAACTTAACCGTGTTTCTTCTTGGCGAAAATCACGCGCGCCAGAATATTCAGCAGCAGTACGCACAGGGTAATAATCAGCACGCCCGCCCAGGCTAATTGTTGCCATTCGGCAAACGGGCTCATCGCGAATTTAAAGATGGTCACCGGCAGGTTGGCGATCGGCTGCATCATGTCGGTGCTCCAGAACTGGTTCGAGAGCGCGGTAAACAACAATGGCGCCGTTTCCCCGGCGATACGGGCAATGGCCAGCAGAATACCGGTCATAATGCCGGAGATAGAGGCTTTCAGCGTAATCGCGGAGATCATCTTCCACTTCGGCGTACCCAGCGCATAAGCGGCTTCACGCAGGCTATCCGGCACCAGCTTGAGCATGTTTTCAGTGGTACGGATAACGATCGGTACCTGCAACAGCGCCAGCGCAATCACCCCTGCCCAACCGGAGAAGTGCTGCATCTGCGCCACCACGATGGTGTAAACAAACAGCCCCACAACAATTGACGGCGCGGAAAGCAGAATGTCGTTAATAAAACGAATGATTTCCGCCAGCCAGGATTTACGGCCATATTCCGCCAGATAGATCCCGGCCATAATCCCCAGCGGGGTACCCAATACGGTAGCCCAGAGAATCAATAATCCACTCCCTGCCAGGGCGTTCGCCAGTCCGCCGCCCGCGGTGTTCGGCGGCGGTGTCATTTCGGTAAACAGCGCCAGCGACATACCATCAATGCCGCGCGTGATGGTGGACATCAAAATCCAGATCAGCCAGAACAGGCCAAATGCCATCGTCGCCATTGAGAGCGTTAGTGCGATACGGTTCTTCATGCGGCGACGCGCCTGCATCTTGCGACGGGATTCCGCGAGCTGCGCGGTGTTCTGCATATCAAGCGTAGCCATTAACGTGCTCCCTCGTTCTTCGCCAGACGCATAATCATGAACTTAGACGCCGCCAGGACGATAAAGGTGATCACAAACAGAATCAGCCCCAGTTCCATCAACGCTGCCACGTGCAGACCCGATTCCGCCTCAGCGAATTCGTTCGCCAGCGCGGAAGTGATGCTGTTGCCCGGCATATACAGCGACGCGCTGTCGAGCTGGTAGGTGTTGCCGATGATAAAAGTGACCGCCATCGTTTCACCCAGAGCACGGCCCAGCCCCAGCATAATGCCGCCGATCACGCCATTTTTGGTGAACGGTAGCACGATGCGCCAGATAACTTCCCAGGTAGTGCAGCCGATACCGTAAGCGGACTCTTTCATCATTACCGGCGTTTGCTCGAAGACGTCGCGCATAACCGCCGCAATGTAGGGGATGATCATGATGGCGAGGATGACGCCCGCCGCCAGAATGCCGATACCAAACGCCGGGCCGGAGAACAGCGCGCCGACAAACGGAATGTTGGAAAGAATATTGCCGACCGGCTCCTGGAAGTACGTCGCAAACAGCGGCGCGAAGATAAACAGCCCCCACATGCCGTACACGATACTGGGGATCGCCGCCAGCAGCTCAATGGCGATGCCGAGCGGACGTTTTAGCCAGCCTGGCGCCAGCTCGGTTAAAAACAGGGCAATGCCGAAACTGACCGGAACGGCGATCAGCAGGGCGATAAAGGAGGTCACCAGCGTGCCGTAAATGGGCACCAGCGCGCCGTAGATATCGTTTGGCGCGTCCCACTCCTTAGTCCAAAGAAATGAGAAACCAAATTTCTGGATACTTGGCCAGGAGGAGATGATCAATGAGACGATAATACCGCCCAACATCAATAGCACAATCAGCGCAGCCAGTTTTACCAGCGCGCTGAAAATCATGTCGCCTTTTTTACCCGGCGGGTTAAAAGCAGGCTTGGTTGCAGCCATAAATTACTCTTTCCATTAAACGCATTTTACGACGTTGCCCCTGCCGGATGGCGCTACGCTTATCCGGCCTACAACGTGGGCCTGCGGTCGAAACCGTAGGGCGGATAAGCGTAGCGCCATCCGCCAATTCGTTAATTAATACAGCGCCTTACCGTTGCTGTCTTTTATACTGGTCTTCCAGGCGGTACGAACCTGCTCAACGACGTTATCCGGCAGGCTGGCGTAGTCCAGATCATTCGCCTGTTTAGCGCCATTTTTGTAGGCCCAGTCGAAGAACTTCAGCACTTCAGCACCCTGCTCAGGTTTCTTCTGCGCTTTGTGGACCAGGATAAAGGTGGTGGAGGTGATTGGCCACACATCGTCACCTTTCTGGTTGGTCAGATCCTGCGCGAAGGTTTTGCTCCAGTCAGCGCCTTTCGCCGCATTAGAGAAGCTCTCTTCCGTCGGGCTTACCGGTTTGCCGTCGGCAGAAACCAGTTTGGTGTAGGCCAGGTTGTTCTGCTTGGCATACGCATACTCAACGTAGCCAATAGCGCCTGGCAGACGCTGTACAAATGCCGCGATGCCGTCGTTACCTTTACCGCCCAGGCCGGTTGGCCAGTTCACGGTAGAACCCGCGCCCACTTTCGATTTCCACTCGTCGTTGACTTTCGCCAGGTAACTGGTGAACACGAAGGAGGTACCGGAACCGTCAGCGCGACGCACCACAGCGATGTTCTGAGAAGGCAGCTTCACGCCTGGGTTCAGTTTGGTGATGGCTTCATCATCCCACTTTTTGATTTTACCGAGGTAGATGTCACCCAGCGTTTTACCATCCAGCACCAGTTCGCCGGATTTGAGGCCTGGAATATTCACCGCCAGCACCACGCCGCCGATCACAGTCGGAAACTGGAACAGGCCTTCCTGATTCAGTTTTTCGTCAGACAGCGGCGCATCGGAAGCGCCAAAATCAACGGTATTCGCGGTGATTTGTTTCACGCCGCCGGAAGAGCCTATCCCCTGGTAATTAACTTTGTTACCGGTTTCTTTCTGGTAGGTATCCGCCCATTTGGCATACACCGGCGCAGGAAACGTTGCACCGGCACCTGTCAGGCTTGCTGCTGCAAAGGCAGAGAACGCGCTCATCGATAAGGTCGCGGCGACAACAGTTGCGACAGTGGTACGCATAACTTTCATAATGTCTCCTGCACGGTTTCGGTAAATCATTGTTTGAGTTGCTACGATGAGCAAAATAGGACAAATTGATGACAGTTATATGTCTTGATTATGACGGTTTGATGACAATGGAAATAAAAAAGCTGGCCCGGGGAGACACCAGACCAGCCTGCAGGGGGAGATGAATTAAACTGTTTGCGCAACCACAGACGGTTTCAATAGCGCGTACATCAGGCCGCAGACAATCGTGCCCAGGGCAATCGAGAGCAGGTACTGCATCACATGTTCCACCGCATGCGGGATCGCCAGGACAAAGAGGCCGCCGTGTGGCGCCATCAGTGTACAACCGAAATACATGGACAGTCCCCCGGCGATTGCGCCACCGACCATCGTGGAAGGGATGACGCGCATCGGGTCTCGCGCGGCGAAGGGAATCGCCCCTTCAGAGATAAAGCACAGCCCCAGGATAAAAGATGCATTACCCGCTTCATGCTCAGCGGCATTGAATTTCGCTCTGGCCGCCCAGGTTGCGACGCCCATTCCTAATGCCGGTACCATCCCTGCCGCCATAATAGCCGCCATTGGCATATAAGAATGAGAAGCCAGTAAACCAACGCCGAAGGTATACGCAGCTTTATTCACCGGCCCGCCAAGGTCAAAACCTTGCATTGCGCCCAGCAACATTCCCAGCAAGATCGCATTCGTAGAGGTCATATTCCCCAGGAACGTCGTCAGCCCCTCCATCACCGCAGAAACGGGGCCACCCACCACGTAAATCATGATAAGGCCGATAATCAGCGTAGACAGTAGCGGCAGAACCAGCACAGGTTTAAGCGCTTCCATCGACGCCGGCAGCTTAATATTTTGCGCCAGAAACCGTACGCTGTAACCGGCCAGAAAACCGGCCACAATCCCACCCAGGAAACCAGCGCCGCACAGGCTGGCCAACATCCCGCCAATAAGCCCCGGGGCCAGACCCGGACGATCGGCAATTGAGAAGGCAATAAACCCAGCCAGTACCGGCACCATCAGCGCAAAGGCCGCCTTACCGCCGATTTGAAATAACGCAGCCGCCAGCGTGTCCGGCTCGTTGAAGGCCTGGATACCGAAGACAAAAGAGAGCGCGATACACAACCCTCCCGCAACCACCAGGGGAAGCATATGGGATACGCCGGTCATTAAATGCTTATAAACGCCGGGTAGCTCTGTTTTACCAGCTGAAGAAGAGCGCCCGGCACTCCCCTGATAGACCTCGGCGCTATTGAAAGCATTATCCATTTCCTGCGCACTCTTTTTTAGCGCCGCGCCGGTACTGGTGCGATAGAGTCTTTTGCCAACAAAGCCTGACAGATCCAGTTCAATATCCGCCGCGATAATCACCACATCCGCCTGCGCTATCTCTTCCGCGGTCAGCGTGTTCTTCGCCCCGACGGAACCGCGGGTTTCAACCTTGATCCAGTCACCACGCTTGCGGGCTTCAATTTCCAACGCTTCTGCCGCCATAAAGGTATGGGCGACGCCCGTCGGACAGGCCGTCACAGCAACAATTTTTTTAGTCATAGTAGGGTACCCTGTTCTTTTAATTTAAAGAAAAAGCGGGAAAAAAATGTTACAGACGTGACCAGGCCGCGGCTTTCTGGAACAGCGCGTCATCCGGGCGAATCCCGGTATAAAGGACAAATTGCTCCACGGCCTGAATAGCAAACACTTCGGAACCGGTAATCACGGTTTTACCGCGTTCACGGGCGTAGCGGATTAGCGGCGTGACGGGCGGTAGCGCCACCACATCAAAGATAACGCTCGCCTTATCCACTTCCTGTTCGGAATAAGAGAGTTTGTCGGCATCATTACCGCCAGCCATTCCGATAGGCGTGGCGTTAATTAACAAATCGGCTTCAATACCGTCGGTATCCGGGCGCCATTCATAGCCATAGAGTTCGGCCAGTTGTTTACCTGACGCTTCATCAATCGCGACAATATAACCACGGGTAAACCCCGCATCCTTCAGCGCGCAGGCCACCGCCTTTGCCATACCACCGCTGCCACGCAAAGCAAATACCAGGTCGGGAGAGACCTTGTAATTCGCCAGCAAGCGAGCTATTGCAATGTAATCGGTGTTGTACGCCTTCAGATGGCCATTGGTATTCACAATGGTATTAACTGAGTGAATGGCCTGAGCAGAAGCATCCAGTTCATCCACCAGCGGAATGCAGGCTTCTTTAAACGGCATAGAGATCGCGCACCCACGGATCCCCAGACCGCGCACGCCGCTAATGGCCTGCGTAAGATCGGTCGGCGAAAAGGCTTTGTAGAGATAATTGAGATCCAGCGCTTCGTACAGATAGTTGTGAAAGCGTGTACCGAAGTTACTTGGGCGTGCCGCCAGGGACATGCAGACCTGAGTGTCTTTATTAATGCGCTTTGTCATGATGAATCCTCATAGAAGTTGCGATAGAGAAAATCATCGGCTAAAAAGGGGATATTAAAAATTGCTCATTCCCGTTCGGGAAATTTCACCTTTTATGACAACCCGGCACACTGAACAAAAATATTTAAAGCTACTCCAGCACTATGGCGACAAGCCTGTTAGCGTGACATTACAGGAGCTGGCGGATGTGTTGTTCTGCACCCGGCGGCATATGCGTAATCTGTTGCTTCAGATGCAGGAGGCAAAGTGGCTCATCTGGCAATCACAGGCCGGACGTGGGCATCGCGCCCGGCTTCACCTGCGCTATAAACCAGAACAGCTGTTAAGCGAAAAGGCGGAGCAGTTACTGGAGTCTGGTCATATTGATCAGGCCATTCAGCTGCTGGGTAAAAATAAGCACCAGGTGGCGCAACTGCTGCGTTCAAAGCTGGGCTATAGCGTGCGGGCAGACTATCAGCGGCTGTGCATCCCCTATTATCGGACAATGCCGTCGCTGTGCCCCGGCATACCGTTGCGTCGCTCTGAGCAGCATCTGGTCAGGCAGATTTTTAGCGGCCTGACGCGCATAAATGAGGAAAAAGGTGAAGTCGAAGCCGATCTTGCCCACCACTGGCGGCAGATTGATCCGCTGCGCTGGCGTTTTTATCTGCGCCCCGCCGTCCTCTGGCATGATGGCCAGGAGCTGACGATCGACGCGGTTATCGCTTCACTGACCCGCAGCGCTAAGCTGCCGCTGTTCTCGCACTTGCAGACCATTCAGGCCACCGGGCCGCTGAGCCTTGAAATTACGCTGGCGCACCCGGATAACCGACTGCCGCTGCTGCTCAGCCATATTGATGCCATGATCCTACCGCCTGACCATACACAACGCGCTGATTTCCCGGCACATCCTGTGGGGACTGGCCCTTATGAGGTGGTGGAAAACAATGGCTTTCATCTGCAAATGAAGGCCTTTGACCACTATTTCGGTCTGCGCGGGCTGCTGGATGAAGTGGAGGTCTTTATCTGGCCGAATTTAACGGAGACAGACAACCTGGCGGAATCGCTGTCGGATAACGACACGGCAGCCTGGCTCAGCTCCAGCCTGAGCGATGAGGATTACGTTTCCGGACGGCTTAGCCAGGTATCAGGCAAACCTTCTGACAACCTGCGCGAGATGTTTCTTGAGCGTGGAGGATATTTTTTATTATGCGACAGCCGCTCCCCGCACTGGCATACCGCCGAACATCGCCGCTGGCTACGGGAAACACTCAGCCCTTACGCCATACTCCAGCATCTGAGTGAGGCAATTCGCCCCTTCTGGGTACCGGGCGGCAGCCTGCTGTCCTCCTGGTTTCATACTATTGAGGCGGGCCCGGCCTGTTCACCTTTTATCTCGTCGTCGCCCTACGCGAAACTGCGTCTGGCCTATCACGATCAGCACCCTGAATTTCCAATGCTTCTGGATATCATGCAAAAGATCATGCGCCAGCAGGGCATTTTACTTGAGGGCATTGCACTGAATTATGATGACTGGGCAAGCGGCAAGGCCGAGGTTGATCTCTGGCTGGGGACAGTTAATTTCCCCATTCCCGAAGAGTGGAACGTCGGTACATGGCTGCTGGGCTCCCCTTTACTGCGCCACGCCATCAGCGGTGGGGATGATGCGCTGCTGGCCCAATGGGAAACCCAGTGGCATGCCGAAACAATCAGCGCGGAACAACTGGTCAGGGAAACCACCCGTTCAGGCTGGCTACAACCGCTTTTTCACCACTGGATGCGACTCAAAGGCCCCGACCGGGCCAGGGGGATCCACCTGAATAACCTGGGGTGGTTTGATTTCCGATCCACCTGGATTGAGCCAGGGCCTTAAAGAAGAGAATGTGACCGGGTGCCCGTAGCGCAGGCAGGCGTAGCACCTCTTAGTCGCTCTTCAGCCACCATAGAGAAAGAACAGCGCCTGTCACGGCGCACAAAAAAAGGCCGTCTATCGACGGCCTTCTGCTTGGTACTACATTTGTACTTACTCTACGGTAACCGATTTCGCCAGGTTACGCGGCTGGTCAACGTCGGTGCCTTTAATCAGCGCCACGTGATACGCCAGCAGTTGCAGCGGAACGGTGTAGAAGATAGGCGCAATGACCTCTTCCACATGCGGCATCTCAATGATGTGCATGTTGTCACTGCTGACGAAACCCGCATCCTGATCGGCGAAGACGTACAACTGACCGCCACGCGCGCGAACTTCTTCGATGTTGGATTTCAGTTTCTCCAACAGTTCGTTGTTCGGCGCCACCACAATCACTGGCATATCGGCGTCAATCAGCGCCAGCGGACCGTGTTTCAGCTCGCCTGCAGCATAGGCTTCCGCGTGAATGTAAGAGATCTCTTTCAGCTTCAGCGCGCCTTCGAGCGCAATCGGATATTGATCGCCACGCCCCAGGAATAGCGCATGGTGTTTGTCAGAGAAATCTTCCGCCAGGGCTTCGATACGTTTGTCCTGCGACAGCATCTGCTCAATACGGCTCGGCAGCGCCTGTAGGCCATGCACGATATCATGCTCAATGGACGCATCCAGACCTTTCAGACGCGCCAGTTTCGCCACCAGCATCAACAGCACGGTTAACTGGGTGGTGAAGGCTTTGGTAGATGCTACGCCAATTTCCGTACCCGCGTTGGTCATCAGCGCCAGATCGGATTCACGCACCAGCGAAGATCCCGGCACGTTACAAATGGCCAGAGAGCCCAAATATCCCAGCTCTTTCGACAGACGCAGGCCAGCCAGGGTATCTGCCGTTTCGCCAGACTGTGACAGGGTAATCATCAGGCTGTTACGACGCACGGCAGATTTGCGATAGCGGAATTCAGAGGCGATTTCAACGTCGCACGGAATACCTGCCAGCGATTCAAACCAGTAACGGGAAACCATACCGGAGTTGTAAGACGTACCGCAGGCGAGGATCTGAATATGCTCAACCTTCGACAGCAGTTCGTCGGCGTTCGGCCCCAGCTCGCTTAAATCCACCTGACCGTGGCTGATGCGCCCGGTAAGGGTGTTTTTGATCGCGTTCGGCTGTTCGTAGATCTCTTTCTGCATGTAGTGGCGGTAAATACCTTTATCGCCCGCGTCATATTGCAGATTGGATTCGATATCCTGACGTTTTACTTCCGCGCCGGTGTTATCGAAGATATTTACCGAACGGCGAGTGATTTCAGCGATATCGCCCTCTTCAAGGAAGATAAAGCGACGAGTCACTGGCAACAGCGCCAGCTGGTCAGAAGCGATAAAGTTTTCGCCCATACCCAGGCCAATCACCAACGGGCTACCTGAACGGGCAGCCAACAGGGTATCCGGGTGACGGGTATCCATGATCACTGTACCGTACGCACCACGCAGTTGCGGGATCGCACGCAGAACAGCCTCACGCAGAGTACCTCCCTGTTTCAGTTCCCAGTTTACCAGGTGTGCAATCACTTCGGTGTCGGTTTCAGAAACGAAGGTATAGCCACGCGCTTTTAACGCTTCACGCAGCGGTTCATGATTTTCGATGATGCCGTTATGCACCACCACAATGTGTTCAGACACATGCGGATGCGCGTTAGCTTCTGAAGGTTCACCGTGCGTCGCCCAGCGAGTGTGAGCAATACCGGTGCCGCCATGCAGAGGATGTTCTTCCGCTGCCTGAGCCAGCATCTGGACTTTACCGAGGCGACGCAGACGGGTCATATGACCTTCTGCATCAACCACGGCCAGACCGGCAGAGTCATATCCGCGGTATTCCAGACGACGTAAACCTTCGAGAAGGATTTCAGCTACATCACGCTGCGCGATAGCACCAACAATTCCACACATAGTTTTATTTCCTGATTATGGCATTACGCCATGCGTTGTCGCTGACCTGTATGCCCGTCGTTGCGGGCGCCCCGAGCCTTGTAGAGAGTGGGGTTATTTTTATAAGTACTGCTCATGGAGCGGAGGATTATTTTATCCTCTCATCTCCGGTCTGCCGGATGGCGCTGACGCTTATCCGGCCTACAAAATCACTTTTTCTTCACCGGACGCTGCCAGCCTTGCTTATGCACCTGCGGCACGCGGCTTAATACCAGCTCATTGTCGGCTACATTACGGGTGACGGTAGTCCCTGCGGCGATGGTAGCCCCTTTACCAACAGTAACCGGCGCCACCAGTTGGGTATCGGAGCCGACAAACACATCGTCGCCAATAACCGTTTTGAATTTGTTCGCGCCATCATAGTTACAGGTGATGGTCCCCGCGCCGATATTCACGTTGTCGCCAATTTCCGCATCGCCCAGGTAGGTCAGATGGCCGGCTTTAGAACCTTTACCCAGACGCGCTTTTTTCATTTCAACAAAATTGCCGACGTGAGCGCCCGCTAACAGCTCTGCGCCGGGACGCAGGCGAGCAAACGGGCCGATGGTGCAGGCCGCTTCCAGATGCGCATCTTCCACCACGCTGTATGGGCTAATTTCGCAGTCATCGCCAATAACGCTGTTTTTAATAATGCACCCCGCGCCGATCTTCACGCGGTGACCGAGCGTCACGTTACCTTCGATGATAACGTTAGCGTCAATTTCCACATCACGCCCGTGAGCCAGATTACCGCGCAGATCAAAACGAGCCGGATCGCGCAACATAACGCCGGATAACAGCAGTTTCTCCGCCTGTTCGGCCTGGTAAATACGCTCCAGACGAGAAAGCTGTAGACGGTTATTCACGCCGTCCGTTTCGCTGATGCGAGCCGGATGCACCGCGGCGATTTCCCGTCCTTCATGATAAGCCAGCGCAATGATATCAGTGATGTAATATTCACCCTGCGCATTATTGTTAGTCAGCTTAGACAACCAGCGTTTCAGGTCCGCGCCGTTGGCGATCAGAATACCGGTGTTAATTTCCTGGATCTGACGCTGTTCATCAGTGGCGTCTTTATGTTCAACGATGCCGGTCACTTTACCGTTTTCACGCGTAATACGGCCATAGCCGCTCGGATCGTCCAGCTTCACGGTTAATAACCCAATACCACCCTGCGGTTTGGCATCGCGCAGGCGCTGTAAGGTTTCAACCGAAATCAGCGGCACGTCGCCGTAAAGCATTAAAATATCTTCATCGTCGCTAAAGAAGGGCGCGGCCTGCTGCATTGCGTGACCTGTTCCCAACTGTTCCGCCTGAAGCACCCAGTTTAGCTTGTCATCTTTCAGGGTCTGTTTTAACAACCCGCCACCGTGTCCATAGACCAGATGAACCTGTGCGGCCCCTAATTTAGTTGCTGCATCAATGACATGCTGCACCATGGGTTTACCCGCCAGCGTGTGCAGCACTTTAGGAATATCGGAATACATGCGCGTGCCTTTACCTGCGGCAAGGATCACTACGCTCATAGCACTATTTAACATACGCGTCCTGACTGTAATTTGAGAACGAATTTATACTGTTTCACGTTGAAAATACTACATTTTTTTCATCGTAAAATGGAAGAAGGATAAAACGCTCACCGGGATAACATCCCCGCCTGCTAATGAATCATTTTCGTTCATTACCGCGCCTCTTGTCTCCTGAAAAGTAAAAACACCCGCGTATTGGCAACGTAGCCCGATGTTTTTGCTGTTTTTTTACTCCATAAATAAAGAAGATAACGTAATAAAGCGCAGGGGAGTCAGAAAAGCAAAAACCAGCGACAGAGGCCGCTGGTTTTCCGTTGCGCGTATTTTTTACTTAATTACGCGACATAAAAATCCGCAAAATATACCAGAACATGGTCGCGATAGAAGCAAACAGATGTAATGCCGCGCCAGCAGGGCGATCGGTAGGGTAATGGTGAATAATGTTAGAAGTATCGTAAAGTATAAACCCGGCGCACAGCAGTACCATTAGCGCAGAAAACCAGACACCCAGCGAGAAGCCGCAGATGACGCTGGCAATAATCGCGCCAAAAGCAATGAACCCAGCCATAGTCAGAAACGAGCGCAGAAAAGAAAAGTCTTTTTTTATGGAAAAAGCGGTAAACGTCAGACCGCCGACCAGCAACAGAGTCGTTATTGCCGCCGCGCCAATGCTCGACGGGTTAATATACGCCGCCACCGTTAACAGGGGGGCAAAAATCAGGGATTCTGCCAACACATAAATCCCCAGCCCGATAAGTTGCGTTTGATTAGTCCCCGCATTATCCGCCAGACGGGTCGCCAGCATTCCCACCAGCATAAAAGCGCCGAGAACAACCAACCAGCTATATCTTCCACCAGCCAGCAGCACATCAAGCGCATACTCCCCGACCCCTATAAAACTCCACGCCGCGCTCAACACGATAAAACCGACGATGGCGACGGCGAGATGAAGATAAGCGCGACGAATAAAGGTAGTACGATCAATCCTTGAGTCGGGTTGTGGACCCGCAAAGGATGGCTGAAATGACATAGTAATAATCCCTCATTTTATGCAATAAAAACGCATCCATTCCTTCCTTCTTCGCACAATGTGCAGATGCAAATGACAGAAAAAAGGATTTAATGAAAACAGCGCTGTCGCTGAAAACGCATCGCCTTCAGCCGCTTGTTTTTGTCGTTGCTAGTTTATCGAATAAAAATTGAGAGGATAAAAAAAAACCAGTCCGCAATCAGACTGGTTTTATGCTTTCAAGCCGGTGTTACATCGCTTTTTTGGTCAACTCGATAACGCGCAGTTTAGCGATCGCTTTGGCCAGTTCCGCAGACGCCTGAGCGTAATCCACGTCACCGTGCGAGCTCTTAATGTGCTCTTCGGCTTTACGCTTCGCTTCCAGGGCTCGCGCTTCGTCGAGATCCTGACCGCGAATCGCGGTATCCGCCAGAACGGTCACGCTGCCAGGCTGCACTTCCAGAATGCCGCCGGACAGATAGATAAACTCTTCATGACCGTGCTGCTTAACGATGCGAATCATACCAGGCTTAATGGCGGTGAGCAGCGGCGCGTGCCCCGGGTAAATCCCCAGTTCGCCTTCGCTACCCGTAACCTGGATTTTCTCGACCAGACCGGAGAACATTTGTTGCTCCGCGCTGACGACATCCAGGTGGTAAGTCATTGCCATATCACCCTCCGATTAAGGCGTTAAAGTTTTTTGGCTTTTTCCACGGCTTCGTCGATGGAACCGACCATGTAGAACGCCTGCTCCGGCAGGTGATCGTATTCGCCTTCCATGATGCCTTTAAAGCCACGGATGGTGTCTTTCAGGGAGACGTATTTGCCCGGAGAACCGGTAAATACTTCCGCCACGAAGAACGGCTGGGACAGGAAGCGCTGAATTTTACGCGCGCGAGCTACCACCAGTTTATCTTCTTCAGACAGTTCATCCATACCGAGGATGGCGATGATGTCTTTCAGTTCCTGATAACGCTGCAGGATGGACTGAACGCCACGCGCGGTGTCGTAGTGTTCCTGACCAACAACCAGCGGATCCAGCTGACGGCTGGTGGAGTCCAGCGGGTCAACGGCCGGGTAGATACCCAGGGATGCGATCTGACGGCTCAGTACCACGGTTGCATCTAAGTGCGCAAAGGTGGTGGCTGGAGACGGGTCAGTCAAGTCATCCGCCGGTACGTATACCGCCTGTACGGAGGTGATAGAACCGGTTTTGGTGGAGGTGATACGTTCCTGCAGAACGCCCATCTCTTCCGCCAGAGTCGGCTGGTAACCTACCGCGGAAGGCATACGGCCCAGCAGTGCGGATACTTCCGTACCGGCCAGGGTGTAACGATAGATGTTATCGACGAACAGCAGTACGTCACGACCTTCGTCACGGAATTTCTCCGCCATGGTCAGGCCGGTCAGTGCAACGCGCAGACGGTTTCCCGGCGGCTCGTTCATCTGGCCATACACCAGGGATACTTTATCGATAACGTTGGAGTCGGTCATTTCGTGGTAGAAGTCGTTACCCTCACGAGTACGTTCACCTACGCCCGCAAACACTGAGTAACCGGAGTGCTCGATCGCGATGTTACGGATAAGCTCCATCATGTTTACGGTTTTACCTACACCCGCACCACCGAACAGACCGACTTTACCGCCCTTCGCGAACGGACACATCAGGTCGATAACTTTGATACCGGTTTCCAGCAGTTCCTGAGAGTTTGACAACTCTTCGTAGGAAGGTGCTGCGCGGTGAATCGCCCAACGCTCTTCTTCGCCGATCTCGCCTTTCATGTCGACCGGTTCGCCCAGGACGTTCATGATACGACCCAACGTGGCTTTACCTACCGGGACTTCGATCGGGTGTTCGAGATCTTTTACATCCAGACCGCGACGCAGACCGTCAGAAGACCCCATCGCGATGGTACGCACGATACCGCCGCCAAGCTGCTGCTGAACTTCCAGCACCAGCTTCTCATTACCATTCTGCACCTCAAGGGCATCGTACACGCGTGGTACGGCATCCTGAGGGAACTCGACGTCGACCACGGCGCCGATTACCTGGACAATCTTTCCAGTAGCCATCTTAAATCCTCTACGAAATAACCTGGTTAAACCGCGGCGGCCCCCGAGACGATCTCGGTGAGTTCCTGAGTAATGCTGGCCTGACGAGCTTTGTTGTATACCAACTGCAGCTCTTTAATCAGGCTGCCGCCATTATCGGTTGCGGCTTTCATCGCCACCATTCGTGCGGCCTGCTCGCTGGCCAGGTTTTCTACCACGCCCTGATAAACCTGAGACTCCACATAACGACGCAGGAGAGTATCCAGCAGCGCTTTTGGGTCTGGTTCATACAGGTAATCCCAGGCTTTACGCTTCAGATCATCATCTTCTGACGCCGGCAACGGCAGCAGTTGAGTGATCGTCGGCACCTGAGACATGGTGTTAATAAATTTGTTGCTGACAATGTAAAGCTTGTCCAGACGGCCTTCGTCGTAGGCCTGCAACATCACTTTAACCGGACCGATCAGTTCGGACAGAGAAGGGTTATCCCCCATACCTGTCACCTGAGCGACAACGTTGCCGCCTACGGAATTAAAGAATGACACGCCCTTAGAGCCGATCATTGCGAGTTCGCACTGAACGCCTTTATCGGACCATGCCTTCATATCCGCCAGCAGCTTTTTGAACAGGTTAATGTTCAAGCCACCGCACAAACCACGGTCGGTCGACACTACCAGGTAGCCCACGCGCTTAACGTCGCGCTCTTCCAGGTAGGGGTGCTTATATTCCAGATTACCGTTCGCAAGGTGACCAATCACTTTGCGCATGGTCTCTGCATAAGGACGGCTGGCCGCCATGCGATCCTGCGATTTACGCATTTTGGAAGCGGCGACCATCTCCATCGCTTTAGTGATCTTTTGCGTGTTCTGGACGCTTGCGATCTTACTACGTATCTCTTTTGCGCCGGCCATGAGCTTCTCCTCAATGCCTTACGGCCTGCCCTAAGGCAAGCCGCCAGACGTTACCAGGACTGGGTTGCTTTGAAGGAATCGAGGATGCCTTTCAGCTTGCCTTCGATTTCGTCGTTATAGCCACCGGACTGGTTGATCTCTTGCATCAGCGGAGCGTGATCACGGTCGACGTAAGCCAGCAGTGCGGCTTCGAAGCTACCGATTTTCGCCAGTTCGACATCCGCCAGATAACCACGTTCTGCTGCGAACAGAACCAGAGACTGCTGCGCGACGGACATCGGCGCATACTGTTTCTGTTTCAGCAGTTCGGTCACTTTCTGACCGTGGTCAAGCTGTTTACGGGTGGCATCGTCAAGGTCGGATGCAAACTGAGAGAACGCCGCCAGTTCACGATACTGCGCCAGCGCGGTACGAATACCACCGGACAGTTTTTTCATGATCTTGGTCTGGGCTGCGCCACCTACACGGGATACCGAGATACCCGGGTTAACCGCAGGACGAATACCGGCGTTAAACAGGTTAGATTCCAGGAAGATCTGACCATCGGTAATCGAAATTACGTTGGTCGGAACGAACGCGGAAACGTCACCTGCCTGCGTTTCGATAATCGGCAGCGCGGTCAGAGAGCCGGTTTTCCCTTTCACTTCACCTTTGGTGAAGGCTTCGACGTAGTCGGCGTTAACACGCGCAGCACGCTCCAGCAGACGAGAGTGGAGGTAGAATACGTCGCCCGGGAATGCTTCACGTCCTGGCGGACGACGGAGCAGCAGGGAGATCTGACGGTAAGCAACAGCCTGTTTAGACAGGTCATCGTAAATGATCAGCGCATCTTCGCCGCGGTCGCGGAAGTATTCGCCCATTGCGCAACCGGCATATGGCGCCAGGTATTGCAGCGCAGCGGATTCGGACGCGGTCGCCACCACAACAATGGTGTTAGCCAGCGCGCCGTGTTCTTCCAGTTTGCGCACCACGTTAGAGATGGTGGACGCTTTCTGGCCGATAGCGACATAGATACATTTAATGCCGGAATCGCGCTGGTTGATGATGGCGTCGATAGCCAGCGCGGTTTTACCGGTCTGACGGTCACCGATGATCAGTTCACGCTGACCACGACCGATTGGGATCATGGAGTCAACGGCTTTATAGCCGGTCTGCACCGGCTGATCGACAGACTGACGATCGATAACGCCCGGCGCAATCGCTTCAACGGCAGAGAAGCCGTCATTATCAACCGGACCTTTACCGTCGATTGGCGCACCCAGGGTGTTTACCACACGTCCCAGCAGGCCGCGGCCAACCGGAACTTCCAGGATACGACCCGTACATTTAACCTTCATGCCTTCGGCAAGGTCAGCGTATGGCCCCATGACTACCGCACCCACGGAGTCGCGCTCCAGGTTCAATGCGATAGCGTAACGGTTACCCGGCAGGGAGATCATTTCACCCTGCATACAATCGGCCAGGCCGTGAATGCGGATAACACCGTCACTGACAGAAACAATAGTACCTTCGTTGTGAGCTTCGCTCACCACATTGAACTGAGCAATGCGCTGCTTGATCAGTTCGCTGATTTCGGTGGAATTCAGTTGCATGCTCCAGTCCCCTTAAGACTGCAAGACGTCTGCAAGGCGCTCAAGACGGCCGCGTACGCTGCCATCAATGACCATATCACCCGCCCGGATGATAACGCCTGCCATTACAGACTTATCGATTTTGCAATTCAGCTTCACTTTGCGTGACAGACGTTTTTCCATCGCGGCGCTGATTTTCGAAAGCTGCTCTTCACTCAATGCGGTTGCCGACGTAACTTCTACCTCGGAGGTAGCTTCACTGGCGGCACGCAGATGAATAAACTGCTCCAGAACATCCGGGAGCGCGTTCAGACGATTATTTTCAGCCATCACCCGAATCAGGTTCTGACCGTTTTCGTCTAACTGCTCACCGCAGACTGCGATAAACGACTCAGCGAGCGTTTCCGGCGCCAGCGCGCCAGAGAGAAGCTCTGCCATTTGTTCGTTCTTGGTTACCTCGGCGGCAAACGCCAGCATATCCTGCCAGCGCTCTACACTTTGGTGTTCAACGGCAAAGTCAAAAGCTGCTTTGGCGTAGGGGCGAGCTACCGTAACAAATTCAGACATCAGCCCCTCCCTCCTTACAGTTCAGCGACAAGTTTATCCACGATGTCGCTGTTAGCAGCTTCATCCACGGAACGTTCGATGATCTTCTCGGCGCCAGCAACAGCCAGGATAGCAACTTGCTTACGCAGCTCTTCACGGGCGCGTTTACGCTCGGCTTCAATTTCCGCCTGCGCCTGCGCCACGATTTTAGTACGTTCCTGTTCTGCTTCAGTTTTGGCTTCGTCCAGGATCTGAGCGCGGCGTTTGTTTGCCTGCTCGATGATTACCTGAGCTTCTGCTTTCGCTTTTTTCAGCTGGTCGGTCGCGCTGGCCTTTGCAAGGTCAAGATCCTTATGTGCTCGTTCAGCAGAAGCGAGACCGTCAGCAATTTCTTTCTGACGTTTCTCGATGGCTGCCATTAACGGCGGCCATACGTACTTCATGCAAAACCAGACAAAGAGAATAAACGCGATGGCCTGGCCGAGGATTGTTGCGTTAAGATTCACAGCACAATGCCTCTATCTAGTTAACCTTCTGATATTGCTCTTAATTCAAGCAACGCTTACTACGCGACAGCGAACATCACGTACAGACCCAGACCTACAGCGATCATCGGGATAGCATCCACCAGACCCATAACGATAAAGAACTGAGTACGCAGCAGAGGAATCAGATCAGGTTGACGCGCCGCGCCTTCCAGGAATTTACCCCCGAGGATGCCGATACCGATCGCAGCACCGATTGCCGCCAGACCCATCATCACAGCGGCAGCCATGTACAGCAGATCCATATTCAGGTTTTCCATGACAGTCTCCAGTTTGTTTCAGTTAAAACGTAGTAGTGTTGGTAAATTAATGCTCTTCGGACGCCATCGACAGATAGACAATCGTCAGAACCATGAAAATGAAGGCTTGCAGCGTAATAATCAGGATGTGGAAAATGGCCCACGGCACATTCAGAATCCACTGTGACCACCACGGCAACAGACCAGCAATCAGAATGAAAATCAGCTCACCGGCATACATGTTGCCGAACAGTCGCAGACCGAGAGAAACCGGTTTGGACAGCAGACTTACCCCTTCAAGGATTAAGTTGACAGGAATGAACGCCCAGTGATTGAACGGCTGCAGCGTCAACTCTTTAGCGAAGCCGCCGATGCCTTTCATTTTGATGCTGTAGAACAGAATAAGGATGAATACGCCCAACGCCATCGACAGGGTGATGTTGACGTCAGCAGACGGCACCACGCGCGTTGCCGGCAGACCCAGCCAATGCTCAGCGATATACGGCAGCAGGTCGATAGGCAGTAAGTCCATCAGGTTCATAAGGAATACCCAGACGAAAATCGTCAGGGCCAGCGGCGCAATCAGCTTGCTTTTGCCATGGTACATGTCTTTGACGCTGCCATGCACAAAGCCGACTATCAGCTCAATCGCGGTCTGAAACTTGCCTGGCACGCCGCTGGTCGCTTTTTTAGCAACGCTACGGAACATCACCAGAAACAACAGACCCAGCACCACCGAGAAGAACATGGAGTCAATATTGAGCGTCCAGAAGGTGGCTGGGGGGTTCTGCGGATCCACCAGCGAGAAAGTACGCAGGTCCAGCTGAAGGTTATTCAGATGGTGTCCTATGTATTCCTGCGGCGTCATATTTTCTGAAGCCATGATGCCTTTTACCCTTTGTTGTTAATTACAGCCGGCGCCAGTATCTGAACCACCAGCACCAAAACCCACGTAACGATCAGCGGCAAAAACACCGCCTTTAAAACCGCCAACGCCACCACCAGTAAAACCAGCATCGCTAACACCTTGAAGGCTTCACCGAAGGCGAAAGTCCAGGACACGCGGCCCTTAGCAGGTGTATGCGCCTGGTGACGCCAGGCAAATATCATAAACAACATATTAGGCAGTGCCACTGCCAATCCCCCACATACTGCGGAGATGCCCCAGAAGGGGTCTTTGAGGCAAAACAGCAATCCACTTGCTATTACCGCCAGAAACTGAATGAACAGAAGCTTACGAGCAACGTTTCGACTCACGAGCGACACAGACATCACGTTTTTACTCCTGCTCACTTCGAGGTATGCCGCGTGTCGTATAAAACGTTCTTTAAGACTTAGAGTCAAGCATCAAAAAGCGGTCAAATTATACGGTGCGCCCCCGTGATTTCAAACAATAAGTAGCCAAAAGGTGAATAAATGTTTAAATATTTTTCTCTGGCCCGCATTTTTAACTTTTAGCCAAAGTGTGAACGATCGTACAAAACTGCAAATAGCGCGAAAACACTGGCGATAAAGCGTGCACCAGATCACACATTAAACATATTCATGCTTACGCAATTCATTTACGTGTCAATTCATGCCTTTTCATCTTTTTGATATTTAAGCGTAAAACCAGGTACTGTTTTAAAAATACCAGCTTACACCTTAAAAACGCCCCATTGACATTTAAAATAAAAATTTAACAAGCAAAAGTGATTTTTCGATTCGATTTTTAGCAGACTGATATTTACAAAGTTGATTACTCTCTGTTTTAACAAAAGAAGCGACGTTGTCATGTTGAAACGAAACCGTAAATCCAGAGTTAAATGTAACAACGCTGAAATGCGTTATACCTGTCGATTTTTAACACAAGCCGCGTCGTTTTTTTTCTATTTTTTTTGATAAAAATTAAACTTTGTTTGACTTAATAATCACCAGATGCCGCTCGCCTTCCAGTTGCGGAACGCGTAATTTTTCAACAGATTCGACGCTAAAATTGTCAGGTAGTGAGGCTATTTCATCCCCTGGCAATTGCCCTTTTAAGGCATAAAAACGCCCTTTCTCTCCCGGCAGATGGTGACACCAGCTCACCATATCATTCAACGATGCGAAAGCGCGGCTGATAACGCCATCAAACGGCGGTTCGGAGGGATAGGCTTCAACGCGGCTTTGAACCGGCGTGATGTTTTCCAGTTTCAGTTCGTGCTGGACCTGACGCAGAAAACGTACCCGCTTGCCCAGGCTGTCGAGTAAGGTGAAATGCGCGTCAGGGAGAACAATAGCCAGCGGGATGCCCGGCAGCCCCGGTCCTGTTCCTACATCGATAAAACGCTGTCCCTGAAGATACGGCGCAACGACTATGCTGTCGAGAATATGGCGTACCAACATTTCGTTGGGATCCCGCACTGACGTCAGGTTGTATGCTTTGTTCCATTTATGCAGCATATCAACGTAGGCGACCAGCAGCGTTTTCTGGTGATCGGTAAGAGAAATACCGGCATCAGCCAGCAGACGAGAGAGTTTGTTGAGCACGGTCATTACCTGTTAATAATCAAATGCCCGATGCGCTTTCGCTTATCGGGCCTACAAATTTGTAGGGCGGGCAAGCGAAGCGCCCCCGCCAAATTAGTGTTATCAAGCGCTACGACGCAGCATACCTTGTTTTTTCAGCCATACCAGCAGAATGGAGATTGCCGCTGGCGTAACGCCGGAGATACGCGATGCCTGGCCGATAGACGCCGGTTTATGATCGTTCAGCTTGGCGATAACTTCGTTCGACAGACCGGAAACCTGACGATAATCCAGCGTGGCAGGCAGCAACGTATTCTCGTTACGTAGTTGTTTTTCAATCTCATCCTGCTGGCGAGCGATATACCCTTCGTATTTGACCTGGATTTCCACCTGCTCAGCGGCTTGCTCATCTTCAAGCGCAGGCGCGAATGCGGCAAGCGAAGTGAGCTGCGCGTAGGTCATTTCCGGACGACGCAACAGATCTTCGCCGCTGGCCTCACGGGAGAGAGGCGTGGTCAAATGCGCATTCACTTCATCGGCGGATTCCGCAGACGGCGTTACCCATGTCGATTTCAGCCGCTGACGTTCGCGTTCGATATTTTCCAGCTTCTCGTTGAAGCGCGCCCAGCGTTCATCATCCACCAGACCCAGCTCGCGGCCCATTTCGGTCAAACGCAGATCGGCGTTGTCCTCACGCAGCATCAGGCGATATTCGGCGCGGGAGGTAAACATGCGATACGGCTCTTTGGTGCCCAGCGTACAGAGATCGTCCACCAGCACGCCGAGATAAGCCTGAGAACGCGCAGGCGCCCAGCCCTCTTTGTCGGCGGAAAGACGCGCGGCATTCAGACCGGCGAGCAAGCCCTGCGCCGCAGCCTCTTCATAGCCGGTAGTACCGTTGATTTGACCAGCAAAGAACAGGCCGTGAATAAATTTACTTTCCAGTGTCGGTTTCAGATCGCGCGGGTCGAAGAAATCGTACTCAATCGCGTAACCAGGGCGAACGATCTTCGCGTTCTCCATGCCCTGCATGGAACGGACAATCTGCATCTGCACGTCAAACGGCAGACTGGTGGAGATACCGTTAGGGTAAATCTCGTTAGAGGTCAGTCCTTCCGGCTCAAGGAAGATCTGATGCTGGTTACGATCGGCAAAACGCATCACCTTGTCTTCGATCGAAGGACAGTAGCGTGGGCCGATCCCTTCGATCACGCCAGCGTACATTGGGCTACGATCGAGGTTATTACGAATCACATCATGGGTTTTCTCATTGGTATGCGTGATGTAACACGGCACCTGTTGCGGATGCTGAGAAGCATTCCCCATAAACGAGAAAACCGGCATCGGGTTATCGCCATGCTGTTGAGCCAACACGCTGAAATCGATAGTACGCGCATCAATACGCGGCGGTGTGCCGGTTTTCAGGCGACTGACGCGTAGCGGAAGCTCACGCAGACGGCGAGATAGCGGGATGGATGGCGGATCGCCAGCACGACCGCCGCTGTAGTTATCCAGACCAATATGAATTTTGCCGTCCAGGAAGGTTCCGACGGTCAGCACCACCGCTTTCGCGCGGAATTTGAGCCCCATTTGGGTCACAGCGCCGACAACGCGATCGTTTTCGACAATCAGATCTTCAACCGCTTGCTGGAAGATCATCAGGTTCGGCTGGTTCTCCAGCGCGGTACGCACCGCCTGGCGATATAAGACTCGATCCGCCTGAGCCCGGGTAGCGCGAACGGCCGGACCTTTGCTGGCGTTTAGTATCCTAAACTGAATACCTGCCTGATCAATCGCTTTCGCCATCAGACCGCCGAGCGCATCCACCTCTTTTACCAGATGTCCCTTTCCAATACCGCCGATCGCCGGGTTGCAGCTCATCTGTCCCAACGTGTCAATATTGTGTGTCAAAAGCAGAGTCTGTTGACCCATACGCGCCGCGGCCATCGCGGCCTCAGTGCCTGCATGACCCCCGCCAATAATAATGACGTCAAAAGGATCCTGATAAAACATGGTAATTGCCTCGCATAACGCGGTGTGAAAATGGATTGAAGCCCGGGCGGTGGATTCTACTCAACTTTAGCCGATGGAGAAAGCCCCGGGATCCGGGCTATTAAAAAGAAGATCTTTTTATTTAGAGATCTGTTCTATTGTGATCTCTTATTAGGATCGCGCCAGGCTGTGGATAACCCGGATCCTGTAATAAAGATCAATGCGTTGGAAAGGATCACTAGCTGTGAATGATCGGTGATCGTGGTCCGTATAAGCTGGGATCAAAACGGGTGCTTATACACAACTCAAAAAGTGAACAACGGTTATTCTTTGGATAACTACCGGTTGATCCAAGCTTTCCACCAGATTTATCCACAATGGATCGCACGATCTTTACACTTATTTGAGTAAATTAATCCAGGATCCGAGCCAAATCTCCGCTGGATCTTCCGGAATCTCATGTTCAAGGATGTTGATCTTCAGTGTTTCCCCAACCTGTTTTGCGCCAGCGTCTTTCAGTTCCGCTTCTATTTTCTCAATCGCGCCGCAAAACGTGTCGTATTCTCGACTACCAATGCCAATTGCGCCGAAACGTACCGCGGAAAGATCGGGTTTCTGCGTCTGAAGGTCTTCATAGAAAGGGGTCAGGTTGTCCGGAATGTCTCCGGCACCGTGCGTTGAGCTGATTATCAGCCAGATCCCGGAAGTTGACAGATCCTCTAATAACGGACCGTGCACCGTTTCGGTTGAAAAACCGGCAGCTTCCAGCTTTTCCGCCAGATGTTCCGCGACGTATTCGGCGCCGCCCAGGGTGCTGCCGCTGATAAGAGTAATGTCTGCCATTGATCGCTCGCTCAGGTAAAGAGGCTGCATTGTACTCTGTGAACGAGCTGGGATCTACCTGTGGAAAAATGTGGGATTAAAAAAGCCGATCATGGCTTGATGGTGCGCATGATCGGGTTCTGCAAGACGATCAGTGTCTCAGTGGACTGAATTTCATCAATTGTTTGGATCTTGTTGATAAGTACGTGCTGAAGCGCGTCGATTGATTTGCACATCACTTTTATAAAGATGCTGTAGTGACCGGTGGTGTAATACGCTTCCGTCACTTCATCCAGGCTTTCCAGCCGGGCCAGTGCGGAGGGATAGTCTTTGGCGCTTTTGAGAATGATGCCAATAAAGCAGCCCACATCGTAGCCCAGCTGTTTGGGGCTGACGTCAATCCGTGCGCCAGTAATAATCCCGGCCTGCTTCATTTTCTCGACGCGAACGTGAATGGTTCCAGGGCTAACGCCAAATTGTTTGGCCAGTTCGGCGTAGGCGGTGCGGGCATTTTCCATTAAGGCGTCAAGTATGCCGCGGTCCAGATTGTCGATCTGATAATTTTCCATCGCTTTTTCTTATGCAGATTAATGATTATCTCTATTTTAGCCATTATTTTTAACGAATCAAAATCTAAGTTAGCTTTTTATCTGTTGATTATTGAATAGTGCTCTCGTTTTGTTGCTTAATCATAGGCAACAGGACGCAGGAGTAAAAAAATGAAAACCGCTTACATTGCCAAACAACGTCAAATTAGCTTCGTGAAATCACATTTCTCTCGCCAGCTTGAGGAGCGTCTGGGTCTGATTGAGGTCCAGGCGCCGATCCTGAGTCGCGTAGGGGATGGTACGCAGGATAATTTGTCCGGCTGTGAAAAAGCGGTGCAGGTAAAAGTGAAAGCATTGCCTGACGCCCAGTTCGAAGTGGTGCATTCACTGGCGAAGTGGAAACGTCAAACCCTGGGGCAACATGACTTCAGCGCGGGCGAAGGGCTGTACACGCACATGAAAGCCCTTCGCCCCGATGAAGACCGACTCTCTCCGCTCCACTCGGTCTATGTGGATCAGTGGGACTGGGAGCGTGTCATGGGCGATGGCGAGCGCCAATTTTCCACCCTGAAAAGCACAGTAGAGGCTATATGGGCAGGTATTAAGGCGACGGAAGCGGAAGTGCATAAACAGTTTGGTCTGGCGCCGTTCCTGCCGGATCAGATCCATTTTGTTCACAGCCAGGAGCTGTTGTCTCGCTATCCGGATCTGGATGCGAAAGGGCGCGAACGCGCGATCGCCAAAGAACTTGGCGCCGTTTTCCTGGTGGGGATCGGCGGTAAACTGAGCGATGGCCACCGCCATGATGTACGCGCGCCGGATTATGATGACTGGAGCTCCGCATCTGAGCTGGGCTACGCCGGTCTGAACGGCGATATCCTGGTGTGGAACCCGGTGCTGGAAGATGCGTTTGAGCTTTCCTCTATGGGTATCCGCGTAGATGCCGATACGCTGATGCGCCAGCTGGCGTTGACCGGTGATGAAGATCGTCTGCAACTGGAGTGGCATCAGGCGCTGCTGCGCGGCGAAATGCCGCAGACCATCGGCGGCGGGATTGGGCAGTCGCGTCTGACGATGTTGCTGCTGCAATTGCCGCATATTGGTCAGGTGCAGTGCGGCGTATGGCCCGCGCAGGTTCGCGAAAGTGTTTCTTCTCTTCTTTGATATGGTCTGCTAGTACCACCACGGCTGTCTGTTCGATAACTAATATGCCGTGGTGTTGGTGGTCTGTATCAACATTAATAGCTCGATGAACCGGGTATTTCAGGGCAACAGCTGTCAATTCATTTTAAATGAGAGGTCATTCTTGCTGCTTTTTGCAGAAAAGCCGTTGCCTGATCTGAAAATTACATAGTTCCCGTGGCGAAATTTTTTTTCCAGTCCTGATATTCCTTTTGTTCCTTGATATCAGAAAAATCGGAGAAGTCTGGGCGTTGTTGCAGGCAAGTAAAAACAATTCTATAAGCCTCTTCTTTTCGGCCCAATTTAAGTAAGATACGGACTTTAGTATCGAAAGCGTAAAAGTAATCAGGGCTGTCAATATAGTTACAGCCGTGAGATATTGTTTTGAGGGCTCGCTCTAATTCATCAATGCTATCGGAGTGTTTGTATAAATCCCATGCTATAGTGTTCGTTGCATAGCGGATCACTTCCTCATAAAACCGTCCTATATCGGTATAATGGAATATAGCACCGGCTCTTATGGTATCAGACATCAATTCCATACATTTTTTAGCATAAGACAGCGCTTTTTTCGACTCACCTAAATTGGCGCAAATCCACAACGCTTGATAATTAGCATATAAGAAGTCGTATTCCTCATCCTTGCTTACATTATATGCAGCTATGCCTGCTAAATATTTATCCAATGCATTGTTTGAGGCATCACCTTCTTCCTGCTGAATAGTCAGAGCTTGTTTTATATAATTTTTTAACATTTTTGCATCCATTATTATTTTAAGATACTCCAATGTTTCATATTACAAACTAACGGTAAGCTACGCACTTAATTTTATAGAGCGAGAGAATATCGAAATCGATATAACCTCTAATTATACTTATGGGGATAGGCTATTAGTAGAATATATATTTTTAAGTAACACTCGTCTTAATAAGATTAGCGCCGCCAGCGTCTCAGCAGGCGGCTTCGCATCCCGGTGTCAAAGCGCCAGATATGATCGAAAATGCGCATGATGCCGGGTTTGCCGTGCGCCGACATCGCCACCGCGTGGAATCGATGCTGGTGAAGACGCTGCAACTCTCCTACTTTGCTCACCACGTCATCCGGCAAGCGCTGGGCGATAAAATCCGAAATGACCACCGCATCGGCATCAAACCATTCCCGTCCCTGCATTCTTTCAATAATGGCGCGAAAACAGCTGGCGATATCTGTGCCGCCGCGAAAACGTTGACTTAAAAAGCGGATGGCCTGCTCGATACCTTCCGGGCCGGAGAGTTCATAACGCACAACGTCAGTGGAAAACAGCATAATAAAGCAGCGGCGGTTATCCGCCAGCGCAACGCGCATCAACGCCAGGCAGAACGCTTTTGCGCACTGCTCGTTAAATCCCCCCATCGAGCCTGAAGTATCGACGCAGACAATAAACGGTCCGCGCGGCTGCTCGTCGACATCCTGGTGTAATACCGGCCGTTCGGTCACTTTCTCACGCCACGCTTCGCCATGCAGGCGATAGGTGAGGAGCTGTTTTTCCACTAACCGGCGGTAAAATTCATATTCCAGCTCGGTGATGCCGAGCGTCGCCAGCTCTGGCGGCAACAGGCGCAGAATATCATCGCCTTGCTGAATACCGTCAACCTGCTCCGGCACCGTAGCGGGTTCGCGTACCAGTGTACGAAAGGTTTCCATCGGCGCGTCTTTTTTCGGTACCGATTTGGCTTCCCGCGAACGTCCCAGTTGTTCCGCCAGTTGCATTAGCTCCGGCTGGGCGGCGAGAAATTCGCCGTATTTTACAATCAGTTGATAATCACCACGTTTAAGCTGGCCCGCGCTCATATCCCACAGGCGGCCTGCGGCATTATCATTTTCCGCCAGCGTCGGTTCCAGTTGCCCGCTCAGCGTCATCCGTTCCTGGACGTCACTCAGCAACTGCTCGCGCTCTTCTTCCAGTAGTTGTTGGTTTAACGTGGTGGCCTGCACGACCAGACTTAACCGCCAGCGTTGCAAAAAAAGCGTGTGTAGCGCAGGGGTAAAGGTACTGTTGCTCTCCGTCAACTGCTTCGCCTGCGCGGCATACGGTGAATGCAGGCGGTGAAGCAACGCCAGTATTTGCGGCAGTTGCACGATGAACTGTGGGGTAGAGAGAAGTTGGCTTTGCTGATAACACATGACCTCTTCCATGAGTTCCGGCGGAACGCGTGCGTCTTTAAGACGGCTGCGTAGCGCTTCCCGCCAGCGCGGGAGATCGGCGGTCACGGCGTTTTTTAAACGCGGAAACTTTTCAAAGAAAATGACCAGCTGTGGGGAAGCCAGTAGCGCGAGGATCATCTCTTCGACCATTCCCTCTTCGCTGACGGCCAGCATGGTATTTAGCGTATCCAGCGTCAGCATTGTTGCGCCTGGCGGATCTGTTCTCCTACATCCTGCAGGCTGGCCTCAATGCGCCCTAACCAGTCGCTGTGAATAAACAGGCAATGTTGCTGCTCGCTGAAGCGGGTATGTTGCTGGCGCCAGTCGTTTTCTAACGTTTCCAGCTGCTGTTTGATCTCCGCAGGCATACTGTCTTCAGCCGCTCCCGGTAACGCCAGACGGGTACCTTGTAGACTGATGTCGCGCACCACCAAATGTTGAGCGTTATCGACTTCCATATTCAGCGTTTGGGCAAAGCCGATCCCGTTCAGTTTGCCGCGGATCTCGCCGCCTTTGGTCAGCCAAAGTTCCAGCGCGCTGCGGTCAAAGGTAATATGGATCACTTCCATATCATGCAGTTTTAGCGGTTTTTGTAGCAATAACGTCAACGTTGACGCGCTGGCTTCCGGCGGTAAAGTGTAATGCGGGCGGCGGCTGAACATACCGCCTTCTTTAATGACGGTGAAAGCGGTTTTATCGCTTTGCTGTTGCTGCAACTGGAGGCGACGCTGGACGATACCGCCGAGGCGAGTCAGCATGGCCTGCTGCTGCCAGGCGTGTCCGGTCATCAATATTTCCAGTTGCTGTTGCATGAGATTCAGACTCTGCGCGTCATACCACAAGCAATCTTTTAGCAGGATAAGGTCAATCGGCGCAACCGCGTCGCGTCCGCTAAAGAAGGCGCTCGCCTGTAACAGGCGGATGGCTTTCTTCCAGCGACGGTCGGAGACATAAGGCGCATTCGGCAAATTATCCAGCTGTTGGCGCAGAGTAAATATCAGCTCAAAGACCGGATCTGGCAGTGAAATCGCGCCGATATCTTTTTGCCACTGTTGATATTCTTCGTCGCTAACCTGTAACGAGGCGGGGACCGGGTTATCGCTCTCATCCTGCTGACTAACCAGCATGGAGCGGAAATTGGCTTTATCCTGAACTTTATCCAGCCACAGGCGAATCAACATTCGGTCGTACAAGGCTTCCAGGCTGCTGTCCGCTTCGGGCAGTTCGTTAGAGGCCGCCACCAGCAGCCGCATCGGAATTTTTTCCTCAAACGCGCCGTTGCGGAAATGGCGTTCGTTAATGGCGGTCAGCAATGTGTTCAGGATAGCGGGCCCGGCTTTCCAGATTTCATCCAGAAAAACGATTTCGGCTTCGGGAAGGTAGCCGGTCGTTAAGCGTTCATAGCGACCTTCATCTTTCAGCGCCTGAATAGAGAGCGGTCCAAAAACCTCTTCCGGCGTGGAAAAGCGTGTCATCAGATATTCAAAAGCGCGGGCGCGCTGGAAAGCAAACTTCAGGCGGCGGGCAATCAGACTCTTGGCGATACCGGGCGGGCCCAACAAAAAGACGCTTTCACCGCTTAACGCCGCCAGTAGGCACAGGCGTATGGCGTGACTACGTTCATACAGCCCCTTCTCAAGGGCGCTGCTCAGACGGGAAATTCTTTCCGCTAATAAATGTGGGTGAGCCATAATAAAGAGGCGTCCTTTCGACAAATGGATCATGCTAATTGCGAGTATAGACGTTTCACCACCGGGGCTATAATCGTCTGATGCGCTGTTTATTTTTCTTTGAGCCAGGTTAATCTGGCTTCATTTAGGGGTACGATTTTATGATTAATCGTGCATACTGTGCGCTTTTTTGTGGGCCAAGGGACTAAGCACACATTTCATATCTATACACTCATTCATTCAAACTACATCAAGGCGGCAAAGGAGTGAATCCCCTGGCACTAACATTCAACGTGTGACTGGGGTAAGCGAATGCAGCCGACAAGGAGGTAGCGTGAAGGGTGACGTGTATAAACGAAAGATGAGTCTATGAGCACTGATAATAAGCAATCGTTGCCTGCGATTACCCTCGCAGCTATTGGGGTTGTCTACGGTGATATTGGTACCAGCCCGCTTTATACGCTTCGTGAATGTTTGTCCGGTCAGTTTGGTTTTGGCGTTGAACGAGATGCCGTGTTTGGTTTTCTGTCGCTGATCTTCTGGCTACTCATCTTTGTGGTTTCCATCAAATATCTCACCTTCGTGATGCGCGCCGATAACGCGGGTGAAGGTGGAATTTTGACGCTGATGTCGCTTGCCGGGCGTAATACCTCGGCGCGCACTACATCCATGTTAGTTATCATGGGACTGATAGGCGGCAGCTTTTTCTATGGCGAAGTGGTCATTACGCCGGCGATTTCGGTGATGTCGGCGATTGAAGGCCTGGAGATTGTCGCGCCGCAGCTGGATACCTGGATTGTCCCGCTCTCCATTATTGTGCTGACTCTGTTGTTTATGATTCAGAAGCACGGTACGGGAATGGTAGGGAAACTCTTTGCGCCGATTATGCTGACCTGGTTTTTAATCCTGGCGGTACTTGGCCTGCGCAGTATTATCGCCAATCCCGAAGTGTTACATGCGCTGAATCCTGTCTGGGCGGTACGTTTTTTCCTTGAATATAAAACCGTATCATTTATTGCGTTGGGCGCGGTGGTGCTGTCGATTACCGGCGTAGAGGCGTTGTACGCCGATATGGGACACTTCGGTAAGTTCCCGATTCGCCTGGCGTGGTTTACCGTGGTACTGCCGTCGTTAGTACTGAACTACTTTGGTCAGGGCGCATTGCTACTAAAGCATCCGGAAGCGATTAAAAATCCCTTCTTCCTGTTGGCGCCGGACTGGGCGTTAATTCCGCTGCTGATTCTGGCCGCGCTAGCGACGGTGATCGCCTCCCAGGCGGTAATTTCTGGCGTCTTTTCGCTGACGCGTCAGGCTGTGCGTCTTGGCTATTTGTCGCCGATGCGCATTATCCATACCTCCGAGATGGAGTCCGGTCAGATCTACATCCCTTTCGTTAACTGGCTGCTTTATTTCGCGGTCGTGGTTGTTATTGTTAGCTTTGAGCACTCCAGCAACCTGGCGGCGGCCTATGGTATCGCCGTGACCGGCACGATGGTGCTGACGTCTATTCTTTCTACGACCGTGGCGCGTAAGAACTGGCACTGGAACAAATATTTTGTCGCGCTGATCCTCATCGCGTTCCTGTGCGTGGATATCCCGCTGTTCTCGGCTAACCTCGACAAATTGTTGTCCGGCGGTTGGCTGCCGCTGAGCCTGGGTCTGATCATGTTCACGATCATGACCACCTGGAAGAGCGAGCGTTTCCGTCTGTTGCGTCGTATGCATGAACACGGTAATTCGCTGGAAGCGATGATTGCTTCACTGGAGAAGTCACCGCCGGTTCGGGTGCCGGGTACTGCCGTATACATGTCGCGCGCGCTCAGTGTGATCCCTTTTGCTTTATTGCATAACCTGAAGCACAACAAAGTGTTGCATGAGCGCGTAATCTTATTGACGTTGCGTACGGAAGATGCGCCTTATGTGCATAACGTTCGCCGGGTGCAGATTGAGCAGTTGTCTCCGACATTCTGGCGCGTGGTGGCCAGCTACGGCTGGCGCGAAACGCCAAACGTTGAAGAGGTGTTCCACCGCTGCGGTCTGGAAGGGCTTAGCTGTCGGATGATGGAAACGTCGTTCTTTATGTCGCACGAGTCGTTGATTGTCGGCAAACGCCCGTGGTATTTGCGTTTGCGCGGTAAACTGTATTTGTTGCTGCAACGTAACGCTCTGCGCGCGCCGGATCAGTTCGAGATCCCGCCTAACCGCGTGATTGAGTTAGGAACGCAGGTCGAGATTTAACCTCCTATCACCATGCCGGGGGCCGCGTTGGCTTACCCGGCCTGGCCAATCCGTAGATTCCCACAAGATAATCGCCATTGGGCGATTATCTTCACCTGATTTCCGCTAGCGAAACGTTTCGACGGCGATCACAATTCTGTTACGTCATGATGGTTTTATGAACACATCCAGGGTTACACTGCGGCCAGCGAAACGTTTCGCTAGTGGAGCAGAAAAATGAAGAAAGGCACCGTACTCAACTCTGAAATCTCGTCGGTCATTTCCCGTCTGGGGCATACTGATACTCTGGTGGTCTGTGATGCGGGTTTACCCATCCCGAATAGCACCGCGCGTATCGATATGGCACTAACCCAGGGCGTACCTTCTTTTATGCAGGTGGTGGATGTTGTGACCCGGGAAATGCAGGTTGAGGCGGCGATTCTTGCAACGGAAATCAAACAACAGAATCCGCAGCTCCACGAAACGTTGCTCACTCACCTTGAGCAACTGCAGCAACACCAGGGAAACACCATAAAAATTAGTTATACGACACACGAACAATTCAAAAAATTGACTGCAGACAGTCAGGCGGTGATTCGCAGCGGGGAGTGTTCCCCGTATGCGAACGTCATTCTTTGCGCTGGCGTCACTTTCTGAGGCCGCTATGGACGCATTACTGCAACTCAAAGGGATCGATAAAGCGTTCCCCGGCGTGAAGGCTCTCTCCGGCGCCGCGTTAAACGTTTATCCTGGCCGCGTTATGGCGCTGGTGGGGGAAAACGGCGCCGGAAAATCCACCATGATGAAAGTATTAACCGGCATCTATACGCGAGATGCAGGATCGTTGTTATGGCTGGGTAAAGAGACCACCTTTAACGGGCCTAAATCGTCTCAGGAAGCCGGGATCGGCATTATTCATCAGGAACTGAACCTGATCCCGCAGTTGACCATTGCGGAAAACATCTTCCTGGGCCGTGAGTTTGTGAATCGCTTTGGCAAAATCGACTGGAAAAAGATGTATGCCGAAGCCGACCAGCTCTTAGCCAAACTCAATCTGCGCTTTAAGAGCGATAAGCTGGTGGGCGAACTCTCTATCGGCGATCAGCAAATGGTGGAAATCGCCAAAGTGCTGAGCTTCGAATCCAAAGTCATCATTATGGATGAACCGACCGATGCGCTGACCGACACTGAAACCGACTCTCTGTTCCGCGTTATCCGCGAATTAAAATCGCAGGGGCGCGGCATTGTCTATATCTCCCACCGTATGAAAGAGATCTTCGAAATTTGCGATGACGTGACGGTCTTCCGCGATGGGCAATTTATCGCCGAGCGTGAAGTGGCCACGTTGACCGAAGATTCTCTTATCGAAATGATGGTGGGACGTAAGCTGGAAGATCAGTACCCGCATCTGGATAACGCGCCGGGTGAGATTCGCCTCAAGGTCGATAATCTGTGCGGACCGGGCGTGAATGATGTCTCTTTTGTGCTGCGAAAAGGCGAGATTCTTGGCATTTCCGGCCTGATGGGCGCCGGTCGCACCGAGCTGATGAAAGTATTGTACGGCGCGATGCCGCGAACCAGCGGTTACGTGACGCTTGATGGACACGAAGTGGTGACGCGTTCTCCGCAGGACGGACTGGCCAATGGCATCGTTTATATCTCTGAAGACCGTAAGCGCGATGGACTAGTGCTCGGCATGTCAGTTAAAGAGAATATGTCGCTGACGGCGCTGGACTATTTCAGCCGCGCTGGCGGAAGCCTGAAACACAAAGATGAGCAACAGGCGGTGGGGGATTTTATCCGTCTGTTCAACGTCAAGACACCGTCAATGGAACAGGCGATAGGCCTGCTTTCTGGCGGTAATCAGCAAAAAGTGGCGATTGCCCGCGGGTTGATGACGCGCCCGAAAGTGCTCATTCTCGACGAGCCGACCCGCGGCGTGGACGTCGGCGCCAAGAAAGAGATTTATCAGCTTATCAACCAGTTTAAGGCCGACGGCCTGAGCATCATTCTGGTCTCATCTGAGATGCCAGAAGTATTAGGCATGAGCGATCGCATCATCGTCATGCATGAAGGGCATCTCAGCGGTGAATTTACTCGCGAGCAGGCCACCCAGGAAGTGTTAATGGCTGCCGCAGTGGGCAAGCTTAATCGCGTGAATCAGGAGTAAAAAAGATGACAACCCAGGCTGTTTCTGGTCGCCGTTATTTCACTAAAGCGTGGCTTCTTGAGCAGAAGTCGCTCATTGCCCTGCTGGTGCTGATCGCGATTGTTTCGACGTTGAGCCCCAACTTTTTTACCGTTAATAATCTGTTCAATATTCTTCAACAGACCTCCGTCAACGCCATTATGGCGGTAGGGATGACGTTGGTGATTCTGACATCGGGGATCGATCTGTCCGTCGGTTCCCTGCTGGCGCTCACCGGCGCGGTTGCCGCTTCAATCGTCGGCGTTGAAGTGAATGCGCTGGTCGCGGTTGCCGCCGCGCTGGCGCTGGGCGCTGCGATTGGCGCCGTTACTGGCGTTATCGTCGCGAAAGGCCGCGTACAGGCGTTTATCGCTACGCTGGTGATGATGCTGCTACTGCGCGGCGTGACGATGGTTTACACCGACGGTAGCCCGGTCAACACCGGCTTTACCGATAACGCCGATCTGTTTGGCTGGTTCGGTATCGGCCGTCCGCTGGGCGTTCCTACGCCGGTCTGGATCATGGCCATCGTCTTTATCGCCGCCTGGTATATGCTGCATCACACCCGTCTGGGACGCTATATCTACGCGCTGGGCGGTAACGAAGCGGCGACGCGTCTGTCTGGCATTAGCGTGAGCAAAGTGAAAATTATCGTCTATTCACTTTGCGGCCTGACAGCATCGCTGGCGGGCATCATTGAAGTGGCGCGCCTCTCTTCCGCGCAGCCGACGGCGGGTACCGGCTATGAGCTGGATGCTATTGCCGCCGTGGTGCTGGGCGGCACCAGCCTTGCTGGCGGTAAAGGACGCATTGTTGGGACATTGATCGGCGCATTGATTCTCGGCTTCCTTAATAATGGTTTGAATTTGTTAGGTGTTTCCTCCTATTACCAGATGATCGTCAAAGCGGTGGTGATTTTGCTGGCGGTACTGGTAGACAACAAAAAGCAGTAACAACGACTACAGGACATCTGAAATATGAACATGAAAAAACTGGCTACCCTGGTATCTGCTGTTGCGCTGAGCGCCACCGTGAGCGCGAATGCAATGGCGAAGGACACCATTGCGCTGGTGATCTCTACCCTCAATAATCCCTTCTTCGTGTCGTTAAAAGACGGGGCGCAAAAAGAGGCGGATAAACTGGGTTATAACCTGGTGGTGCTGGACTCCCAGAACAACCCTGCCAAAGAGCTGGCGAACGTGCAGGATTTAACCGTTCGCGGGACCAAAATTTTGCTGATCAACCCGACTGACTCCGATGCGGTGGGTAACGCGGTGAAGATGGCTAACCAGGCGAAGATTCCGGTTATCACACTTGACCGCCAGGCAACCAAAGGTGATGTCGTCAGCCATATCGCGTCTGATAACGTGCTGGGCGGTAAGATCGCTGGCGACTATATCGCGAAAAAAGCTGGTGAAGGCGCCAAAGTGATTGAGCTGCAAGGCATTGCCGGAACATCCGCGGCGCGTGAGCGTGGCGAAGGTTTCCAGCAGGCGGTAGCCGCCCACAAATTTAATGTCCTGGCCAGCCAGCCTGCCGATTTCGACCGTACTAAGGGTCTGAACGTCATGCAGAACCTGCTGACCGCGCATCCGGATGTTCAGGCTGTCTTCGCCCAGAACGATGAAATGGCGCTGGGCGCACTGCGCGCGCTGCAAACTGCCGGTAAAGCAGATGTGATGGTGGTTGGATTTGACGGTACGCCGGATGGCGAAAAGGCCGTAAAAGATGGCAAACTGGCAGCGACTATCGCTCAGTTACCGGATCAAATCGGCGCCAAAGGCGTTGAAGTGGCGGATAAGGTGCTGAAAGGCGAAAAAGTTCAGGCCAAATATCCGGTTGACCTGAAACTGGTCATCAAGCAGTAATAAACGACACGGGTCAACTATGGCCTGATGGCGACAGAAATACGCGAGCCTCCGCTGAGGTGAACGTAAAAAAAGAAAAGCAGGGCACGCGCCACCCTAACCGGTGGCGCACTTTGACGTGGAACCCCGAATATGAAAACCGCAGGTAATCTCATCGTCCTTGGCAGCATTAATGCCGATCATATCCTTAATCTTGAGTCCTTCCCTACCCCGGGTGAAACGGTAACCGGTAGCCATTATCAGGTCGCGTTTGGCGGGAAAGGCGCGAATCAGGCGGTTGCTGCGGGGCGTAGCGGGGCAAATATTGCGTTTATTGCCTGCACAGGCGATGACGATATTGGCGACAGTATTCGTAAACAATTAGTCAGCGATCGTATTGATATCACGCCAGTTAGCGTCATTAAAGGCGAGTCTACCGGGGTGGCGCTGATTTTCGTTAACGGCGAAGGCGAGAACGTCATCGGTATTCATGCCGGAGCGAATGCCGCGTTATCGCCGGCGTTGGTTGATGCGCAACGTGAACGTATCGCGCAGGCGGATGCGTTACTGATGCAGCTGGAATCGCCGCTGGAAAGCGTACTGGCGGCGGCTAAAATCGCCCATCAACATCATACTACTGTTGCGCTTAACCCGGCGCCTGCCCGTGAGCTACCGGATGAACTGCTGGCGCTGGTGGACATCATCACGCCAAATGAAACGGAAGCTGAAAAGCTGACGGGCGTGCGTGTGGAAAATGACGACGATGCCGCGAAAGCTGCGCAGGTTTTGCATGATAAAGGCATTCGAACCGTATTAATTACCTTAGGAAGCCGTGGCGTCTGGGCCAGCGTAAACGGCGAGGGCCGCCGCGTTCCTGGATTTAGCGTTGAGGCTGTCGATACCATTGCCGCCGGAGACACGTTTAACGGCGCCTTTATCACCGCGATACTGGAGGAGACGCCGTTGCCGGAAGCGATTCGCTTTGCTCATGCCGCCGCCGCGATTGCCGTAACGCGTAAAGGCGCGCAACCTTCCGTTCCGTGGCGCGAAGAGATAGAAGCGTTTTTACATCAGCAGGGGTAACGCTTGGCTACTATGAAAGATGTTGCCCGCCTGGCGGGAGTCTCTACATCGACGGTCTCTCACGTTATTAACAAAGATCGCTTTGTGAGTGAGACGATAACCGAAAAAGTTGAAGCGGCGATTAAATCACTTAACTATGCGCCTTCCGCGCTGGCGCGAAGCCTCAAGTTAAACCAGACCCGCACGATTGGTATGCTAATTACCGCCAGTACCAACCCTTTTTATTCCGAACTGGTGCGCGGCGTTGAGCGAAGCTGTTTTGAGCGCGGTTATAGTCTGGTGCTGTGCAATACCGAAGGCGACGAGCAACGGATGAACCGTAACCTGGAGACGCTGATGCAAAAACGGGTAGACGGTTTACTGCTGCTGTGTACCGAAACGCATCAGCCTTCTCGTGAAATCATGGAGCGTTATCCGTCTATTCCTACCGTCATGATGGACTGGTCGCCGTTTGATGGTGAGGGCGATAGCGATCTCATTCAGGATAATTCGTTGTTAGGCGGCGATCTTGCCACCCAACACCTTATCGATAAAGGATTTACCCGAATAGCCTGTATTACCGGCCCGCTGGACAAAACGCCAGCGCGTTTGCGGCTGGAAGGGTATCGGGCGGCGATGAAACGCGCAGGGCTGGCTATTCCGCAAGGCTATGAGATCACCGGCGATTTTGAATTTGGCGGCGGCTTTGACGCCATGCAGGCGTTACTCGCCCATCAACAGCGACCGCAAGCGGTTTTTACCGGAAACGATGCGATGGCTGTCGGCGCCTATCAGGCGCTATATCAGGCGGGGCTTCGTATCCCGCAAGATATGGCAGTCATTGGCTATGATGATATTGAGCTGGCGCGCTATATGACGCCGCCGCTGACGACTATCCATCAGCCGAAAGATGAATTGGGCGAGCTGGCTATTGATGTGTTGATTCATCGGATGGCGCAGCCCGCCTTGCAACAACAGCGACTTCAGCTTACTCCGGTTTTGACGGTGCGTGGGTCGGTTTAGATTTATGCCGTTCTTTAATCAGATTGTTGCCGTCTTTGGCTCTTAGCAGCATAAACATCAGCGCGGACACGATAGTGATCGCCCCCATCGTGATAAAGGTATAGTGGAACTGTTCCACGGTACTGGTGCCCGCAAAACCTTCATAAATACGTAACACCGCCGCGCTGATCGCCACGCCTAAACTGATAGACAATTGCTGCGTAACCGCCAGAACGCTGTTGCCGCTGCTGGCGTTATCGTCCGTCAGATCCGCAAGAGTAATTGTATTCATTGCCGTAAATTGAGTGGACATCGCCATTCCAAGAATGAATAGCGGCAGTACGAGCATCCAGATCGGCATGGCGGGAGATTGAAACGAAAACTGGGCAATCATCAGACCGATAAATACCGTAATGCCGACCAGAGTCTTCCGGTATCCCAAACGTCGCAAAACCTGCGTTACGGTCGATTTCGCGATAATAGAACCCAAAGCTGTCGGCGCCATCATGCAGCCGGCGATCAGAGCCGGGTAGCCAAAACCAACCTGTAGCATTAACGGCATCAAAAAAGGTACGCAGCCTGTCCCCAGACGCGTGGCGAGGTTGCCGGCAATACCGACGGAAAATGTGCGTGTCTTAAACAGCGATAGTGATATTAACGGTGTCGGATGACGGCGGGCGTGGCGGATATAGGCCAATAGTAGAACGATACTGCAAAAAATAATGGCGGATGCGATCCATGTCGCCACAATCTTTTCGCCAAACAGTTCCATTCCGCTGGAAAATAAAACCAGACTTAACCCAAAAAGAAAGAAGCCGGTCATGTCAAACTTGCGACGCGGCGTGGTGAAGTTGGGCATATATTTGCGGGCATACAGAATGCCTGCAACACCAATGGGAATATTAATCAGGAAGATCCAGTGCCAGCTTGCCCAGGTCACCAGTACGCCGCCTAATACCGGCCCCAGAATCGGACCTACCAGCCCCGGCATAGTGACAAAGTTAAGAACAGGCAGCAGCTCACTACGCGGATAGGCTCGCAATAACGCCAGCCGCGCCACTGGCATCATCATCGCTCCGCCGACGCCTTGTACGACGCGAAAAATAACCAATTCAGATAGTGAACTGGAGAGCGCGCAGGCCAGCGAGCCTAACGTAAACAGACTTACGGCAACCATAAAGACGCGACGCGTACCGAAGCGGTCAGCCAGCCAGCCGCTTACCGGAATTAACATAGCTACTGTTAGGGTATAACTGATAATAGCGGACTGCATGGCGAGTGGTGAACGGTTAAGACTATGCGCAATAGCCGGTAAAGCGGTATTCAAAATGGTGGCGTCTAGCGCCTGCATAAAGAAGGCCATCGCCGCGATCCACGGCAGGCCAGCCATACTGCGCGCTTTTTTGCTGGTCATTCAATATCCTGTTAATTATCTGGTCTCTCATTAGGCGCTATTAACAACGCCTGGCAGGCCTGGAAAGCGCGTTCGCCGTCGCCATCAGCGATGGCATCAACAATGGCCTGGTGCAAATCCAGCTTTACCACCTCGTTATAGGTGATTGAGGTAAAGTAAGTGTGATAAACCGAATGAAATAGCGTCGCAAAAGAGATTAGAAAGGGATTGGCGCTCATTTCGTAGATATGCTCGTGCCATGCCATATCCACTTCAATCCATCGTTCACGCTTAAAATGCTTTTTCAGCGCGACCATCTCTTCCATTAAGGCATTAAGCCGCGCTTTCTGCTCCGGTGTGCCAAGAGTCGCCGCCAGCAGGCAGGCTTGCGGCTCCAGGCTAATACGCATCACCAGAAAATGATCCACCACCTGATGAAAATTTTCTTCCGTCATCCACCAGGTCAGCAGCTCTTGATCCAGAAAGTTCCAGTTTCCCTGCGGCATCACCCGCGTACCAATGCGCGGACGGGGTAGCACCATACCTTTAGCCGTCAACGTTTTCACCGCTTCGCGAACTGCCGTTCGACTTACGCCGTACTGCTCGCCCAGTTCTATTTCGCCGGGAAGAATCGTACCAGGGGCGTAGTCACCCTTTAATATCCGCTGCGCCAGCTTTTCAGCCAGAACATAGGATAGATTTTTCTGTGCGGCTAATTGTTGTGCGCTTAAAGGCATGAATGTTCTTCCTTTCTCTTTCGTTTGGTTATTAGTATGCCACCTGGAAGTGTGATTGCAGTTGCAATAACGGCAATTTGCTTATTTTATGGCACGTTAAGCACGCCATTGATGAAAAAAGAGACACTCAGAAAATTATTTTAAATTTCCTCTTGTCAGGCAGAAATAACTCCCTATAATGCGCCACCACTGACACGGAAC
>NZ_JBGDVS010000018.1:0-35723 GCF_046551635.1 Salmonella sp. SAL04157
CCCAGCAGGATGTGCTCACGGGTCTGCGGCATCGGGCCGTCAGTCGCAGCAACAACCAGGATCGCGCCGTCCATCTGCGCAGCACCGGTGATCATGTTTTTAACATAGTCGGCGTGCCCCGGGCAGTCTACGTGTGCGTAGTGGCGGGTCGGGGTATCGTATTCAACGTGAGAAGTGTTGATGGTGATACCACGCGCTTTTTCTTCCGGAGCGTTATCGATCTGGTCGAATGCACGAGCAGCACCGCCGTAGGTTTTAGCCAGTACGGTGGTGATTGCAGCGGTCAGGGTAGTTTTACCGTGGTCAACGTGGCCGATGGTGCCGACGTTAACGTGCGGTTTTGTACGTTCAAATTTTTCTTTAGACACGGCTATATTCCTTACTATAGCGCTCTCCCCTTCAGGAGAGAGCACGGGATTTTGGTTTTTAACCCTGCGGCTTATTTACCACGGGCTTCGATTACGGCCTGAGCAACGTTGTTCGGCGCATCATCATACTTCAGGAATTCCATAGTGTACGATGCGCGACCTTTGGTCAGAGAACGCAGCTGAGTTGCATATCCGAACATTTCAGACAGCGGTACTTCAGCGTGGATCTTAACGCCTGTAACTTCAGATTCCTGACCTTTGAGCATACCACGACGGCGGCTAAGGTCGCCGATAACGTCACCGGTATTCTCTTCAGGTGTTTCTACTTCAACCTTCATGATCGGCTCAAGCAGAACTGGTTTTGCTTTCTTAAAGCCTTCTTTAAAGGCGATAGACGCAGCCAGTTTAAACGCCAGCTCAGAGGAGTCAACGTCATGGTAAGAACCGAAGTGCAGACGCACACCGAGATCAACTACCGGATAACCCGCCAGCGGGCCAGACTTCAGCTGCTCCTGGATGCCTTTATCAACGGCCGGGATGTATTCGCCAGGAATTACACCACCTTTGATGTCGTTGATGAACTCGTAACCTTTCGGGTTAGAGCCCGGCTCCAGCGGGTACATGTCGATAACAACATGACCATACTGACCGCGACCACCAGACTGTTTCGCGTGTTTACCTTCGATGTCGGTAACTTTCGCGCGAATCGCTTCGCGGTAAGCAACCTGAGGTTTACCCACGTTAGCTTCAACGTTGAATTCACGCTTCATACGGTCAACGATGATATCCAGGTGAAGTTCACCCATACCAGCGATGATGGTCTGGTTAGATTCTTCGTCAGTCCATACGCGGAATGACGGGTCTTCTTTCGCCAGACGGCCCAGAGCCAGACCCATTTTTTCCTGGTCAGCTTTGGTTTTCGGTTCTACCGCGATGGAGATTACCGGCTCAGGGAATTCCATACGTTCCAGAATGATCGGGTTTTCCGGATCACACAGGGTGTCACCGGTAGTCACGTCTTTCAGGCCGATAGCAGCCGCGATGTCGCCCGCGCGAACTTCTTTGATCTCTTCACGTTTGTTGGCGTGCATCTGAACGATACGACCGAAACGCTCACGTGCGGTTTTCACGGAGTTCAGTACGGTATCACCAGAGTTAACCACACCGGAGTACACACGGAAGAAGGTCAGGTTACCCACAAACGGGTCGGTAGCGATTTTGAACGCCAGCGCAGAGAACGGCTCGTCGTCGCTTGCATGACGCTCAGCCGGAGTATCTTTACCGTCGTCCAGAATACCGTTGATCGCAGGTACGTCTACCGGGGATGGCAGGTAATCAATTACCGCATCCAGCATCGCCTGAACACCTTTGTTCTTAAATGCAGAACCACAGGTTACCAGGATGATTTCGTTGTTCAGAACGCGCTGACGCAGAGCTTGTTTGATCTCTTCTTCAGTCAGTTCTTCACCACCCAGGTATTTTTCCATCAGCTCTTCAGAAGCTTCTGCGGCGGACTCGATCAGGTTCTGGTGCCATTCGTTAGCCAGGTCCTGCATGTCAGCCGGGATATCTTCGTATTCGAAGGTAACGCCCTGGTCGGCATCGTTCCAGTTGATGGCTTTCATTTTCACCAGGTCAACAACGCCGGTGAAACCTTCTTCAGCACCAATTGCCAGCTGCAGCGGAACCGGGTTCGCGCCCAGACGGGTTTTGATCTGACCAACAACTTTCAGGAAGTTCGCGCCCATGCGGTCCATTTTGTTAACGAACGCAATACGCGGAACTTTGTATTTGTTTGCCTGACGCCATACGGTTTCAGACTGCGGCTGAACACCACCAACTGCGCAGTAAACCATTACCGCACCATCGAGAACACGCATGGAACGTTCTACTTCGATAGTGAAGTCAACGTGCCCCGGGGTGTCGATGATGTTGATGCGATGCGGTTCATACTGCTTAGCCATACCAGACCAGAATGCAGTAGTCGCTGCGGAGGTGATAGTAATACCACGCTCTTGCTCCTGCTCCATCCAGTCCATGGTAGCTGCGCCGTCATGAACTTCACCGATTTTGTGGTTTACACCGGTGTAGAACAGAATACGTTCGGTAGTAGTGGTTTTACCGGCGTCGATGTGCGCACTGATACCGATATTACGGTAGCGTGCGATGGGTGTTGTACGAGCCATTTGATTCCTCGTTGATATCTTTAGGCGTTCAGTTAAGTTATCCAAAACGGGCGACTTACCTGAAGCGCCCGCCTGGTGACTATGACTCCGAAGGGATTACCAACGGTAGTGTGCGAACGCCTTGTTGGCTTCTGCCATACGGTGAACGTCTTCACGTTTCTTAACTGCAGTACCTTTGTTGTCTGCAGCATCAGAAAGTTCGTTCGCCAGGCGCAGAGCCATGGATTTATCACCGCGTTTACGAGCAGCTTCTACGATCCAACGCATTGCCAGAGCATTACGACGGACCGGACGGACTTCAACTGGTACCTGATAAGTAGAACCACCTACACGGCGGGATTTAACTTCTACAGTCGGGCGAACGTTTTCGAGAGCGACTTCGAAAGCTTCCAGTTCAGATTTACCAGAACGCTGAGCCAGGGTCTCCAGCGCGCTGTATACGATTGATTCTGCAGTAGATTTTTTACCATCTACCATCAGGATATTGACAAATTTAGCCAGCAGTTCTGATCCGAACTTCGGATCCGGCAGAATTTTACGCTGACCAATGACGCGACGACGTGGCATGGAAATACTCCGTTGTTAATTCAGGATTGTCCAAAACTCTACGAGTTTAGTTTGACATTAATTTAAAACGTTTGGCCTTACTTAACGGAGAACCATTAAGCCTTAGGACGCTTCACGCCGTACTTAGAACGAGCTTGCTTACGGTCTTTAACGCCGGAGCAGTCAAGCGCGCCACGAACGGTGTGGTAACGAACACCCGGGAGGTCTTTAACACGACCGCCACGGATCAGGATCACGGAGTGCTCCTGCAGGTTGTGACCTTCACCACCGATGTAGGAAGTCACTTCAAAACCGTTAGTCAGACGAACACGGCAAACTTTACGCAGTGCGGAGTTCGGTTTTTTAGGAGTGGTAGTATATACACGAGTACATACGCCACGTTTTTGCGGGCATGCTTCCAGCGCAGGCACGTTGCTTTTCGCAACTTTGCGAGCACGTGGTTTGCGTACCAGCTGGTTAACTGTTGCCATTAAATAGCTCCTGGTTTTAGCTTTTGCTTCGTAAACACGTAATAAAACGCCCTCACACAATATGAGGACGCCGAATTTTAGGGCGGTGTCGAAAAGGTGTCAAGAAATATACAACGATCCCGCCATCACCAGGCCATCTGGTTGGCATACTTAACCGTGAGTCTGACAAACTCAGTATAGTCAACCCTGACGACACTGTCTGAAATTTGACCACCCAGGCCGCGGGCGTCAATGTCTTCTTTCAAGGCATAGACCGTTATGGGGGCATCACGCAGACTTTCAAGGAAGCGGTTACCTTCAATCGCGACGGTAACGCCATCCTGGAGCAGCAAAAGCGCATCGCCCTCTTTTAGCAGGCGCAGCAAAGCGGGAAAATCAACGCCCGAGGCGCAATGAGGTAAGGTATGCAGCATAAACGCCTCAGAATCTCAGGATGACATCATAGTTGCCAAGCTCGCGGCGTAACGCTACGGGTTCCAGCGGCGTGGCGTCTACCACAAAATTAACGTTCTCCAGACCACGCTCGCGCAGCGATGCCGCGCAGATCCAGCATTGATCAATATCGTACAAATCAAAGAGCTTGAAAGTAGCAATATAGTCACGCGCCAGCACAGCGTCTGGTTTTTGTCCTGGTAATAACTGAAAGACGCCGTCGCTGATAAAAAAGACGCCCAGCGCTTCCGTTAGCGCTGACGTCGCCAGCAGCGCATCCAGCCCTTCACGACCTGAAGCGCTACCGTGCGGCGCGGTGGAAAAGACAAATGCAATACGTTTCATTAAAACTGCACCACCCGATCGCAGGTGAGAGATGCCTCCGCCAGCGCACCCAGGCCGCTTAGCGTAAAGCCCGGCTGAAGATTGGCGGACGGCAACTCCAGTCTGCCGGCTTCAGTTTCATCAATAATACCGCGACGAAGCGCCGCCGCGACACAGATGTTCAGCGCTACGCCATGCTGCGTATTCAATTTCTGCCAGGCGCGTACCAGATCATATTCATCGCTCGCCGGCGAGGTCAGGAGATTGGCGTTATAGACTCCTTCCCGATAGAAAAAGACGCTGGCTAACTCATGCCCCTCATTGAGCAGCGCGTGGGCGAACTGCAATGCGCTGCTGGCCTGCTGGGTGCCATATGCCGGCCCGGTGACCATAATGGCATAACGCATTATTTATCCTGCCCCTGAAAGTCGCCGCTTTTGAACTGGCGAATATAGAGGTAAACCGTGTGTTTTGAGATATTCAGACGATCGGCTACCTGGTTAATGGCGTCTTTAATATCGAAAATGCCTTTTTCGTACAGGTTAAGGACGATCTGACGATTTTTCGCGTTGTTAGAGACATTACGATCGGCATTCACTTCTTCGATCGTGAACTCCAGCGTCTGGGTGACTAAATCTTCGACTGAGGAGGCAAAATTAACCGCTGAGCCGACTTCCGGCGTTTCCGGCGGAATAAAGGTATTCATAATCTGTGAAAATGGCACATCAAGGTTCATGTTGATGCACAGTAGACCAATGACGCGCTGCTCGCGGTTGCGAATGGCAATCGTCAACGACTTCATCAAGACACCGCTTTTCGCGCGCGTGAAATAGCATTTCGACACGCTACTGTCCGCCCCTGTCATGTCGTGCAACATGCGCAACGCCAGGTCGGTAATCGGCGAGCCAATTTTACGGCCCGTATGTTCGCCATTGGCAATACGAATGGCTGAACATTTTAGATCCTGCAAAGAGTGCAATACGATTTCACAATGGGAACCTATAAGCATCGCTAACCCGTCCACTACCGCTTCGTAGGATTTCAGAATATCGAAGTCGGTTTGCTCGAAGGGACGCTGATCCAGCAAATCAAGTTCACTGGTTTCGTTGGTTAAAAGCGACCTGGACATGAAAAAAAACACTCCTTTTCAGGAGCCTGTCGTTATGTTTTCAGGGCAGGCTCATTATTTACGCGGATGATTAAATTAATACAGTGAGGGTTCATCTTTCCAGTACTAATTTGTTCGTCTATTTCAGGCTACGTGTGCGTTGGCGGTCATTCAGCCTACGGTCTCGCCCTTAACGACCAGCGCAAGCGCCGTTATCCGCAAATCAAATTATGGTGAGTAATATATCCGGCCTGCATAAAAAAAACCGCCGCTATTACAAGCGGCGGCTCTCAGTTTTTATTTTTTAGCAGCATCTGCGGCTTTAGCGTCAGCCGCATCGGCAGGTTTAGCATCCGCTTTCGGCGCTGGTTTGATATCCAGCAGCTCTACGTCGAATACCAGGGTGGAGTTCGCCGGGATACCCGGAACGCCCGTTTTACCGTAGGCCAGCGCCGGTGGGATAACCAGTTTGATCTTGCCGCCTTTCTTAATATTTTTCAGGCCTTCAGTCCAGCCAGGGATAACGCCGTCCAGACGGAAGGAGAGCGGTTCGCCGCGCGTGTAAGAGTTATCAAACTCTTTACCGTCGATCAGCGTACCTTTGTAGTTCACCACAACGGTATCACTATCTTTCGGCGCCTCGCCTGTGCCTTCTTTCTCTACTTTGTAAAGCAGACCGGTAGAGGAGGTTTTCACGCCTTTCTCTTTAGCAAAAGCGTCGCGGAACGTTTTACCTTTTGCTTCGTTATCGGCAGCGTCTTTTTCCATCTTCGCCTGAGCAGCGCTCTTCACGCGTGCTTCAAACGTCTGCAGCGTTTGCTCAATTTCCTGATCGGACAGTTTGCTCTTATCGGCAAAGGCATCCTGAACGCCGGCAATCAACTGATCTTTATCCAGTTTGATGCCCAACTTTTCCTGCTCTTTAAGCGAATTTTCCATGTAACGACCCAGCGAGGCGCCCAGCGCATAAGCCGCTTTTTGATCGTCGTTTTTAAATGCTGCTTTGCTATCAGCGGTAGCTGTCGGTTTCGCCGCATCAGCAGCAAAAGTGATCGGTGCGTGCATAGCAACGGCCATCGTAGTTGCCAGCAGCGTGGCTTTAAACAGTGATTTCATCCATATCTCCAGGGCCGGGGCATCTCGCCCCATGTTAACTTACGTAAGAAGCGTACTATAAATCGTTGCAGAACAAATCAACATACGAACACGCCCTATTATCACTTCTTTTCAGACTCTTTTTGTTTAAATTAGTTTCGTAGTGCGCGTAATGGTTGCTGTGAAAGCCGGTAAAGTTAAGTAGAATCCGCCGACGGAGACAACATAAAGAGGTACATCATGCAGGATATCACGATGGAAGCTCGTCTGGCTGAACTGGAAAGCCGTCTGGCGTTCCAGGAGATTACCATAGAAGAACTAAACCTGACGGTAACCGCACATGAAATGGAGATGGCGAAGCTGCGCGATCATCTGCGTTTGCTCACGGAAAAGTTAAAAGCCAGTCAGCCGTCAAATATCGCCTCTCAGGCAGAAGAAACGCCGCCGCCGCATTATTGAGACGAAAAAAAAGCGGGGTTAACCCGCTTTTTTTGTGCCCGATGATTTATCGAACCAATGATAATACCCTAAGGATTTCGAGTCACAGCAAGGCGGCAAGCTTGAAAATTCCCCGGGAGCATAGATAACTATGTGACCGGGGTTTGAAAGCGTAGCCAACACCGCGGTGGCTTGAAAGACGACGGGGATTAGTGGCAACCGCAGCCGCCTTTACCACCGCCACCGCAGCAGCCTTCGCCGCCGTGCTCGTGACCATGGTCATGACCATGACCGCCACAGCAGCCGTCTTCACCGTGATCGTGGTGGTGATCGTGCGCGCCGTGAACATGACCGTGAGCCAGTTCTTCTTCAGTCGCTTCACGAATCGCAACAACTTCGACGTTAAATTTCAGATTCTGGCCCGCCAGCATGTGGTTACCATCAACCACAACGTGATCGTCTTCCACTTCGGTAATCTCTACCGGTACCGGGCCCTGGTCGGTTTCAGCCAGGAAACGCATCCCTACCTGCAGTTCATCAACGCCCATAAAGACGTCTTTAGGCACACGCTGCACCAGATTTTCGTCATACTGGCCGTAAGCGTCGTTCGCGCCAACAGCGACATCAAATTTGTCGCCAACTTCATGGCCTTCCAGCGCGGTTTCCAGACCAGAGATCAGGGAGCCGTGACCGTGCAGGTAATCCAGCGGCGCACTCACCGGAGACTCATCAACCAACACACCGTCTTCTGTACGTACCTGATAGGCCAGGCTGACCACCAGGTCTTTTGCTACTTTCATGATATCTCCTGAGCATGGGAAGAATAGTGGCGCAGATTGTAGCGGAATTCTGCAGCCGTGTACCCCTTAGCTTAAAAAAACCTGCGGCATATCGCTAGTCCGGATGAAAAATCCCGATCACTTGCTCTTCTTTGCGAACATGCTCGCGAACGTCTTTATCCGCTTCCCGCATTTGATGCCCGCACTTAACGCATTCAACAATATCGACATTATTTTCACGCCACATCGCCATTGTATCCTGCGCCTGACAGGCCGGACATTTCGCGCCTGCAATAAAACGTTTACGGATTGCCATTGTTTTACCCCTACTCAAATTCATCCCAGCCATCCAACTGGCGCCGTTCCTGTTGCATTTCGCGCTGAAAAATCTCCTCCAGTTCGCGTCGGGCCTCTCTGGCGCGCGAAATCTGTACCATGTCGCTATGCTCCGGGATCAGTTCCCGCAACATTCGCATATCCAGCCGACGAAAATGCAACTGCGCGCGTTGCGCCTGATGCGGATGCATACCTAACGACACCAGAGTTTTACGTCCCAGTTCCAGCGCGCTGGAAAACGTTTCACGGGAAAACTGCGTGACGCCAGCCTGTAATAACTCATGGGCCTCCACACGTCCACGCGCTCGCGCAAGAATATGCAGATGAGGAAAATGCTGCTGACACAGCGCCACCAGCTTCATCGTGTCTTCCGGTTCATTACACGTGATGACTATCGACTCCGCCGCCTCCGCGCCCGCAGAACGCAGCAGCTCGACTTGTGCAGCGTCGCCGTAATACACTTTATAACCATATTTGCGCATCAGATTAACGGCGCCGATATCGCGTTCCAGCACGGTGATACGCATCTTATTCGCCATCAATAAGCGAGCGATCACCTGACCAAAACGGCCAAAGCCGACGACAATCACCTGGGGCTTATCATCTTCAACCCACGGCTTTTCATCATTCTCTTCCGGGCCATTAAGACGGCGCGATAACCACTTATCAATCCCTTTCATCAGTAGCGGCGTGGTCATCATTGATAACGTGACAGTCACCAATAATAACGCCATCTGATCGCCCTGAAACAGGCGCTGAGAAGAGGCGGTAGAAAAGAGCACAAAAGCGAACTCGCCCCCCTGACTCAGCACGCTGGCAAACTGCATCCGTTCAGAACTTCTTATTCCATATAGCCGCGCCAGCAGATACAGCGTCAGCATTTTTATGACGACCAGAATAACAACGCTCGCCGCCACCCACAGTAAATGGGTATAAAGTACGCCGAGATTTAGCGACATACCGACGGAGATAAAGAACAGCCCAAGCAGTAAACCTTTAAAGGGATCGATAGCGTTTTCCAGCTCATGCCGGTATTCACTCTCTGCCAGTAAAACGCCGGCAATGAAGGTTCCCAGGGCCATCGACAGTCCCAGCGCGTCCATAAATAAGGCGGCGCTCAACACCAGCAACAACGTCGCGGCAGTGAAGACCTCCCGCACGCCGGACGCAGCAATAAAACGAAATACCGGGCGCAACAGGTAACGACCGCCAATCAGCATTACCGCGAAGGCCAATACCTTCATTGCCACTTTAAACCAGTCGAAATGCTCGTCGGCCGATCCCGCCAATAAAGGTACCAACGCCAGCGCGGGGATCACCGCTAAATCCTGAAACAGTAAGACAGAAAACCCTAACTGCCCGGACTCGCTACGGTTCATGCCTTTCTCGCGCATCAGTTGTAGCGCCATCGCCGTCGAAGACATCGCCAGGCCAATCCCGCCGACGACCGCCGCCTGCCATAAGAAATCAGCAAGCATCAATAACCCCGCCAGCACCGCCGCGCTTAACAGCACCTGAGCAGCGCCGACGCCGAAGATAGAGCGCCGCAGTTGCCAAAGCCGGGACGGATTGAGTTCGAGACCAATGATAAACATCAGAAACACGACGCCCAGTTCGGAAAAGTGCAGGATCTCGTCAACGTCGCTGATAAATCCCAGCCCCCACGGACCGATGGCGATTCCCGCCAGCAAATACCCTAGCACCGCGCCGATGCCCAGCCTCGCGGCTAACGGCACCGCCGCCACCGCCGCGAAGAGGAACAACACTCCCGCGGTCAATAAATCAGCACCTTCCATCAATAGCCTCCCGCGCTCACAGGATTCGCCAGCCACTCGCCATAGGCTTTCGCATGACTGGCCAGCGTCTGCGGCGACTGGCGCCGCGCCCAGTACACAATAATGGGCGGCATCCAGTGCATCCGGCACATGGCCGCGGTCAGTTCAAAGGGGCGCAGTACATCGCTCATTGGATAGCGGTTTAGCGCGTCATACCGGTAAGCGCTCTCCGGCTCGCCGGTCGTAATCACGCTACGCCAGTACTTTCCCACCAGTTGGTTTCCCCCTGGTCCGCTGGCGAACCCCCGACTCAAAACGCGATCAAGCCATTCTTTCAGTAAAGCCGGACAGCTATAGGTGTAAAGGGGATGCTGAAAAACAATGACGTCGTGCTCACGTAACAGGGCTTGTTCATAGGGCGTGTCGATAAAAAAATCAGGATAGCGCGCATAAAGATCGTGCACGGTTACGTTATTGTGCTGTATGGCCGGTTTAAGCAGTACCCGGTTAGCAACCGAGTCCTGAGATTCCGGATGGGCATACAACAGCAAGACTTTCGCTGGCTGAGACATCAATCCCCCTCCCGGTTGTTTTGGGTCGATACATGCCATTCTTCAGGCCGCTTCTACGTTGACAGCGTTTGTTCAACTCAGAAACGTACTCTATGTCCGCCGCTGGGGATTAATGAGAGATATTCTTGTCCCTCACCAAAGGCGGCCTGAATGATTTTGTGTATCGTTGTTGTTTTGAGCTACCATTGCGCTCCAGCGCGGCGGTACGCCCGAATATTACATTATCATAATGATAAATTAACATAGTCTGAACATACGGCGCCTTATGATTGTTTTCTCCTCGTTACAAATTCGTCGCGGCGTGCGCGTCCTACTGGACAATGCCTCGGCTACCATTAATCCAGGCCAGAAAGTCGGCCTGGTGGGTAAAAACGGCTGCGGTAAATCTACCCTGCTGGCATTGCTAAAAAATGAAATCAGCGCCGATGCCGGGAGTTTTACCCTGCCCGGAACCTGGCAATTAGCGTGGGTGAATCAGGAAACACCTGCGTTGCCTCAGCCAGCGATTGAGTATGTCATTGATGGCGACCGTGAATACCGGCAGCTGGAGGCGCAGCTTAACGACGCCAACGAACGTAACGACGGACATGCTATCGCCTCCATACACGGTAAGCTGGACGCCATCGACGCATGGACCGTTCGCTCGCGCGCCGCCAGCCTGCTACACGGTCTCGGCTTCTCTAACGATCAGCTGGAACGTCCGGTCAGCGACTTTTCCGGCGGCTGGCGGATGCGCCTTAACCTGGCTCAGGCGCTGATTTGCCGCTCCGATTTACTGCTGCTCGACGAACCGACCAACCACCTCGATCTGGATGCCGTTATCTGGCTGGAAAAATGGCTGAAGAGCTATCCGGGCACCCTGATTCTGATTTCCCACGATCGCGATTTTCTTGACCCGATAGTGGATAAAATTATCCATATCGAACAGCAGACTCTGTTCGAGTACACCGGCAACTACAGCGCGTTTGAAGTTCAGCGCGCCACGCGCCTGGCGCAACAGCAGGCGATGTATGAGAGCCAGCAGGAGCGTGTGGCGCATCTGCAAAGCTACATCGACCGTTTCCGCGCCAAAGCGACCAAAGCCAAGCAGGCGCAAAGCCGTATCAAGATGCTGGAGCGTATGGAACTGATTGCGCCGGCTCATGTCGACAACCCGTTCCATTTCAGCTTCCGCGCGCCGGAAAGCCTGCCGAACCCGCTGCTGAAGATGGAAAAAGTCAGCGCAGGTTATGGCGATCGCATCATTCTGGAATCCATCAAGCTGAACCTGGTGCCCGGCTCGCGTATCGGCCTGCTGGGCCGCAACGGCGCGGGGAAATCGACGCTGATCAAGCTGCTGGCGGGCGAACTGGAACCGTTGCACGGTGAAATTGGCCTCGCCAAAGGCATTAAGCTCGGCTACTTCGCCCAGCACCAACTGGAGTTCCTGCGCGCCGATGAATCCCCGTTACAGCATATGGCGCGTCTGGCGCCGCAGGAACTGGAGCAGAAGCTGCGCGACTATCTCGGCGGCTTCGGCTTCCAGGGCGACAAAGTAACGGAAGAGACGCAACGTTTCTCCGGCGGCGAGAAAGCGCGCCTGGTACTGGCGCTGATCGTCTGGCAGCGTCCAAATCTGCTGCTGCTCGATGAACCGACCAACCACCTGGATCTCGACATGCGTCAGGCGCTCACCGAAGCGCTGATTGATTTCGAAGGCGCATTGGTCGTCGTGTCGCACGACCGCCACCTGATTCGCTCCACCACTGACGACCTCTATCTGGTGCACGACAAAAAGGTCGAGCCGTTCGACGGCGACCTGGAAGATTATCAGCAGTGGCTGAGTGACGTGCAGAAGCAGGAAAACCAGGCCGACGACGCACCGAAGGAAAACAACGCCAACAGCGCCCAGTCACGCAAAGATCAGAAGCGTCGCGAAGCCGAGCTACGCACTCTGACGCAGCCGCTGCGTAAAGAGATTACCCGTCTGGAAAAAGAGATGGAAAAGCTCAACGCCCAACTGGCGCAGGCGGAAGAGAAACTCGGCGACAGCAGCCTGTATGACCCCAGCCGTAAAGCGGAGATGACCGAGTGTCTGCAACTGCAGGCCAGCGCCAAATCCGGGCTGGAAGAGTGTGAAATGGCATGGCTTGAGGCGCAGGAGCAGCTTGAGCAAATGATGCAGAATGACTAACGCGCGGGGCGGACGATGAACCTGTCAATCACCGATGACATTACCTTCCGCAAGCTCACCATCTTCATGATGTTTGCGGAGAAGGGTAACATCGCCCGCCCCGCCGAGGCGCTGCACACGCTGGAAGAGAACGTTCGTTGTCCGCTGTTCGTCCATAAAGGCCTCTTCGGTACTCGTCCCGATATAAAGGTTACCGTTGCGGTCGGCAGCACCGGTACAGAAGCCTGCGTTATGTGATTTAGCGGCAAAGGTTGCCGTGATTTATTTTCGTCAGCGCGTCGTTCACGCCAAATAATGTAAACGTCACCTCATCAACGCCAAGATTTTTCAGACGCGCAGTGTGTTTTTTAATATAAGCCTGCGCCGTTTCTTCGGATTCAAACAAGTAAATGCCGCCAGCTTGCTGGTTTTTCTCGCTTTCTGTCCAGATTTTCCAGATGAAGCCCGGCTCCTCATTGATAGACTCCGCCAGCCCGACCAGTTGCTGAGTCATCTCCTCGCCAAAAGGGCCGCTAAAGTTAAAATGGATCTGTAAAAGTGTTTTCGACATGCCTTCTCCTTGAGTCACATAACTATCGTGTTGCCACACTACCACGATTAATTCGGCTGATGCAGAGGTTCACGCGATTTCTGTGGGGTATTACGCGCGCCTTGCATACCGTCCCCTCTGGCGAAATGAGGCGCAATTTTATTTCGCCAGACGACCAATTGAACGTAAAATCACATATTGACTAATCTGTGAACCTTATGCGCGGTATAGTATTGTTTCCAATTATCAATTGTTCTGGTGCTATGGTTGAGATCACGTCCACAGAAATGACCCCGCCTGTCAATGACTCGCATGAATTTATTCCCATGCGTGGCATTCGTAATCGCCATTTACAAACTATGCTGCCGCGCTTAATCCGCCGCAAAGTGAAGTTCAACGCCCACTGGCAGCGGCTGGAGCTACCGGACGGCGATTTTGTCGATCTGGCATGGAGCGAAGAACCACAACAGGCAAAGCATAAACCGCGGCTGGTGGTCTTTCACGGTCTGGAAGGCAGCCTGAACAGCCCCTATGCCCACGGGCTGATTGAGGCGGCGCAAAAGCGCGGCTGGCTGGGCGTGGTGATGCACTTTCGCGGCTGTAGCGGCGAACCCAACCGTCTGAATCGTATTTACCACTCCGGTGAAACGGAGGACGGAGCCTGGTTTTTACGCTGGCTACAGCGGGAGTTCGGTGCCGTTCCGACAGCCGCCGTGGGCTATTCGCTCGGCGGTAATATGCTGGCGTGCCTGCTGGCGAAAGAAGGCCGCGATATTCCCATAGAGGCGGCGGTGATTGTTTCTGCGCCTTTCGTTCTCGAAGCCTGTAGCTACCACATGGACAAAGGGTTTTCCCGCGTCTATCAGCGTTATTTGCTTAATCTGTTAAAAGCGAATGCGTCACGCAAGCTGGCGGCGTATCCCGGGTCGCTGCCGGTGAATCTGGCGCAACTGAAATCAATGCGCCGAATTCGCGAGTTTGACGACCTGATCACCGCGAAAATTCACGGCTTTGCCGACGCCATCGACTACTATCGTCAGTGTAGCGCCATGCCGTTGCTTAACCAGATTGCTAAACCGACGCTGATTATTCACGCTAAAGACGATCCGTTTATGGATCATCATGTGATCCCTAAAGCGGAAGATCTGCCCCCGCAGGTGGAGTATCAGCTGACTGAGCATGGCGGACACGTAGGATTTATCGGCGGTACGCCGCTGCGCCCTGAAATGTGGCTGGAACGCCGAATTCCTGACTGGCTGACAACGTACCTGGAGGCGTCATCATGATCATTCCCTGGCAGGGGCTCGCCCCCGACACGCTGGACAACCTGATCGAAAGCTTTGTGTTGCGCGAAGGCACCGATTATGGTGAACATGAACGTTCGCTTGAACAAAAAGTCGCTGACGTAAAACGCCAACTGCAATCCGGCGAGGCCGTGCTGGTATGGTCTGAATTACATGAAACGGTCAATATTATGCCGAAAAAGCAGTTTCGCGAATAAAACGCCTTTGCCGACAATACATTATTACTAAAGCTCAATCATGGAGTTGCCATGTCAGCCAAACATCCGGTGATAGCAGTAACAGGGTCAAGCGGCGCGGGGACCACCACCACCAGCCTCGCGTTTCGTAAAATTTTCGCGCAGTTAAATCTGCACGCCGCCGAGGTGGAAGGCGACAGTTTTCATCGTTACACCCGCCCGGAAATGGACATGGCGATCCGCAAAGCGCGTGACGCCGGGCGGCATATCAGCTATTTCGGGCCTGAAGCCAATGACTTCAGCCTACTGGAACATACTTTTATTGAGTACGGGCAGACGGGTAAAGGCCAGTCGCGTAAATATCTGCATACCTATGATGAAGCCGTACCGTGGAATCAGGTTCCCGGCACGTTTACCCCCTGGCAGCCGCTTCCCGAACCGACCGATGTGCTGTTTTATGAAGGACTGCACGGCGGCGTCGTCACCCCGCAACATGATGTCGCGCGTCATGTTGATCTGTTGGTTGGCGTGGTGCCTATCGTCAACCTCGAGTGGATTCAGAAACTAATCCGCGACACCAGCGAGCGCGGACACTCCCGTGAAGCGGTGATGGATTCCGTGGTGCGTTCCATGGACGACTACATCAATTACATTACGCCGCAGTTCTCGCGTACCCATATTAACTTCCAGCGCGTACCGACCGTCGATACATCCAATCCGTTCGCCGCAAAAGGTATTCCCTCGCTGGATGAGAGTTTTGTGGTGATCCATTTCCGCAATCTGGAAGGGATCGATTTTCCCTGGCTTCTGGCGATGCTCCAGGGCTCGTTTATTTCTCACATTAATACATTAGTGGTGCCGGGCGGCAAAATGGGGCTGGCGATGGAGCTGATTATGTTGCCGCTGGTGCAGCGACTAATGGAAGGCAAAAAAATCGAATAACCGCGGTGAAATGCCCGATGGCGCTACGCTTATCGGGCCTACGAGATAAAAACGGGTAGGCCGGATAAGGCCACGCCGCCATCCGGCATCACGTGTTACGCCGCAATCACTTCATACGAATGGGTAATATTGACCGCTTTTTCCAGCATTAGCGCCACCGAGCAATATTTTTCCGCGGAGAGATCGACAGCGCGCGCAACGGCAGCCTCTTTCAGATCGCTGCCGGTAACGATAAAATGCAAATTAATGTGCGTAAACAGGCGCGGCGCGTCTTCCCGGCGCTCGGATGTCAGCTTCACTTCGCAGTTGGTGACATTCTGACGGCCCTTTTGCAGGATTGATACCACATCAATAGCGCTACATCCGCCAGCCGCCATTAATACCATCTCCATCGGACTCGGCGCTTTGTCACCGGAGTTGCCATCCATTAAAATCTGGTGGCCGGAGGAGGACTCTCCGAGGAACGTGAGTCCTTCAACCCACTTTACACGCGCTTGCATATTTCGTAACTCCAATGTTTCAATTTTCCTGAAAGATTACGCGCATACAACAAAACTGGCAATGGAAGGCGACCTGGGTCATGCTGAAGCGAGACACCAGGAGACACACGGCGAAAGCTATGCTAAAACAGACAAGATGCTACAGTAATACATTGACGTACTGCATGTATGCAGAGGACATCACATTACAGGCTACAATCTATTTTCGTAGCCCCCTTCCCAGGTAGCGGGAAGTATATTTTTGCAACCCCAGAGACAGTGCCGTTTTCTGGCTCTGGAGACAGCTTATAACAGAGGATAACCGCGCATGGTGCTTGGCAAACCGCAAACAGACCCGACTCTTGAATGGTTCTTGTCTCATTGCCACATTCATAAGTACCCGTCAAAGAGCACGCTGATTCACCAGGGTGAAAAAGCAGAAACGCTGTACTACATCGTTAAAGGCTCCGTGGCAGTGCTGATCAAAGATGAGGAAGGGAAAGAAATGATCCTTTCTTATCTGAATCAGGGTGATTTTATTGGTGAACTGGGCCTGTTTGAAGAAGGTCAGGAACGCAGCGCCTGGGTACGTGCGAAAACCGCATGTGAGGTCGCTGAAATTTCCTACAAAAAATTTCGCCAATTAATCCAGGTCAACCCGGATATTCTGATGCGCCTCTCTTCCCAGATGGCTCGTCGCTTACAAGTCACCTCTGAAAAAGTAGGTAACCTCGCCTTCCTTGACGTCACCGGGCGTATCGCTCAGACGCTGCTGAATCTGGCGAAACAGCCCGATGCCATGACGCACCCGGATGGGATGCAGATCAAAATCACCCGTCAGGAAATCGGCCAGATCGTCGGCTGCTCCCGCGAAACCGTTGGTCGTATTTTGAAAATGCTGGAAGATCAAAACCTGATCTCCGCGCATGGCAAGACCATCGTCGTCTACGGCACCCGTTAATTCCGTCAGAATGGCGCGTTTTATCATGCGCCATTTTTGTTTGCATCGATGTGGCGAAGACTGATTTATCACCCAGAGATTAATTACGCACTACGGCAAACGCTGGTGCTGTGCCTGCCTGTGGCTGTCGGTTTATTGATAGGCCAACTACACCTGGGCTTGCTTTTCTCTCTCGTTCCCGCCTGCTGCAACATTGCAGGTCTGGATACCCCGCACAAACGTTTTTTTAAACGCCTGATCATCGGCGCGTCGCTGTTCGCCGGATGCAGTCTGGTAACGCAACTTCTGCTGGCGGAATCCATCCCCCTGCCGTTGATCCTGACCGGGCTCACGCTGGTGCTTGGCGTGACGGCGGAAATTAGCCCGCTTCACGCGCGGCTACTGCCAGCGTCGCTGATTGCCGCCATCTTTACCCTGAGTCTTGCGGGATACATGCCCGTCTGGGAGCCGCTGCTCATTTATGCGCTGGGCACGCTATGGTACGGCGTGTTTAACTGGTTTTGGTTCTGGCTATGGCGCGAACAGCCGCTGCGCGAGTCATTGAGTTTGTTATACCGTGAACTGGCCGATTATTGTGAAGCGAAATACAGCCTGCTCACCCAACATATCGATCCGGAAAAAGCGCTGCCTCCCCTGCTGATACGCCAGCAAAAAGCGGTCGATCTCATTACCCAGTGTTACCAACAGATGCATATGCTTTCGGCGCACAACAATAATGATTACAAGCGTCTACTACGGGCTTTTCAGGAAGCGATGGATTTGCAGGAGCACATCTCCGTCAGCTTGCATCAGCCGGAAGAGGTACAGAAACTGGTAGAACGCAGCCATGCGGAAGAGGTGATTCGCTGGAATGCGCAAACGGTCGCCGCCCGCCTGCGCGTGCTGGCGGATGACATTCTTTATCATCGTCTGCCGACGCGCTTCTCCATGGAAAAACAGATTGGCGCTCTGGAGAAGATCGCCAATCAGCATCCTGAAAATCCGGTAGGCCAGTTCTGCTATTGGCACTTCAGTCGAATCGCCCGTGTGCTGCGTACTCAGCGACCGCTGTACGCCCGCGACCTGATGGCCGATAAACAGCGTCGTCTGCCGCTACTTCCGGCGCTGAAAAATTATATGTCGCTTAAATCGCCGGCGCTACGCAACGCCGGACGCATCAGCGTGATGATGAGCATCGCCAGTCTGATGGGCAGCGCGTTGCACCTGCCTAAACCGTACTGGATCCTCATGACAGTGCTGTTTGTCACCCAAAACGGCTATGGCGCGACGCGCGTACGTATTCTACACCGTTCGGTCGGAACGCTGGTCGGCCTGGTGATTGCCGGCGTCACGCTGCACTTACATATTCCCGAAAGCATTACGCTGGCGGTCATGCTGGTACTAACGCTGGCAAGTTATCTGATTATTCGTAAAAACTACGGCTGGGCGACGGTCGGCTTTACGGTGACGGCGGTATACACCATCCAGTTACTGACATTAAACGGAGAGCAGTTTATTGTGCCGAGGCTGATCGATACGCTGATTGGCTGTTTAATTGCCTTTGGCGGCATGGTCTGGCTGTGGCCGCAATGGCAAAGCGGGCTATTACGTAAAAACGCCCATGATGCGCTGGAAGCCGATCAAGAAGCTATCCGACTGATCCTCAGTAACGATCCGCAGGCCACCCCGCTCGCTTATCAAAGAATGCGGGTCAACCAGGCGCATAACACGTTATTCAACTCGTTAAATCAGGCAATGCAGGAACCCGGGTTCAATACCCACTATCTGTCGGATATGAAACTGTGGGTCACGCACAGCCAGTTTATTGTCGAGCATATCAACGCCATGACGACGCTGGCGCGGGAACACACCATGCTGACGCCGGATCTGGCGCAGCGCTATCTGGAATCTTGCGAGATTGCGATTCAGCGCTGCCAGCAGCGCCTGGAGTACGACAGGCCAGGCGGCTCCGGCGATGTCAATATTCTGGAGTCGCCGGACATGCCGTCACATGGCTTATTGAGCACTCTGGAACAACATTTACAGCGCATCATTGGCCATCTGAACACCATGCACACCATTTCGTCGATGGCCTGGCGTCAGCGTCCGCATCACGGTATCTGGCTGAGTAAGCGGCTACGGGATACAAAAGGTTAAGACCGGCTGCCGGATACGCTACGCTTATCCGGCAATCCGCCATCAGGCAACCACCTTCCCTACCGCCTGCGCAAAGCGCTGCATTCCTTCATTGATATCCGCCTCTTCCACCACCAGCGATGGGGCAAAACGCATCACGTCGGCTCCGGCATTGAGCACCATCACGCCAGCCTCCGCGCCTGCGTACAGAAAATCGCGCGCCCGGCCTTTGTACTTCGGCTTCAGTTCCGCGCCAATCAGCAGCCCCATGCCGCGAATATCGCTGAAAATGTCAAATTGCTCGTCAATCGCCTGCAAATGTTGCACAAACTGTTGCCGCTTAGTGTGAATGCCTTGTAGTACCTCTGGCGTATTAATAATATCGAATGCCGCGCCAGCCACCGCACAGGCCAGCGGATTACCGCCATAGGTTGAACCATGCGAACCGACATGGAAGGCCGAGGCGATCTCCTGCGTGGTCAGCATGGCGCTCACCGGAAAACCGCCGCCTAACGCTTTGGCGCTGGTGAGGATATCCGGCGTGACGCCGTAGTGCATATAGGCAAACAGGTCTCCGGTGCGCCCCATCCCACACTGCACTTCATCAAACACCAGCAACGCCTGATGCTCGTCACACAGGTCGCGTAACCCTTTGAGGAATTCCGGTATAGCCGCCTGCACGCCGCCTTCACCCTGAATCGGCTCGACCACCACCGCGCAGGTGTGGTCATCCATTACCGCTTTCACCGCATGGAGATCGTTGAAGGGAACGTGAATAATATCGGCGGGTTTCGGCCCAAAGCCGTCGGAATATTTCGGCTGCCCGCCGACAGAGACGGTAAACAAGGAACGGCCATGAAAAGCGTTATGGAAGGCAATGATTTTCGTTTTGAACGGGCTATGGCGCACGCAGGCATAATGACGCGCCAGTTTAAAAGCGGTTTCGTTCGCTTCGGTGCCGGAATTCATAAACAGCACGCGCTCGGCAAACGTGGCGTCGATCAGTTTACGTCCCAGACGCAACGCTGGTTCATTGGTAAAAACGTTACTGGTATGCCACAAGGTTTCCCCCTGGGATTTCAGCGCCTCGACCAGTGCCGGATGGCAATGGCCCAGCGCAGTCACTGCAATCCCGCCGGCGAAATCGATATACTCTTTGCCCTGCTGATCCCATACGCGGCTGCCTTTACCTTTGACCGGAATAAAGTCCGCCGGTGCATAAACAGGCAGAATCACCTCATCAAAAGTTGCGCGCGTAATAGCCGTTTGTTCAGTTGCCATATCATTACCACCCGGTTAAGTAGAAATGCCAGTGAAATTATAATCACAAAATATGAATAAAAAATCACTCAATAGCAACCACAAATCAACGCCGGAGGAAATTTTCCAGCAGAGCGTGTCCTTGTTCGCTGAGAATACTTTCCGGGTGGAACTGCACGCCTTCCAGATCCCACTCGCGGTGGCGAATGCCCATAATCTCCTGCGTTTCACTCCAGGCGGTGATCTCAAAACACTCTGGCAACGTGGCAGGGTCGACAATCAGCGAGTGGTAACGTGTCACGGTTAACGGGCTGGGCAATCCCCGAAACACGCCCTGTCCATTATGCGTAACAGGTGACGTTTTACCGTGCATCACTTTCGCTGCCCGCACCACCGACGCGCCAAAGGCCTGCGCCATCGCCTGATGACCCAGGCAAACGCCCAGCATCGGAATACGTCCGGCATAATGGCGGATAACCGCCAGTGAAATGCCAGCGTCATTTGGCGTACAGGGGCCAGGAGAGATAACGATTTTTTGCGGGTTCAAAGCGTCAATGTGCGCCAGCGTCAGCGCATCATTGCGCCGGACCTGCACTTCCGCGCCCAGTTCACAAAAATACTGGTAGAGGTTCCAGGTAAAGGAATCATAGTTATCGATAAGCAGGATCATGGCGGCTCCGGGTCAGTAGAACCGCACTATTTTACTCAGTTTCGCGAGCTTCGCTTATCGCTTTCTGAAAAATCGCCTGCAAAGCGGAGAGATCGCCCATCGCGCCGCTCTGGTTCGCCTGCTTCCATGTTTCAACCGCAATACCTTGCCAACTCAGCGCGTAGCCTGCATGTAGCGCCAGCTGTTCAAAGAAGATGCGCTGCGCCAGCCCGCTCCCCAAACGAAACGGATGAAGCACGTTAATTTCACAGTAGTAATGCGCCAGCCGCTCGACAAACTTCTCGTGCGCCAGACCGACCAGATAGCCCTCTTCTTCCAGATCCTGCATCAGAGCGTTGCCCTCTTTTTCGATATAGGCAAAGTGGCAAAAACGGGTATCGCCCTGGTAAATATCGACCTCCCGCAGTTGCCCTGCCCAGTCGAAAATATCCTGATAGAGCTGGCGATGAATCGCGCACAGATGAGGCAAGCCGCGTACCAGCGGCCCCAGTTCAATCGTGGCGGCACGGAGCGCGGTCATTTCATATGCCGCTTGCGCCAGTCGCTGGGCCTGATGAATCCCCAGCCGATTACGCATCACATTCAGCCCCGGATAGAGGTACGGATCGCGCCCTTCGCCAAATTTATCGCTCATAGTGCCTCCGAAGCTCGTCAAGACGTGCCAGCGCTTCATCGGCGGTCAGGGTTACTAAGGGGATCTCAATACCTTCGAGACGGCGGCTTTGCTGGAAGTTAACGTTGCGCCGCTGTTCCCAAAAGCGTGACTTTTGTTTATCGGTAAGTTTCTTCACCTGGCCTCCCTGAATATGTCTGTGCTTGACCACAAGTATAAGCAGCAATTTCAGGTTACGCTGAGACAGGGAGAAAACGCGGGCGGCTCGCACCCGCGCAGTCATATTTTATTTTATGGCAGGACTTTCGCGGAAAGGATAACGACTGGTTTTGTCGGCACATTCTGATAAGGCCCGACATCGTGCGTCGGTACCTGTGAGATTTTATCGGCGACATCCATACCTTTTACCACTTTTCCAAATACCGCATAGCCAAAGTCGCGCTGGCCGTGGTCGAGAAAAGCGTTATCCGCGACGTTAATAAAGAACTGGCTGGTGGCGCTGTCTTTATCTGCGGTGCGCGCCATCGCGATCGTGCCGCGAGTATTACGCAGACCGTTGTCGGCTTCATTCTTAATCGGCGGATTCGGTTTCTTCTGCTGCATCTGCTCGTTAAAACCACCGCCCTGAATCATGAAGCCAGGAATAACGCGGTGAAACGTAGTGTTGTTATAGAAACCACTGTTGACGTAATCGACAAAGTTTTTCACAGAAACCGGCGCTTTCTGGCTGTTCAGCTCCAGCTCAATATTCCCGGCGGAGGTGGTTAACAGCACATGAGGATCGCCTTTTGCTGCCAACGCTGCGGGAGAAAGAGCAGAAAGAGCGAAAACAGCTGCGACAGCCGCCAGAGTCGATTTGAGCATGAGATTTCCTTAAAGAGAGCAGAAATAAAGCAAGTGGAATGATTTTAAAGAGCCTTCCTGGGCCAGGCCAGCCCTTTACCTAATTTTACGTATATGAAACAAATGTAACGTTACGACGCAACGCCGTATTCTTGCAACATGATGTGACAAACATCACATTAAAAAATGCAATGAACATTACTATCACTAATAATTATTTAAATGCATCACAAAAGCGCCTAAAATCTGCCCGCTTAACGCGCCCTCCACGCGCTTCACTTCTCTTCAAGGCCAGACATGACTAACAGCAACCGCATCAAGCTCACATGGATCAGCTTTCTTTCCTACGCCCTGACCGGGGCGCTGGTGATTGTCACCGGGATGGTGATGGGAAATATCGCAGACTATTTTCAGCTGCCCGTTTCCAGCATGAGTAACACCTTTACTTTCCTGAACGCCGGGATTTTGATCTCGATCTTCCTCAATGCGTGGCTGATGGAAATCATCCCGCTGAAAACACAGCTACGCTTTGGTTTTATCCTGATGGTGCTGGCGGTGGCCGGGCTGATGTTCAGCCATAGCCTTGCGTTGTTCTCAGCGGCGATGTTTGTGCTGGGGCTGGTCAGCGGGATCACCATGTCGATTGGCACCTTCCTGATTACGCAACTGTATGAAGGGCGTCAGCGCGGTTCCCGACTGCTGTTTACCGACTCCTTCTTCAGCATGGCGGGGATGATTTTTCCTATGGTCGCCGCCTTCCTGCTGGCGCGTAGTATTGAGTGGTACTGGGTCTACGCCTGCATCGGCCTGGTCTACCTGGCGATTTTCATCCTGACCTTCGGCTGTGAATTTCCGGCGCTGGGTAAACATGCGCAGCACTCTCAGGCGCCTGTCGTCAAAGAAAAATGGGGCATTGGCGTACTGTTTCTCGCCGTCGCCGCGCTGTGCTATATCCTCGGTCAATTGGGCTTTATCTCCTGGGTGCCGGAATACGCCAAAGGCCTCGGCATGAGCCTGAATGACGCCGGGGCGCTGGTGAGTGATTTCTGGATGTCCTATATGTTTGGTATGTGGGCGTTCAGCTTTATCCTGCGCTTTTTCGATCTGCAACGCATCCTGACCGTACTGGCGGGTATGGCGGCGGTCCTGATGTATCTGTTTATTACCGGCACGCAGGCGCATATGCCGTGGTTTATTCTGATGCTGGGCTTCTTCTCCAGCGCCATTTATACCTCCATCATTACGCTGGGATCGCAGCAAACGAAAGTGGCCTCGCCTAAGCTGGTTAACTTTATTCTGACCTGCGGCACCATCGGAACGATGCTGACCTTCGTCGTCACCGGCCCGATTGTGGCGCACAGCGGTCCACAGGCGGCGTTACTCACCGCGAATGGTCTGTATGCGGTGGTCTTTGTGATGTGCTTTGCGCTCGGCTTTGTGTCCCGTCATCGTCAGCATAGCGCGCCAGCGGCGCATTGATAATGATTGCCGGATGGCGACGCGATGCGTCTTATCCGGCCTACAGCGTAAGCTGTTGGTAGGCCGGATAAGGCGACGTCGCCCTCCGGCACTCTATCCTCCCTCCTGACGAGGTAGGCCTGTTGGTCTAAAAACCCCTCATTTTGTATGTTATTTGTACAAACCTGAAAAACCTGACAATTCCGCCACTTATAAAAATCCAGACAAATCAGCCACATACCCATTAAGAGGTATATAAAGGTGAATTTGATTTACATCAATAAGCGGGGTTGCTGAATCGTTAAGGTAGGCGGTAATAAAAAAGAAATCGAGGCAAAAATGAGCAAAGTCAGACTCGCTATTATCGGTAATGGTATGGTCGGCCACCGCTTTATTGAGGATCTCCTTGATAAATCCGACGCTAGCCTGTTCGACATTACCGTGTTCTGTGAAGAACCCCGTAAAGCCTATGACCGTGTCCACCTGTCATCCTACTTCTCTCACCACACCGCGGAAGAGCTCTCTCTGGTGCGTGAAGGATTTTACGAGAAGCACGGCGTGAAGGTACTGGTTGGCGAACGCGCAATTACTATTAACCGTCAGGAGAAAGTGATTCACTCCAGCGCGGGTCGTACCGTTTATTATGACAAGCTGATCATGGCGACCGGTTCATATCCGTGGATTCCGCCGATTAAAGGCTCCGAAACCCAGGATTGCTTCGTTTACCGTACCATTGAAGACCTCAACGCTATCGAAGCCTGCGCCCGTCGCAGCAAGCGCGGGGCGGTGGTCGGCGGCGGTCTGCTGGGGCTGGAAGCCGCTGGCGCGCTGAAAAACCTCGGAGTGGAAACGCACGTCATTGAATTTGCGCCAATGCTGATGGCGGAACAGCTCGATCAGATGGGCGGCGAGCAGCTACGTCGCAAGATCGAAAGCATGGGCGTGCGTGTACACACCAGTAAAAACACGCAAGAGATTGTTCAGCAGGGTAACGAAGCGCGTAAGACTATGCGTTTTGCCGACGGCAGCGAGCTGGAAGTCGATTTTATCGTCTTCTCTACCGGTATTCGCCCACGCGACAAGCTGGCTACCCAGTGCGGTCTGGCCGTCGCGCAGCGCGGCGGGATCGTGATTAACGACACCTGCCAGACGTCCGACCCGGATATCTACGCTATCGGCGAGTGCGCCAGTTGGAACAACCGCGTTTACGGTCTGGTCGCACCAGGCTATAAAATGGCCCAGGTCGCCGTTGACCATATCCTCGGCAGTGAAAACGCCTTTGAAGGGGCGGATCTCAGCGCCAAGCTGAAGCTGCTGGGCGTGGACGTCGGCGGCATCGGCGACGCGCATGGCCGCACGCCGGGCGCGCGTAGCTACGTTTACCTCGATGAAAGCAAAGAAGTCTACAAACGTCTTATTGTCAGCGAAGATAACAAAACGCTGCTCGGCGCAGTACTGGTCGGCGACACCAGCGATTACGGCAATTTGCTGCAACTGGTACTGAACGCCATCGAACTGCCGGAAAACCCGGATTCGCTGATCCTGCCGTCGCACGCGGGCAGTGGTAAACCCTCTATCGGCGTGGATAAACTGCCGGACAGCGCGCAGATCTGCTCCTGCTTCGATGTGACTAAAGGCGATCTGATCGCCGCTATCAATAAAGGCTGCCATACCGTGGCGGCGCTGAAAGCGGAAACCAAAGCCGGAACCGGCTGCGGCGGCTGCATCCCGCTGGTGACGCAGGTACTGAACGCCGAACTGGCGAAACAGGGTATTGAAGTCAACAACAACCTGTGCGAGCACTTTGCTTATTCTCGTCAGGAACTGTTCCACTTAATCCGCGTGGAAGGCATTAAAACCTTTGAAGAACTGCTGGCGAAACACGGTAAAGGCTACGGCTGCGAAGTGTGTAAGCCGACCGTCGGTTCGCTGCTGGCGTCGTGCTGGAACGAATACATCCTCAAGCCGCAGCACACGCCGCTACAGGATACTAACGACAACTTCCTGGCGAATATCCAGAAAGACGGTACTTACTCGGTGATCCCGCGCTCGGCGGGTGGTGAAATCACCCCGGAAGGTCTGGTGGCCGTGGGGCGTATCGCCCGCGAGTTTAACCTCTATACCAAAATTACCGGTTCTCAGCGTATCGGTCTGTTTGGCGCGCAAAAAGACGATCTGCCGGAAATCTGGCGTCAACTGATTGAAGCGGGCTTCGAAACCGGTCACGCGTACGCCAAAGCGCTGCGGATGGCGAAAACCTGCGTCGGCAGCACCTGGTGCCGCTACGGCGTGGGCGACAGCGTCGGTTTCGGCGTGGAGCTGGAAAACCGCTACAAAGGCATTCGCACCCCGCACAAGATGAAGTTCGGCGTCTCCGGCTGTACCCGTGAATGTGCGGAAGCGCAGGGTAAAGATGTGGGTATCATCGCCACTGAGAAAGGCTGGAACCTGTACGTTTGCGGTAACGGCGGCATGAAACCTCGTCATGCGGATCTGCTGGCAGCCGATCTCGATCGCGAAACGCTGCTCAAGTATCTCGACCGCTTTATGATGTTCTACATCCGTACCGCCGACAAACTGACCCGTACCGCGCCGTGGTTAGACAACCTGGAAGGCGGCATCGACTATCTGAAATCGGTCATCATCGACGACAAGCTGGGCCTGAACGAACATCTGGAAGAAGAGATGGCGCGCCTGCGTGCAGCGGTGGTCTGCGAGTGGACGGAGACCGTCAACACGCCAGCGGCGCAGGTTCGTTTCAAACACTTCATCAACAGCGACAAGCGCGACCCAAATGTCCAGGTCGTCCCGGAACGTGAACAGCATCGACCGGCCACGCCGTATGAACGTATCCCGGTCACTCTGGTGGAGGAAAACGCATGAGCCAGTGGCAAAACATCTGCAAAATCGATGACATCCTGCCGGGAACCGGCGTCTGCGCGCTGTCAGGCGGCGAACAGGTGGCGATTTTCCGTCCTTACCATAGCGATCAGGTGTTCGCGATCAGCAACATCGACCCGTTCTTTGAGGCCAGTGTGCTGTCTCGTGGACTGATTGCGGAACACCAGGGCGAACTGTGGGTCGCCAGCCCGTTGAAAAAGCAGCGCTTCCGCCTGAGCGATGGTTTGTGCATGGAAGATGAGCAGTTCTCTGTGAAACATTACGACGCGCGGGTAAAAGACGGCGTGGTGCAGTTGCGCGGTTAATTATTTTTGGGAGGCGCAACGCCTCCCCTTTTTTGTATTTTTTTTCATTTTAATTGTTATCACAAAATCATTTGTACTGCATCGCGGCGGCAACTGAGCAAATCCCCAGGAGCATAGTTCACTATGTGACTGGGGTGAGCGAGGGCAGCCAACAAAGAGGCAGTGCAAAGGATGAAGTGAGAAAAGGATAATCAAATGTTTACAGACACTATCAATAAGTGTGCGGCTAACGCTGCGCGCATCGCACGCCTGTCGGCGAATAATCCGCTCGGCTTCTGGGTCAGTTCGGCAATGGCCGGGGCTTATGTCGGTCTCGGCATCATTCTTATTTTCACCCTCGGCAATCTGCTCGACCCGTCCGTGCGTCCTTTGGTAATGGGTGCCACTTTTGGTATCGCCTTAACGCTGGTCATCATCGCCGGTTCCGAACTGTTTACCGGCCACACCATGTTCCTGACGCTGGGCGTCAAAGCTGGCACCATCAGCCACGGTCAAATGTGGGCTATCCTGCCGCAAACCTGGCTCGGCAACCTGGTCGGCTCCGTCTTTGTCGCCCTGCTTTACAGCTGGGGCGGCGGCAGTTTGTTGCCGGTCGATACCAGCATCGTTCACTCAGTCGCGCTGGCGAAAACCACCGCGCCCGCCACGGTACTGTTCTTCAAAGGCGCGCTGTGTAACTGGCTGGTTTGTCTGGCAATCTGGATGGCGATCCGCACCGAAGGCACGGCGAAATTTCTTGCTATCTGGTGGTGTCTGCTGGCGTTTATCGCTTCCGGCTACGAGCACTCTGTCGCGAATATGACGCTGTTCGCCCTCTCCTGGTTTGGTCATCACAGCGACGCTTATACCTTGTCCGGAATCGGACACAATCTGTTGTGGGTCACTCTGGGTAATACTTTGTCCGGCGTCGTGTTCATGGGATTGGGTTATTGGTATGCTACGCCGAAATCGGAGCGTCCGGCTCCGGCAAAAATCAATCAGCCAGAGGCTGCTGCCAATAATTAAGGGGTAATGTCGTGGACCATTTGCCTATATTTTGTCAATTACGCGACCGCGACTGTCTGATCGTCGGCGGTGGCGATGTCGCAGAACGCAAAGCACGGTTATTGCTGGAAGCAGGCGCACGTTTAACGGTCAATGCGCTCACCTTTATTCCACAGTTCACCGTATGGGCAAATGAAGGCATGTTGACTCTGGTTGAGGGACCGTTCGACGAAACGCTTCTCGACTCGTGTTGGCTGGCGATCGCGGCCACCGACGACGATACCGTCAACCAGCGCGTCAGCGAAGCGGCGGAGTCACGCCGCATCTTCTGCAACGTGGTGGATGCGCCGAAAGCCGCCAGCTTTATCATGCCCTCCATTATTGACCGCTCGCCGCTGATGGTCGCCGTCTCCTCGGGCGGCACTTCTCCGGTGCTGGCGCGTCTGCTGCGCGAGAAACTGGAGTCGCTGCTGCCGCAGCATCTGGGGCAGGTCGCGCGCTATGCCGGACAACTCCGCGCCCGAGTGAAAAAGCAGTTTGCCACGATGGGCGAACGTCGTCGCTTCTGGGAAAAATTTTTCGTCAATGACCGGCTGGCGCAGTCGCTGGCGAATGCCGATGAGAAAGCGGTTAACGCGACAACCGAACACCTGTTTAGCGAACCGCTGGATCACCGTGGCGAAGTCGTGCTGGTTGGCGCCGGGCCGGGCGATGCCGGACTGCTCACGCTGAAAGGGTTACAACAAATCCAACAGGCGGATATCGTGGTTTACGATCGCCTCGTCTCCGACGACATTATGAACCTAGTACGCCGCGATGCCGATCGGGTCTTTGTGGGGAAACGCGCGGGTTACCACTGCGTCCCACAGGAGGAAATCAACCAGATCCTGCTGCGTGAAGCGCAAAAAGGTAAACGCGTGGTACGCCTGAAAGGCGGCGATCCCTTTATCTTTGGTCGCGGCGGCGAAGAGCTGGAAACGCTGTGCCATGCCGGTATTCCTTTCTCGGTCGTGCCGGGGATTACCGCGGCTTCCGGCTGCTCCGCCTACTCCGGTATTCCGCTAACCCATCGCGATTACGCCCAGAGCGTACGTCTGGTCACGGGTCACCTGAAAACCGGCGGCGAGCTGGACTGGGAAAACCTGGCGGCAGAAAAACAGACGCTGGTGTTCTACATGGGGCTTAATCAGGCAGCAACTATCCAGGAAAAACTGATCGCATTCGGTATGCAGGCCGATATGCCGGTTGCGCTGGTAGAAAACGGCACCTCCGTGAAGCAACGCGTCGTCCACGGTGTGCTGACGCAGCTCGGGGAATTAGCGCAACAGGTTGAAAGCCCGGCGCTGATTATCGTTGGCCGGGTCGTTGGTTTACGCGATAAATTAAATTGGTTCTCTAATCATTAATTAAAATAAGGCCCTGTTATTCAGGGCATTATTTTACAACTACTCGTAACCCCAAATTATTTTTACTTAAAATTAAATTAAGCAATCCATTTTAAATACACCATGTGAATTTAAATATTAATAATATTGCGTAAAAACCCTTTTATTCGTCAAATTCCCCCATCATTCATTCACCTAATAAATAACACCGTTAAGCACTCAATTTGACCTGACCTGGTTATCGGGTGATAAAATAAACACTAAAGCATAATTTTCTTCTGGCCATTTCATCATTGCCTGTATCGCTCTCTGCATATGTTTAGTACGCAAGGAAAATATTAATTAAGGATGAATCCTATGCAAAAGAAAAAACTTATTTCTATCGCGATCGCTTTAACGCTACAAAGTTATTACATTCCGGCCATCGCCGCAGAAAATAACGATGATGAAAAAGAATGTCCCAGTAATATCTCCTCCCTGCCTAAAGAAAAACGCGCAAAACTCTCACCGACCTGCCTTGCTACATTACCTGAAAATGATAATCACTGGGGCTGGGTTGCTGGCGGCGTTGCTGCGCTGGTCGCAGGTGTGGCTATTGGCGTTGAAAATAACGGTGGCGGAGATTCTAATCATTCTTATACCCCCCCTACGCCCGACGATGGCGGCAACGTCACTCCGCCCGACGATGGCGGCAACGTCACCCCGCCCGACGATGGCGGCGATGATGATGTCACCCCGCCCGATGATAGCGGCGATGACGATGTGACCCCGCCTGATGATAGCGGCGATGACGATGTAACCCCGCCTGACGATAGCGGCGATGACGATGTGACCCCGCCCGATGATAGCGGCGATGACGATGTGACCCCGCCTGACGATAGCGGCGATGACGACGACACGCCCACAGATAATTCTGTTACTACCTTCAGCAACGGCGTCACCATCGATAAAGGCAAAGACACCCTGGCCTTCGATAGCTTCAAACTGGATAACGGCAGCGTTCTCGAGGGCGCCGTGTGGAATTATTCAGAACAGGATGACCAGTGGCAGTTGACCACCGAAGACGGCAAAACGCTGAACGTCACCGGCTGGGACGTGACTGACGCCAATGCCGCCGTGATTGAAGGCACCCAGGAAAACGGTCTCTACTGGAAGTACGACAGCCGGGGCTATCTGATTATTGCCGACGATAACACCACGGTTATCACCGGCGACGGCGAATCGCATACCTCCGATCGCGGCATGGATATCAGCGGCCAGGATCGCACCGGCGTGATTATTTCCGGCGATCGAACCGTCAACACGCTCACCGGGGACTCCAGTGTGACCGACGGTGCCACCGGCATGGTGATCTCCGGCGACGGCACCACCAACACCATTTCGGGCCATTCAACGGTAGACAACGCCATCGGCGCGCTGATTTCCGGTAATAATACCACCACCGATTTCTCCGGCGACATTACCGTGAGCGGCGGCGGCACCGCCATCATCATCGACGGCGACAACGCCACGGTTCAGAATACTGGTACCTCCAGTATCAGCGGCGCAGGTTCCACCGGCACCACCATTGACGGCAATAACGCGCGCGTCAGCAACGACGGCGATATGACCATCACCGACGGTGCCACCGGCGGCCATATTATCGGCGACAACGCGGTTATCGATAATGTCGGGGACACCACCGTCAGCGGCGCGGGGTCCGCTGCGTTGTATGTCGATGGCGATAACACGCTCATTATCAATGAAGGCGATCAGACCATCTCCGGCGGCGCGACCGGTACGCGAATTGACGGCAGTAAGGCCCGTATCGCCAATACCGGCGATATCGCAGTGGATGGCGCAGGCTCTGCCGCTGTAGTTATCAATGGCGACAACGGCAGTCTGACCCAGGCGGGCGATCTGCTGGTCACCGACGGCGCGATGGGTATCATCACCTACGGTACCGGAAATGAAGCAAAAAATACCGGTAACGCCACCGTCCGCGATCAGGACTCGGTGGGTTTTGTGGTCGCTGGCGAACAAAACGCCTTCCGCAACAAAGGGAATATTAACGTCAGCCTCAACGGCACCGGCGCGCTGGTGAGCGGCAATACGTCACAGGTTACGCTGGATGGCGATATTAACGTTATTTCCGTGCAGGACAGCGATGGCGTATTCCGCGGCGCGACGGGCGTAAACGTGAGCGGCGACAGCAACACCGTCAATATCGCAGGCAACGTGAATATGAGCGCTGAGTTCGAGCAAAATTCTTTGATCGCCGGCGATACCCCGCTAACCGGCGTCACCGTTAACGGCGCCAACAACGATATCACCCTTGATGGCACATTTGACATCAACGTCGGCGATCTGTCGACAGTCAGTGGACAAGCGTTGAGCGTTATCGGTCTGAACGTTACGGGCGAGGGTAACAACGTAGATATCCGCGGCGGTATTAGCATTACCCATAGCCAGAATACGGATGGCTCGGTCAGCATCGTCACAGGCATCAATCTCAACGGCGACAGCGAAGTTACGCTAAGCGGTCAGTCCACAATAGATACAGCCACCATGATAGGAGGCGCTGTCACACTGGCCAAGGTCAGTAACGGCGGTTCTCTGATTCTGGATGACAATTCAATCATTGATATTAATGTCAATTATATAGATGTTAGCGCTTCCATTAACAATGCGCTATTAGTCGCTAACGGAGAAAATTCATCAATTGCGAACCAGGGCGATATCACAAGCCACGGCGTCTATTCCATTATGCGCGTCGACAATGGCGCAACTATCAGCAACAGCGGTGAGATCCTGGTTTACGCAACCAGTAACGGCGGCGGCGACGATCGTACTGCCGTTGCCCGCGCCGACGACGCAGGTTCGGTAATTCATAACCAATCTGGCGGTGATATCACCATCATATCTGACCAGCAACCTGTAAAATATAAAGGTTTTTCCTTTTTCCCGCTGAAATGGTACAACCATACCTTCTATGCAATGCTCGCTTCTGGATATGGCGATGTTGTCAATGATGAAGACGCCGCCATCCATTTGCAGGGCGCAGGCGTATATGGCGTTAGCGCCATCAAAGGAGCGGCGCTAAACGCAGGCGATATTTATCTGGATGGTTTTGTCCCGACGCTGGACGATGAAGGTGATATTACCAGCACAAGCTACTGGCATCCGTCATCGCTCTATCTCACCAGTGCAGGTATGGTCGCAGGCTCAACTGATGGCGGTGACGGCGACGCCACAGCCACCAATACCGGCACCATTAACGTTAATAACGCCGGGTTCGGCATGATGGCGCTCAATGGCGGAACCGCCATTAACCAGGGCACCATTAATCTCACCGCCGATGAGGGCGTCACCAAAATTGATGATAACCAGCTGGTCGGCATGGCGGCGCTCAACGGCGGGACCGTCATCAACGATACCACTGGCACCATCAATATCGATGCCTCTTACGGTAAACCGTTCCTGGCCGACAACAACAGCAGCGTGATTAACTACGGCACCGTGTGCTTTGACAGCAACTGTCAGAGCAGCGACCAGTACAACCCGACCGACAGCAACGTCTCCCTGGCTTTTGCTGATGGCGATGTCATTACCGCCGCAGGTGAAACGCTTACTGGCGAAACCATTATCACCAGTCCGATCGCAACGCAGACCGTACACGTCACCAACGCAGGCATCGTCAGCGGCGGCAAGGTCACCGTCAGAAATTACGGTGATGTCACCAACGAGTCCACCGGCAGCATCAGCAGCGTCGGCATCGACAAAGGCGGCGTCTATACCAACGAGGGAACAACGGCTGCCGTTTCCGTAGACGGCGGCGTGTTCAACAATACCGGCACCGTGACCGGGAAAACGGGGACCACGGTAGCGGGTTCCATTATCAACAACAGCGGCTCCATGAACGCGGTTGAGCAGTGGGCCAGCACCATGAATAACACAGGCACAGTGTCGGCCTGGGTCGGCGCATCGGGCAGTACGGTACTGAATAACTACTCAGGCGGCGAAATCGATAAGCTGAACTTTACCGGTGCCGCAACCGTTAATAACGCAGGGATCATCAACAATGGTTCTGTTGATAAAGGCGGTACGTTTAATAACCTCGAAGGCGGCGTTGTAACGCTAATAAACGACGGCCTGTGGGCTGGCGCCTTCAATAACTGGGGAACGGTGAATAGCGATGCCGATATCGCCACCGGCGGGAGCGGGCACACCCTGTATAACGGCAGCACCGGTGTTATTAACGGGCAGATCACCACGGCGAAAAATAACGGCGGCAGCAAGGCGATTAACGACGGCACCATCAACATTGATAAAACCGGCAATGTGGCGATGTCGGCGCATGGCAGCGCGAAGATGGTCAACAACGGTGAAATTAACGTCGGTACTAAAGGCACCACGCAGACCGGCATGGTCGGGATGCAGCTTGAGTCTGATGCCAAATCCGATGCGGTTATCGAAAACAACGGCACTATCAATATCTACGCCAGCAATTCTTATGCATTCAGTCAACTGAGCAGCAACGGCCATATCGTCAACAACGGTACGGTCTATATTGATGACAGCGTAACCGGCTCCGGCTTTATCAAGCAGAGCGGTAAAACCATCGAAGGCAGCGGTGAAAACGGCGACGGTACGGAAGTGCATTATGTTGACTTCATTGCGCCAACGGAACCGACCATTAACGATGGCATGGCGACCGTGACAACCGGCGACAGCGCAGGCTCATCCACCACCAACAACCTGTCCGGCTACGTGGTCGGCACCAGCGCCGACGGCAGCGCCGGTAAGCTCAAGGTCAGCAACGCCAGCATGAACGGCGTGGAAATCAACACCGGCTTTGCCGCAGGTACCGCCGACACCACCGTCAGCTTCGACAACGTGGTCGAAGGCAGCAACCTGTCTGACGCCGGCGCTATCCAGTCCACCACCGTGGTGTGGAACGCACAGGGAAGCCAGGACAGCGACGGCAACGTTGACGTCACGATGACCAAAAACGCCTATGCCGATGTGGCGACCGACGCCAGCGTCTCCGGCGTGGCGAGTGCGATCGACGCCGGTTACACCAACAACGAGCTGTATACCAGCCTCAACGTTGGCACCACCGCCGAACTGAACAACGCCCTGAAACAGGTCAGCGGCGCTCAGGCCACCACCGTGTTCCGCGAAGCGCGCATCCTCAGTAACCGCTTTAACATGCTGGCCGACGCGGCCCCGCAGATTAAAGACGGCCTGGCGTTTAACGTAGTGGCGAAAGGCGACCCGCGCGCTGAACTGGGCAACGACACTCAGTACGACATGCTGGCGCTGCGCCAGAAGCTGGATTTGACCACAAGCCAGAATCTGACGCTGGAGTACGGTATTGCGCGTCTGGATGGCGACGGTTCGAAAACCGCGGGCGATAACGGCCTGACCGGCGGCTACAGTCAGTTCTTCGGCCTGAAGCACAGCATGGCGTTTGATGAAGGTCTGGCGTGGAATAACAGCCTGCGTTATGACGTGCATAACCTGGACAGCAGTCGCTCCGTCTCGTATGGCGACACCAACAAGGTGGCGGATTCCGACGTACGTCAGCAGTACCTTGAGTTCCGCAGCGAAGGGGCAAAAACCTTCACTCTGATGAGTGATACGCTGAAAGTCACGCCGTATGCCGGGGTGAAATTCCGTCACACCAAGGAAGATGGCTACAAAGAGCGCAGCGCCGGAGATTTTAACCTGTCCATGAATTCTGGCAACGAAACGGCGGTAGACTCTCTTGTCGGCCTGAAGCTGGATTACGCCGGGAAAGACGGCTGGAGCGCCACCGCTACCCTGGAAGGTGGCCCGAACCTGAGCTACAGCAAGAGCCAGCGTACAGCGTCATTACAGGGTGCGGCGGGTCAATCGTTCGGCATAGATGACGGTCAAAAAGGCGGCGGAGTTAATGGCCTGGCAACCATCGGCGTGAAATATAGCAGCAATGATACTGCGCTACATCTGGATGCGTACCAGTGGAAGGAAGACGGTATCAGCGATAAAGGCTTTATGCTTAACGTTAAGAAAACATTTCGTTAAATAAACGACATTATATAACACTAATACAGGCCGCTTATTATTAAGCGGCCTTTTTTGTCTATGGAAAACCCCCAGCTAGGCTGGGGGTTCCGGAAAGCTTTCAGCTTTAAGCCAGTTATTAAAACCC
>NZ_JBGDVS010000019.1:0-35526 GCF_046551635.1 Salmonella sp. SAL04157
TGGAGCGGGAAACGAGACTCGAACTCGCGACCCCGACCTTGGCAAGGTCGTGCTCTACCAACTGAGCTATTCCCGCAAATTTGTTGCTGTCGTAATTCGCATTTCTGCGTCGTTACGGGAGGCGCATTATACGAGAAATCCATTTAGCTGCAAGCCCCTGAACGCATTTTTTCGCGATTTTTGTTTGAATGCTGATTAAATCACCAAACAAGACAAAAAACGAGCAAAGCGTGCGCTATGCAACAAAAAACTTTTCACGCCACGCCTAAAGGCACAGAATCAGAATAGCACCCTGCGCCAAAAAAAGAATAGCACGGTGACCACAACATCCAACTGATATCAGGGATCAAGATGAAAAAAAAACTTATTGTCATGCTGTTAGCCAGCCTCTCCGTTCACGCCGCTTCCGTTTCCGCCAGAACATTACATTTTGGCACCTCTGCCACCTATGCGCCCTATGAGTTTGTCGATGCCGATAATAAAATTGTTGGTTTCGATATTGATGTCGCCAACGCGGTCTGCAAAGAGATGCAAGCGGAGTGCTCATTCACTAACCAGAGCTTTGATAGTCTGATCCCCAGCCTACGCTTCAAAAAGTTTGATGCGGTGATCGCCGGTATGGATATGACGCCCAAACGTGAGCAGCAGGTCTCCTTTAGCCAACCCTATTACGAAGGTTTATCGGCGGTAGTCGTCACGCGTAAAGGGGCTTATCACACTTTTGCCGATCTGAAAGGCAAAAAAGTCGGTCTGGAAAACGGTACAACGCATCAGCGCTATTTGCAGGATAAACAACAAGCCATCACGCCTGTCGCCTATGACAGCTATCTAAACGCCTTTACCGATCTGAAAAATAACCGTCTTGAGGGCGTGTTTGGCGATGTCGCCGCGATTGGTAAGTGGCTAAAAAACAATCCGGATTACGCCATCATGGATGAACGCGCCAGCGATCCTGACTACTACGGAAAAGGGTTAGGCATTGCGGTACGCAAAGGCAACGACGCGCTATTGCAAGAAATTAATGCCGCGCTCGATAAGGTGAAAGCGTCGCCGGAATATGCGCAAATGCAAGAGAAATGGTTTACGCAGTAATTCAGTGGCGGGAGAGCTGCCGGATGAGACGCTCTGGCGTTGCCATCCGGCATGTTACGCCTCACAGCTTAATGAAATGCTCGCGGTAGTAAGCCAGCTCCGCCACCGACTCGCGAATATCATCCATCGCCTGGTGCGTGCCCTGCTTGGTAAAGCCGGCCAGAATCTCCGGCTTCCAGCGGCGCGCCAGTTCCTTGAGCGTACTGACATCCAGATAGCGATAGTGGAAGTAGGCCTCCAGTTCCGGCATATATTTAAACAGAAAACGACGATCCTGACCGATGCTGTTACCGCAAATCGGCGACTTACCCGCAGGCACCCACGTTTTCAGAAATTCAATCGTCGCCAGTTCAGCGTCTCGTTCGCCCATCGTACTTGCCTTAACGCGATCTACCAGGCCGCTACCGGTATGGGTGCGCACGTTCCAGTCATCCATTAACGCCAGTTGCGCATCGGATTGATGTACCGCAATCGTCGGCCCTTCCGCCAGAATGTTCAGGCTGGCATCCGTCACCAGCGTGGCTATCTCAATAATGCGATCGCGCTCGGGGTCCAGACCTGTCATCTCCAGATCGATCCAAATCAGGTTGTTTTCATCGGCACTCATGCTATTTTCCACCCTTCAGAGGTCACATTCACTGTGACTATATTCATCTACAATTGCGTGTATCATAGATGTTTTGCCCACTATGGGCGACCAGGAGCCAGTACGATTGAGCAAAAATAAACTCTCCAAAGGCCAGCAGCGCCGTGTGAACGCCAATCACCAGCGTCGTTTAAAAACGTCCGCGGAGAAAGCCGACTACGATGACAACCTGTTTGGCGAGCCTGCAGAAGGTATCGTCATTAGCCGTTTTGGTATGCATGCCGATGTGGAGTCTGCTGACGGCGAGGTTCACCGTTGCAATATCCGCCGCACTATCCGTTCGCTGGTGACGGGCGATCGCGTCGTCTGGCGTCCGGGCAAAGCCGCCGCAGAGGGCGTCAACGTAAAAGGCATCGTTGAAGCGGTGCATGAGCGCACCTCGGTATTGACGCGCCCGGACTTCTACGACGGCGTGAAGCCTATTGCCGCCAACATTGACCAAATCGTTATCGTCTCCGCGATTTTGCCGGAGCTGTCGCTGAATATCATCGATCGCTATCTGGTCGGCTGTGAAACCCTACAGGTTGAGCCGCTTATCGTACTCAATAAAATTGATCTGCTGGACGACGAAGGTATGGACTTCGTTAATGAGCAGATGGATATCTACCGCAATATCGGCTATCGCGTGTTGATGGTCTCCAGCCATACGCAGGATGGTCTGAAACCGCTGGAAGAGGCGTTAACCGGTCGCATCAGTATTTTTGCCGGGCAGTCCGGCGTCGGAAAATCCAGTCTGCTAAACGCTCTGCTCGGCTTACAGAACGAGATTCTGACGAACGATGTGTCGAATGTCTCCGGTCTGGGTCAACATACCACTACCGCTGCTCGTCTGTATCATTTCCCGCATGGCGGCGATGTCATTGATTCCCCCGGCGTGCGCGAGTTCGGCTTATGGCATCTGGAGCCGGAACAAATCACCCGGGGCTTTGTCGAATTTCATGACTATTTGGGACATTGCAAATACCGGGACTGCAAGCATGACGCCGATCCAGGCTGCGCCATTCGCGAAGCGGTAGAGAACGGCGCTATTGCGGAAACCCGTTTCGAAAATTATCACCGAATTCTTGAAAGTATGGCGCAGGTAAAAACGCGTAAAAACTTTTCTGATACGGACGACTGACAGATACGCTAGGCGTCGTTAGAATCGTCCCCTTTTTTCAGGATACCGGTATAACTGCCGGTTCAGGAACAACAATGGCCTGGAGGCTACCTTGTTAAACTCATTTAAACTTTCGCTACAATACATTCTGCCGAAACTATGGCTCACTCGCCTGGCGGGCTGGGGCGCAAGCAAACGAGCAGGATGGCTGACAAAACTGGTTATCGATCTCTTCGTAAAGTATTACAAAGTTGATATGACCGAGGCGCAAAAACCGGATACCGCCAGCTATCGTACGTTCAATGATTTCTTTGTTCGTCCGCTGCGTGATGACGTGCGTCCGCTCAATACCGATCCTAACATCCTGGTTATGCCTGCCGACGGCGTGATAAGCCAGTTAGGTCGTATCGAAGAAGATAAAATTTTGCAGGCCAAAGGCCATAATTACAGCCTTGAAGCGTTGCTGGCGGGTAACTACCTGATGGCGGATAAGTTTCGCAACGGCACGTTTGTGACCACTTACCTCTCCCCTCGCGACTACCATCGCGTGCATATGCCATGCAACGGCATCCTGCGTGAAATGATCTACGTACCGGGCGATCTGTTCTCCGTTAACCATCTGACCGCGCAAAACGTCCCCAACCTGTTTGCCCGCAACGAGCGCGTTATCTGTCTGTTTGATACCGAGTTCGGTCCTATGGCGCAGATTCTGGTCGGCGCAACTATTGTCGGCAGTATCGAAACCGTCTGGGCGGGGACCATTACCCCGCCGCGCGAAGGCATCATCAAGCGCTGGACCTGGCCAGAAGGCGAACATGAAGGGTCTGTCGCCTTGTTGAAAGGCCAGGAGATGGGGCGCTTTAAACTGGGTTCCACGGTCATCAACTTATTTGCGCCGGGGAAAGTGAATCTGATCGCGTCGCTGGCAAGCCTGTCCGTTACCAAAATTGGCCAACCGCTGGCGACGTCGACCGAAACATTCGTCGCGCCGGAGGTAGAACCTGCTCCGCTGCCGGCAGAAGAAATTAAAGCCGAACACGACGCCAGCCCGCTGGTTGACAATAAAAAAGACGACACCTAATCAAGAGAGAATGCTGACGTGCGCCTGATTATCGCTTTTCTGATGGCCTGGTGCCTCAGCACGGGGGCGTTCGCCGCAACGGCCCCCGACGCCAAACAAATCACGCAGGAACTGGAGCAGGCAAAAGCGGCGAAGCCCGCTCAGCCGGAAGCCGTTGAGGCGCTCCAGACTGCTTTAAACGCGCTTGAAGAGCGAAAAGGCTCGCTTGAGCGCGCGAAACAATATCAACACGTTATTGATAATTTCCCTAAGCTATCCGCCACCTTGCGCGCCCAGTTGAATAATCTGCGCGATGAGCCTCGCAGCGTACCGCCAGAGATGTCCACCGAAGCGTTAAATCAGGAGATCTTGCAGGTTAGCAGCCAGCTACTGGATAAAACCCGCGAGGCGCAACAGGAGCAGGAGCGCGTCAGGGAGATCGCCGACTCGCTCAGCCAGCTTCCCCAACAGCAAAACGATGCCCGCCGCCAGCTTAATGAGATTGAGCGACGGCTCGGCGCCGCAGGCGGAAGTGCCGCGCTTAGCCAGGCGCAAAGTCTCAGTATGCAGGCGGAGTCCGCCAAACTAAAAGCGTTAGTCGACGAACTGGAGTTGGCGCAACTGTCCGCCAACAACCGGCAGGAACTGGCTCGTCTGCGTTCCGAGCTGGCGGAAAAACAGAGTCAGCAATTGGATGCGTATCTTCAGGCGCTGCGCAATCAGCTCAATAGCCTGCGTCAACGTGAAGCGGAACGCGCGCTGGAAAGCACTGAGCTGCTGGCGGAAAACAGCGCCGGTTTGCCGGAAGGCATCGTCGAACAATTTAAAGTCAACCGCGAGCTGTCACAGGCACTCAATCAACAAGCGCAGCGGATGGATCTGGTCGCCTCGCAGCAGCGACAGGCTACCAGCCAAACGTTACAGGTGCGCCAGGCGCTCAATACGCTGCGGGAGCAGTCGCAATGGCTTGGCGTGTCCAACATGCTTGGCGAAGCGCTGCGCGCGCAGGTCGCCCGTCTGCCAGAGATGCCTAAGCCGCAGCAGCTTGATACGGAAATGGCGCAGCTACGCGTCCACCGTATGCGCTATGAAGAGTTACTCAATAAGCAGCCGCAGCTACGGCAAATACGTCAGGCCAATGGACAGCCGCTGACCGCCGAGCAAAACCAGATCCTTGACGCCCAGCTTCGCACTCAGCGCGAGCTGCTCAACTCTTTGTTACAGGGCGGCGACACGCTGATCCTGGAGCTGACCAAACTGAAAGTCTCCAACAGCCAACTGGAGGATGCGCTTAAAGAGGTTAATGAAGCGACCCACCGTTATCTGTTCTGGACCGCTGACGTTAGCCCGCTATCGCTCTCCTGGCCTGTTGATTTGGTTCAGGATTTACGCCGGCTTATCTCATTAGATACGTTTAATCAGTTAGGTAAAGCCAGCATCATGATGCTGACCAGCAAAGAGACGCTACTGCCGTTATTCGGCGCGCTGGCGCTGGTCGGGTTTAGCCTCTATTCACGCCAACACTTCAACCGGTTCCTTGAGCGCTCGGCCTCGCGCGTCGGGAAAGTCACCCAGGATCACTTCTCGCTGACGCTGCGAACGGTGTTCTGGTCGATTCTGGTCGCCTCGCCGCTGCCGGTCTTGTGGGCGACGCTCGGCTATGGTCTACAGGAAGCCTGGCCGTATCCGCTGGCCGTCGCCATCGGCGATGGCGTGACGGCGACAGTACCGCTGTTGTGGGTAGTCATGATTTGCGCCGCGTTTGCCCGCCCTAATGGCCTGTTTGTGGCGCATTTTGGCTGGCCGCGAAACCGGGTAGCGAAAGCGATGCGCTACTACCTGATGAGCATTGGGCTGATCGTGCCGCTCATCATGGCAGTGATCATGTTTGATAATCTTAACGATCGGGAGTTTTCCGGCTCGTTGGGCCGCCTTTGCTTCATCCTGATATGCGGCGCGCTGGCGCTGGTCACGCTGAGTCTGAAAAAAGCGGGCATCCCGCTCTATCTTGATAAAGAAGGCAACGGCGACAACATGGTCAACAGCCTGCTGTGGAATATGTTGATGGGCGCGCCGCTTATCGCGATTCTGGCAGCGGCAGTGGGTTATCTGGCCACGGCGCAGGCGCTACTGGCGAGACTGGAAACCTCGGTCGCCATCTGGTTCCTGTTGCTGGTCATTTATCACGTCATTCGCCGCTGGATGCTGATCCAACGACGCCGACTGGCTTTTGACCGCGCCAAACATCGTCGGGCGGAAATGCTGGCGCAGCGCGCGCGCGGCGAAGAAGAACCGGCGCATTCCTCCAGCCTGGAAGGCGCGGTCGACATCGATGAAAGTGAAATCGATCTTGACGCTATTAGCGCTCAGTCGCTGCGTCTGGTCCGCTCAATTCTGATGCTTATCGCCCTACTATCGGTAATTGTACTGTGGTCGGAAATTCACTCGGCATTCGGCTTCCTGGAGAATATTTCGCTGTGGGATGTCACCTCTACGGTGCAAGGCGTGGAAAGCCTGGAGCCGATTACCCTCGGGGCGGTGCTCATTGCGATTCTGGTCTTTATCATAACCACGCAGTTGGTGCGTAATCTGCCTGCGCTGCTGGAACTGGCGTTATTACAGCATCTCGATTTAACGCCTGGTACCGGTTACGCCATCACGACCATCACCAAATATTTGTTAATGCTGATTGGCGGGCTGGTCGGTTTCTCGATGATCGGCATTGAGTGGTCGAAGCTACAATGGCTGGTGGCCGCGCTCGGCGTTGGGCTTGGTTTTGGCCTGCAAGAAATTTTCGCTAACTTTATCTCCGGCCTGATTATTTTGTTTGAAAAGCCGATTCGTATCGGCGATACGGTGACCATTCGCGATCTCACCGGCAGCGTGACCAAAATCAATACCCGCGCCACCACCATCAGCGACTGGGATCGTAAAGAGATTATCGTGCCGAATAAAGCCTTTATCACCGAACAGTTTATCAACTGGTCGCTGTCTGACTCCGTTACGCGCGTGGTGTTAACCATCCCGGCGCCAGCGGATGCCAATAGCGAAGAGGTGACGCAAATTCTGCTGACGGCGGCGCAGCGCTGTTCTTTGGTGCTGGACAACCCGCCGCCTGAAATCTTTCTGGTGGATCTCCAGCAGGGTATTCAAATTTTCGAACTGCGTATCTATGCCGCGGAAATGGGACACCGTATGCCATTACGCCATGAGATCCACCAATTGATTCTGGCGGGCTTCCGCGAGCACGGTATTGATATGCCGTTCCCGCCGTTCCAGATGCGTCTGGAGAGTCTCGGCGGTAAACAAACGGGGAGAACGTTAACGTCAGCGGGTAAAACCAGCCGCCCGGCGGGCAGTTTGTAGCGCATGATCCAGGCAAGAAATGCCGGATGCGACCCGTCGGGTCTTATCCGGCATACGGCCTTTACTCCGCCGCCCACTCCGGATCGGCGCTCATGCGGCTGCTGTAATTCTGATAAATCGCCATCGCCAGCAGCGAGAAAAAGATCGGGCCGCCGATCATCCACAAGGCGCTGTCCCAGTCCCCAGCTTCAATCACCGGCTGGATGATGGTAAAGACGTTGGCAAACGTCACCACCAGCACCACAACACCCGTCGCGACCAGGGTAGAGGCTTTGGTTTTAAAGAGAACAAATGGCCGCTCCAGATCCTGACGCGCTTTAAAGAAGGGAAATGCCAGCGCAAGGAACAGGTATGGCAAGGTCATTGAGACGTTCGCCATCAGCGTGAGTTTGTTATAAAACGCCGATGCGGTGTCACCGCCAAAAGAGACCAGCAAAATAAACAGACTCACCAGCACGCACTGTAGCCACATAGCGGTCGCCGGCATACCGTTAGCGTTCAGTGTCGTCATCGGCGCGGGCCACAACGCTTTTGGCGTCCCCTGAATAATGGCTTTCAGCGGTGAATAGCTCAACGTAAAAAACGCGCCGGTATAAGCCAGAAACATAGAAAGGCCGGTGATACGCGCAAACCAGACGCCCACCGTCATCGCTGCGTCCGGAGAAAGGTTTAACGCGTTACCTAATGTCGTGCCTAAACTCGACATCAGAATGTAGGTGATATTCCCTAAGTTAACGGCGCTATTACTTAATATCTGTTGCCAGTTAGTGCTGACGCCCCATAAAAAGATCGCCAAAGAATAACCAATTGAAATCACAATAGCCGCGAAAACAATACCTTTCGCAAAATTCTTTTCCGGTTTCTCGGTTTTATCCACCAGTCCGCCGACAGCCTCAATACCGCCGTAAGCAAAAATAGCAAATACCACAAATGACAACATTGCCAGGCCGGAGTGATAACCCGGATTCGGTGACGAGGTAAAATTAATTTCTTGTGCAAAATGCCCACCATTTAATAACAAAATAGCGACACTCACTAACAATAAAACTAAATTAAGACACATTACGGCAATACCTCCGACCGCCGTAATTCGCGCAATTTTATTGATCCCTCTGGCGGCGACACACGTCACCAGAATCATCCAGCCGACGGCGAGCAGCCCGACAACCTGCGTAGGCTCAAGCCCCGCAATACGCCAGTGCTGCGTCATATCGGCGCCAAAAACAAAAGTAGAAAACGGTACCCAAATTTTTGCCGCCGTACTTACCATCCATATGACATACGATGAAAACCACATAAACGTGCCAATAAACGCGTAACGTGGCCCCACGCTATTATTCATCCACGAATAGATCCCGCCCTCTTCTTTGCGATAAGCGGAACCCATTTCAGCCATCATTAAGGCGAATGGAATAAAAAACAGCAAGGCAGAAAATATATACCACGGGATTGCGCTATACCCCATTAAATAAAACGCCGACGGGCTATTCGCAAAACCAAAAACAGAAGTAAAAATCATCAGGATAAGCCCAATAAGGCTCATCTTTTTTATCGTGTGGGTCATTCAACCATCCCTTACGCTCGAGCGCGTTTGCCAGACGCCGCTCACCGATTGACGCCGCCTTCTTTTTTACAAAGGTCAGCGATAAAAAAATCAACACAGGATTGATACCTAAATGGCATCAAAGCTCCAGCCTTATGTTGTGGCAAACAGAGGATAATTGAAAAAATATGCTACAAAATGGCGCTTATTGCGCCATTTTATCTCGCTAAAGAGTGAATTTCAGATTTACGCCCGATCGACCGTAAAAGCAATCACGTCCGCCAGACTTTCTGCTCCCAGCGCCAGCATCACCAGACGATCAACACCCAGCGCCACGCCGGAACAATCCGGTAGACCGGCGGCCAGCGCATCCAGTAGATTTTGGTCAATCGGCTGCTGCGGCAGACCGCGCGCGGCGCGCTTACGATTGTCCTGTTCAAAGCGCTGTTGTTGCTCACGTGCGTCCGTCAGTTCGTGGAAACCATTCGCCAGCTCAATACCTTTGTAGTACACCTCAAAGCGCTCGGCGACGCGATGATCCTCGGTACTGATTTGTGCCAGCGATGCCTGACTTGCCGGAAAGTGATAAATAAAGGTCGGCTTTTCTTTACCTATATGCGGCTCAACCCCCATCGTGAACAGCAGTTGCAGCAACGTATCACGGTCTTCTTCCGTATCAGCGATATTGCTTAAATCAAGCTTTGCCGCCGCCTCACGCAGTTGCGTTTTATCTGCTGATAACGGGTCAATCTCCAGATGGCGCTGAAACGCCTGTTGATAGGAGAGACTTTCCGCAGGTTGACAATCCAGCACTTGCTGAAGCAAATCATCCACTTCATTCATCAGGCGGTACATATCGTAATGCGGGCGATACCACTCCAGCATGGTGAATTCCGGATTATGATGTCGTCCCATCTCTTCATTACGGAAACTGCGGCATAGCTGGAAAACCGGACCGCACCCTGCCGCCAGCAGGCGTTTCATATGGTATTCCGGACTGGTCATTAAATAGAGGTTCATCCCCTGGGAATGGCCAGGTCCGACGAAACGCGTTTCGAACGGGAACAGATGAATGTCTGTGACCGTCGCCTGACTCATGCAGGGCGTCTCAACCTCAAGCACTCCACGATCGGCAAAGAAACGACGGATTTCCGCCATAATCGCCGCACGTTTTAATAAATTGGGGATGGACGCGCTCGGCTGCCAGGTTGCCGTTTCGCTCATGATTCTTTCTCCAGTTTAAGACAAGGTCACGAAGTCTACTCGCAACGCGCGGGCGAAACAAATTTTGCGCAGGCGTATCGGGTGCCTTCTGGAGGGTAAAAAAAGTGATTTCAGATGGTTTAGTAATTAAATTAATCAAAATCAATGATAATTCATCCCTCTGATACGCTAAAAAAATCGAACACGTCAAATTTCCCTGACATCCCTGAGACTATACTGTTGTACCCATAAAGGAGCAGTGGAAACGCATTCATACTTCGCAGAACCCAGAGGCTTTATCTGGCTGCGCGAGGGTGAAATTACAATAATCTGGAGGAATGTCGTGCAAACCTTTCAAGCCGATCTTGCCATTATAGGCGCCGGTGGCGCGGGATTACGTGCTGCAATTGCTGCCGCACAGGCGAATCCCAATGCTAAAATCGCACTGATCTCAAAAGTGTACCCGATGCGCAGCCACACCGTCGCTGCCGAAGGGGGTTCAGCCGCTGTCGCCCAGGATCATGACAGCTTTGACTACCATTTTCACGATACGGTAGCAGGCGGAGACTGGCTGTGTGAGCAGGATGTCGTGGATTACTTTGTCCACCATTGTCCCACTGAGATGACGCAGCTGGAGCAATGGGGCTGCCCGTGGAGCCGCCGTCCGGACGGTAGCGTTAACGTGCGTCGCTTCGGTGGTATGAAAATCGAGCGTACCTGGTTCGCCGCGGATAAAACCGGCTTCCATATGCTGCATACCCTGTTCCAGACTTCCCTGCAGTTCCCGCAAATCCAGCGCTTTGACGAACATTTTGTGCTGGATATTCTGGTTGATGACAACCATGCGCGCGGCCTGGTGGCAATGAATATGATGGAAGGCACGCTGGTGCAAATCCGTGCCAACGCCGTGGTAATGGCGACAGGCGGCGCAGGCCGCGTATACCGCTATAACACCAACGGCGGCATCGTCACCGGCGACGGGATGGGCATGGCGCTGAGCCACGGCGTTCCGCTGCGTGATATGGAATTCGTTCAGTATCACCCGACCGGCCTGCCAGGTTCCGGTATCCTGATGACCGAAGGTTGCCGCGGTGAAGGCGGTATTCTGGTCAATAAAAATGGCTACCGTTACCTGCAAGACTACGGCATGGGCCCCGAAACGCCGCTGGGCGAGCCGAAAAACAAATATATGGAACTGGGGCCGCGCGACAAAGTATCCCAGGCTTTCTGGCACGAATGGCGTAAAGGCAACACCATCTCCACGCCGCGCGGCGATGTGGTTCACCTCGACCTGCGTCATCTCGGCGAGAAGAAACTGCATGAACGTCTGCCGTTCATTTGCGAACTGGCGAAAGCCTATGTCGGCGTCGATCCGGTTAAAGAACCGATTCCAGTACGTCCGACCGCGCACTACACCATGGGCGGCATTGAAACCGACCAGAACTGTGAAAGCCGTGTCAAAGGGCTGTTTGCCGTTGGCGAATGTTCCTCTGTTGGCCTGCATGGCGCGAACCGCCTCGGTTCCAACTCACTGGCGGAACTGGTGGTATTTGGTCGTCTGGCTGGCGAACAAGCAATGGAACGCGCTGCGACGGCAGGCGCCGCAAATAGCGCCGCGCTCGACGCCCAGGTTGCCGATATTGAACAACGTCTGAAAAATCTGGTGAACCAGGAAGGCAACGAAAACTGGTCGAAGATCCGCGATGAGATGGGTCTGTCTATGGAAGAAGGTTGCGGTATTTACCGTACCCCGGAACTGATGCAGAAAACCATTGATAAACTGGCCGAGCTTCAGGAACGTTTCAAGCGCGTACGTATCTCCGATACCTCCAGCGTGTTCAACACTGACCTGCTGTATACCATCGAACTGGGTCATGGTCTGAACGTGGCGGAATGTATGGCGCACTCTGCGCTGGCGCGTAAAGAGTCCCGCGGCGCGCATCAGCGTCTGGATGAAGGCTGTACCGAGCGCGACGATGTGAACTTCCTCAAGCACACCCTCGCCTTCCGCGATGCTGATGGCACGACCCGTCTGGAATACAGCGACGTGAAAATCACCACCCTGCCGCCAGCCAAACGTGTTTACGGCGGTGAAGCGGAAGCAGCCGATAAGAAGGAGAAGGCGAATGGCTGAGATGAAAAACCTGAAAGTTGAGGTGGTGCGCTATAACCCGGAAACCGATACCGCGCCGCACAGTGCTTTCTATGAAGTTCCTTATGATGAAACAACATCGCTACTGGACGCGTTGGGCTACATCAAAGATAACCTGTCGCCAGACCTGAGCTACCGCTGGTCCTGCCGTATGGCGATCTGCGGCTCCTGCGGCATGATGGTCAACAACGTCCCTAAACTGGCGTGTAAAACCTTCCTGCGCGATTACACCAACGGTATGAAGGTGGAAGCGCTGGCGAACTTCCCGATTGAGCGCGATCTGGTTGTCGATATGACGCACTTTATCGAAAGCCTGGAAGCGATCAAACCGTACATTATTGGCAACTCTCGCACGCCAGATCAGGGGCCGAATGTCCAGACCCCGGCGCAAATGGCGAAGTATCACCAGTTCTCCGGTTGCATCAACTGTGGTCTGTGCTACGCCGCGTGCCCGCAGTTCGGTCTGAATCCTGAGTTTATCGGACCGGCTGCGATTACGCTGGCGCATCGCTATAACGAAGATAGCCGCGATCACGGTAAGAAGGAGCGTATGGCGCAGTTGAACAGTCCGAACGGCGTATGGACCTGTACTTTCGTGGGCTACTGCTCCGAAGTCTGTCCAAAACATGTCGATCCGGCTGCGGCCATTCAGCAGGGTAAAGTGGAAAGCTCGAAAGACTTTCTTATCGCCACCCTGAAACCACGCTAAGGAGTGCAACATGACGACTAAACGCAAACCCTATGTGCGGCCGATGACGTCCACCTGGTGGAAAAAACTGCCGTTTTATCGCTTTTATATGCTGCGCGAAGGCACAGCGGTGCCGGCAGTCTGGTTCAGTATTGAACTGATTTTCGGTCTGTTTGCGCTCAAACACGGCGCGGAATCCTGGATGGGATTCGTCGGCTTTTTACAAAACCCGGTGGTAGTGATCTTAAACCTGATCACCCTGGCGGCCGCGCTGCTGCACACCAAAACCTGGTTTGAACTGGCGCCGAAGGCGGCCAATATCATTGTAAAAGACGAAAAAATGGGGCCAGAGCCAATCATCAAAGGGCTTTGGGTGGTCACTGCGGTAGTCACCGTAGTCATTCTGTATGTTGCCCTGTTCTGGTAAGGAGTCCCGGATGATTAATCCAAACCCAAAACGTTCTGATGAACCCGTATTCTGGGGACTGTTTGGCGCAGGCGGTATGTGGGGCGCGATCATCGCGCCGGTGATCGTGCTACTGGTTGGCATCATGCTGCCGCTGGGGCTATTTCCGGGCGATGCCCTGAGTTTTGAGCGCGTACTGACGTTCGCCCAAAGCTTTATTGGTCGCGTTTTTCTGTTCCTGATGATTGTGCTGCCGCTATGGTGTGGCCTACACCGTATGCACCACGCGATGCATGACCTGAAAATCCACGTGCCCGCGGGCAAATGGGTCTTTTACGGTCTGGCGGCAATCCTGACCGTTGTGACGGCGATTGGCGTTATCACTCTCTAAGTTGCCACGACGCCCTCTTATCTACCCGATAAGAGGGCGTTTTTTCTTTTCCTGCCTCTCATTTTCCCGCCAGGTTCTACACTTAGAAAAAACACTGGAAGGAAAATCTTATGCGCATTCTGCCCGTCGTTGCTGCAGTTACGGCCGCATTTCTGGTCGTCGCCTGTAGTTCGCCTACTCCGCCTAAAGGCGTTACCGTGGTAAATAACTTTGATGCCAAACGTTACCTCGGCACCTGGTATGAGATCGCACGCCTCGATCATCGATTTGAACGTGGACTGGAACAAGTCACGGCCACCTATAGTCTGCGTGACGATGGCGGGATTAATGTCATCAATAAAGGCTATAACCCGGATCGGGGAATGTGGCAAAAAACAGAAGGCAAAGCGTATTTTACCGGTAGTCCAAACCGCGCCGCGCTCAAGGTCTCTTTTTTCGGCCCGTTCTACGGCGGCTATAACGTGATTGCGCTTGACCGGGAATACCGTCATGCGTTGGTGTGCGGCCCGGATCGCGACTATCTGTGGATACTCTCTCGCACGCCAACGCTTTCTGAGGAAATAAAACAGCAAATGCTGGCCGTCGCGACCCGGGAGGGGTTTGACGTCAATAAATTAATTTGGGTAAAACAATCAGGTTCGTAGCAATGTCAGCGACGAATTAATGCGCACTGAGTTTTAGCCCAATGATACCCGCGACGATCAAGCCAAGACTGAGCAAACGCGCCGGTGAGGCAGACTCGCCCAGCAGAAGGATACCGGTGATTGCCGCCCCGACGGCGCCGATGCCGGTCCAGATGGCGTACGCCGTTCCAACGGGCAGCGTTTTCATTGCCCAGGAAAGTAACGCCATACTGATAACCATGGCCGTAATGGTGATAATACTGGGGGTCAGACGAGAAAAACCGTGGGTATACTTCAGGCCGACAGCCCATACCACTTCAAGTAAACCAGCGATTAATAGAATGATCCAGGACATAGCAGGCTCCAGATAATTAATGGGGCCGTCCCCGGTGAGAATAGCGTTTACAGGTCGTCCTGTAACGTACACGGATGAAAAGCCATTTTTGCCTGAGAGAAAATGAATTTCAACCTTTTTATTTTTTTCCGTCTAAAGGCGGGAATTGGCCCTTTTAAGCCGCGTAGTTTTCGCATTTAGCGCCCACAGGAGTTCTCTATGATGGAACGCCTTCTGGGAAAGAAAGTGCTTTATCTACTTCCGGGTGCAAAAAACTATGTTGAAAATTTTAGTGATAGACCGATGCCACTTTACCCGTACGGGCATGGAGGCCTGGCTTAATCACACTGATGTGCTCAGTTCTTCACTGCTGGTATCCGGGATGAATAACCTTATACTGGCGAAAGAACATATTCTGCAATGGAAGCCCCATCTGGTTATCGCTGATTTATATGGTTTTCTCAACGATGCCTTACCCGAGCAGCCTATCAATGCATTTTTTGCCGCCTGCAGGATGACGCCGTTGGTATTATTACAGTCGGGGAATTTGCCGTACAGACCGCAATATGCCAGTCATGCGGTGTTATCTAAACACACGCCTTTACATGAGCTTGCACAACGAATTAAAGGAGCGCTATATACTCATCCACTGCAGGAAGCGCCGGAAAGCGCCACGCCATTGCTCTCTCCGCAGGAGGAAAAAGTGCTCGCGATGTGGACGGAAGGCACCAGCAATAAAGAGATTGCGTATGCGCTTGGCATTCACGGGAAAACGGTTTACACCTATAAACGTAATATCCGTATGAAACTTCATATGGATAACCGGTATTCTCCCTTTCTTATGCTTCCGGAGAAAATCGATTAACGGTACGACGCCATGCCGTACCGTTGATGATTACTGCTGAGCTCTGGTTGCAGCGCCAGAGATCGCACTACCACCGTCCGAGATGTCCTCGCCCACGCCGCGCGTGGTATTACAAGCAGTTAATACAGTGGAAAGTACCAAAACAGAAAAGATCGCTGCAATTGTCTTTTTAACCATAATGTCTTCCTTTTCTAGCCAATGTTGTTTGTGTATAGCAACTTAATAATAGACAACATCCCAGAAAATGACGGGCGATCGACTAATTTTAGGAAGACGAGAAGCGATTAGCTGGCTGCACGGGAGATGGCGTGGCCAAGATGCTGAATATCTTCGCCGAAGCCGCGGGCGGTATTACATGCCGTTAATAATGTGCTGGTAAGAAGAACCAGCGCGACAAGGCCGATAAAGCGTTTCATCATTGAGGCACGAAAAATAGGATGGCGCAGCATACGCTGCACCATTTTTCCCGATAACGTAAATTATTTTACGCGGGATACGTATTCGCCGGAACGGGTATCGACTTTGATCACTTCGCCAATCTGCACGAACAGCGGAACTTTAACCACTGCGCCAGTAGACAGCGTGGCTGGTTTGCCGCCAGTACCTGCGGTATCGCCCTTCAGACCTGGGTCGGTATCAACAATTTCCAGTTCAACAAAGTTCGGCGGAGTGACAGAGATAGGCTGACCGTTCCACAGGGTTACGATGCATTCCGCCTGATCCAACAGCCATTTTGCGTTGTCGCCGATAGCCTTGGCATCTGCAGACAGCTGTTCGAAGGTTTCGTTGTTCATGAAATGCCAGAACTCACCGTCGTTGTACAGGTAAGTCAGGTTCATATCGACTACGTCCGCGCCTTCTGCGGAATCGGTCGATTTGAAGGTTTTCTCAACGCGCGTGCCGGTCAGCAGACGGCGCAGCTTAACGCGGGCAAACGCCTGGCCTTTACCCGGTTTCACGAATTCACTGGATTCAACCGCATAAGGTTCGCCATCCAACATGATTTTAAGACCGGAACGAAAATCGTTGCTATAGTAAGTCGCCATAAGGCCCTCTGAAATTGTTAACTGGTAGCTAAGCCACAAAATGGCGCATATTGTAACCCTAAATACCCCATTGCGAGAAGATTGGTTAGCGCAACTTGCCGATGTTGTGACCAATCCCGACGAACTGCTGCATCTTTTACAGATTGAAGCTGATGAAAACCTCCGGGCAGGACAGGACGCCAGGCGCTTGTTTGCCCTCCGCGTGCCGCGCGCTTTTATTGCGCGCATGGAGAAGGGCAACCCTGACGATCCTCTGTTACGTCAAGTGCTGACGTCCCGGGATGAATTTATTGTCGCCCCCGGTTTCTCCACCGACCCGCTGGAAGAGCAACACAGCGTGGTGCCAGGATTATTGCATAAATACCAAAACCGGGCGCTATTGCTGGTAAAAGGCGGATGTGCGGTAAATTGCCGCTACTGTTTCCGTCGTCACTTCCCGTATGCGGAGAATCAAGGCAATAAGCGCAACTGGAAAGTCGCGCTGGAGTATATCGCCGCACACCCGGAACTGGATGAGATCATCTTTTCCGGCGGCGATCCGCTGATGGCGAAAGATCATGAGCTGGACTGGCTGCTCACGCAACTGGAAGCCATTAAGCACGTCAAGCGGCTACGCATCCACAGCCGGTTGCCTATCGTCATCCCGGCACGCATTACTGACGAACTGGTCGCCCGCTTTGACCAGTCACGTCTGCAAATTTTGTTGGTGAACCATATCAACCACGCCAATGAAGTGGACGAGGCGTTCTGCCTGGCGATGAAGAAACTGCGCCACGTGGGCGTCACGCTTCTCAACCAGAGCGTCCTGCTGCGTGGCGTGAATGATAACGCGCGAACGCTGGCGAATCTGAGCAACGCGCTATTTGACGCCGGCGTGATGCCCTATTACCTGCATGTGCTGGATAAAGTGCAGGGCGCCGCGCATTTTATGGTCACCGATGACGAAGCCCGGCAAATCATGCGCGAACTGCTCACGCTGGTATCCGGCTATATGGTGCCAAGACTGGCGCGTGAAATCGGCGGCGAACCGAGCAAAACACCGCTGGATTTACAGCTTCGTCAGCGCTAATCCTCGCGGGCGCGTCAGGGACGACGAAAATATTACCGCGCAATATCACGAGGAGATTCCCCCGCGATTCTCCTCACCCTCTGGCGACGATAAAATACCCTTCGTTAAATACACCTTTCCGCTACTCTCTTTTCAATAAAGTCCGTTTTAGGACTCGCTTAGCGTGTACTGCATTTTCGAATTATACTGGTTCTCCTTTTTATAGGGCGGCATAAACAATTTATATATCAAATACATTGCAGTAAAACATTTAATTATTTTATATTTGTGGAGAATTGACATGGCCTTAACGATTAAGGGACTAAATACCGGCGTTATTCGTCACAATGATAAGTTTATCGCGCTGGCGCTTAAGGTGAAGTCACTGAGAAATAAAGAAACACTGCTTTTCTTTCCTGTGCTCGCGCTGCGAGACTTGTTGATCGGCCTTGAACACCGGCTTTATTTACAACACTCGCTTCCGGAACAAGAGCAGGAAAAACGCCAGAAAGCCAAAAGCAGTCATGTGCTTAAAATGCATGAGAATATTCCGGCAATACTCCGTGAAGAGCTGGAAAACGCCGATGTTAATCAGCGTGTTGAATCTTTAGCGTTGAGCGATAATACAGAAAAAGTATTAACCTTTACGTTAAAGCTGCACAATGGTAGCCATCTTGATTTACAGGTCGGTGAGTGGCAGGTTGAAGTTCTGGTGATGGCTATTATTCACGCCATTAATAATGCCGAAATGCGTGAGCTCGCATTGCGTATTTCTTCAATGCTGGACTTTTTACCATTATACGATGCTGACTGCCTGGAAAACGGTAATATCGAATTCGATACCTATAACCAGCCTGACTGGAAACATAATCTGTATAACCATTATTTAGCGCTCGTTTATCGTTATACGGATGAGGCAGGACAATCGCATGATTGCGGCACCATCATTAAGACCCGTAGTCAGTCAGGCTCTAAAGAAGCTGAAGCGATATCACGCCGCTTGCTAAATTTCAGCCCGCGTCTTAAAAAGCTGGAAGGAAAACCGTGTAAGGTTTTTGTCAGAACGCTTGGAACCGGTAAAGCAGCGCGTCTGACGCAAGATCAATGCATGCGCGCGTTGCATAATCTACGCATGGCATCATCGCAGGAAAAACGCTAACCATATCGCCCTCTGAATCTTTCAGAGGGCGTTACGATTCAGACATATCAGTTCGGACATTTATAAACCTGGCCGTTCATCTCGCTGGCCGTCGGGACAAAACTGGACAACATGCCCTGTGACGGACTACTTACGCCATACAGCACGTTTCCACCCATCGCGGCCGCCTGATTACGCAGATCGTTCGCTGCGCCACGCATTGAGCCACCCTCTTCGCCGTGCTGGCCTGAAAACCAGTTACTCTGTTTACCAGTTGCCGTACCAATAAGCTGGCATTCCGCGCCTGGCTTATCTTCGACAAAGCGTACATTTTGGCCGGCAGCGGTGAGTTCGTTGCTGGAGCTACAACCCGCCATCAGCAGCGCGGCGCCAACGATCCCTGCTAAATATTTCACGTGCATGTTATTCCCCATAATCAATGAGCTGGACGTTTTGTCCGTATCTGAATCTTATACTAAAAAGATGACTAAAAGAAAAACCCCCGGTCATTTCTGCCCGGGGGTTTCTCAATTCTGGGAGATAAGCACCCAAATCATTCTGGTTGCAGGAAGGCGGCCAGTTTGTTAATCCCCAGTCACTTACTCAAGTAAGTGACTGGGGTTAGCCAACGCATCTACAGCCTGAAGGATGCAGGGTGTGGGCAATTACATCATGCCGCCCATACCACCCATACCACCCATGCCGCCAGCAGCGCCTAAATCAGGAGCATCGCTTTTCGGCAGGTCGGTCACCATGCACTCGGTAGTGATCATCAGACCAGCCACAGAAGCCGCGTACTGCAGCGCAGAACGGGTAACTTTGGTTGGGTCCAGGATACCCATATCGATCATGTTGCCGTATTCTTCAGTTGCTGCGTTGTAACCGTAGTTACCGTCGCCGCCTTTAACGGTGTTAGCGACAACAGACGGCTCTTCGCCGCAGTTCAGCACGATCTGACGCAGCGGAGCTTCCATTGCGCGCAGCGCAACTTTGATACCCACGTTCTGGTCTTCGTTCTGGCCTTTCAGGTCAGCAATTTTAGAAGCAACGCGGATCAGCGCAACGCCACCACCGGCAACCACGCCTTCTTCTACCGCAGCACGGGTCGCGTGCAGGGCATCTTCAACGCGGGCTTTCTTCTCTTTCATTTCAACTTCGGTCGCAGCGCCAACTTTGATTACCGCAACGCCGCCTGCCAGTTTCGCTACGCGCTCCTGCAGTTTTTCACGATCGTAGTCGGAGGTCGCTTCTTCAATCTGCTGACGGATCTGAGCAACACGGCCCTGGATTGCAGCTTCTTCACCCACGCCATCGATGATGGTGGTGGTGTCTTTGTTGATCACAACGCGTTTCGCCTGACCCAGGTCTTCCAGGGTTGCTTTTTCCAGCTCCATACCGATCTCTTCAGAGATTACGGTACCGCCGGTCAGGGTAGCGATATCCTGCAGCATCGCCTTACGACGATCGCCGAAGCCCGGTGCCTTAACCGCAGCCACTTTCACGATGCCACGCATGGTGTTAACAACCAGGGTAGCCAGCGCTTCGCCTTCAACATCTTCTGCGATGATCAGCAGCGGTTTGCCTGCTTTTGCAACGGCTTCCAGAACCGGCAGCATTTCGCGGATGTTGGAGATTTTCTTATCAGCCAGCAGGATGAACGGGCTTTCCAGTTCTACTGCGCCAGTTTCCGGCTTGTTGATGAAGTAAGGAGACAGGTAGCCGCGGTCAAACTGCATACCTTCAACCACGTCCAGTTCGTCCTGCAGACCAGTACCGTCTTCAACGGTGATGACGCCTTCTTTCCCGACTTTATCCATCGCTTCCGCGATCAGTTTACCTACGGTTTCGTCGGAGTTAGCGGAGATAGTACCTACCTGAGCAATCGCTTTGGAGTCGGAGCACGGTACGGACAGGGCTTTCAGCTCTTCAACCGCAGCAGCAACCGCTTTGTCGATACCACGTTTCAGGTCCATCGGGTTCATGCCCGCAGCAACGGCTTTCAGGCCTTCGGTAATGATGGACTGCGCCAGTACGGTCGCGGTGGTGGTGCCGTCGCCTGCAGCGTCGTTCGCTTTAGAGGCAACTTCTTTCACCATCTGCGCGCCCATGTTTTCAAACTTGTCTTCCAGTTCGATTTCACGCGCTACGGAAACACCATCTTTAGTGATAGTCGGCGCACCGAAAGATTTATCCAGAACCACGTTACGGCCTTTCGGACCGAGGGTTACTTTCACTGCATCTGCCAGTACGTTTACGCCGCGCAGCATTTTCACACGAGCGTCGTTACCGAATTTTACGTCTTTAGCTGCCATTTTCTCTTTCCCTTAAATTCGTATGTTCAGTGTCGTTCGCGGATTACGCTTCAACAATTGCCAGAATGTCGCTTTCAGACATGATCAACACTTCTTCATTGTCGATCTTTTCAGATTTCACACCGTAGCCATCGTTAAAAATAACGATGTCGCCAACTTTCACGTCCAGCGGCTGTACAGTACCGTTGTCCAGGATGCGACCCTTACCGACAGCGATGATTTCGCCACGAGTTGATTTACCCGCTGCGGAACCGGTCAGTACGATGCCGCCAGCAGATTTGGACTCAACTTCTTTACGTTTGACGATCACACGATCATGTAACGGACGAATACTCATTGATAGCTCTCCTTTGAGAAAGTCATTATCAGTTATGGGTGACGCCGGCCCGTAAACGGTTTCCCGGCTGGTGACCAGAGAGATGGGGATGGGGTTTTGCCCCTTCAAGGGGGGAGATGAAAAAAAATTCTTCTGAGCGAAAAAAGCGGTAAAAACGCTACTTATCTCACGTTTACCCAAGGTTTAGAACATCCTGCTATAAGAAAAGGCGTGTGTGATACGCTTAAAAATGCCTGTCGTCACCTGACGTTACAATGCCGCCGGATAATGAGCTGATGAATGAACTAAAAAAAGAGCTTGGGTTGGTTCAGGGCGTTATCTTGTTAACCACATCATTATTAGGGACTGGCGTTTTTGCGCTTCCGGAGCTGGCTGCGCTGGCGGCAGGCGACATCAGCCTTTGGGCATGGCCGCTGCTCATTATTTTGATTTTCCCTATTGCGATTGTCTTTGCTGTGCTGGGGCGTCATTTTCCACACGCTGGCGGCGTAGCGCATTTTGTCGGGATGGCATTTGGCCCGCGTCTGCAACGGGTGATCAGTTGGCTGTTTTTATCAGTCATTCCTGTTAGTTTTCCCGCAGCCTTGCATATTGCGGTGGGTTTCGGCCAGGCGCTGTTTGGCTGGCAAAGCGAACAGCTCTTATTTGGGGAGCTGGGTACTCTAGGTTTACTATGGTTTATGGGATCGCGCGGCGCCAGCTCCAGCGCCAACCTGCAAGCCATTATCGCTGGATTAATTATCGCGCTTATTGCCGCCATTCTGTGGAAAGGCGCGATTAAACCTGCAGATATCACCTTCCCAGCCGCAAACGAAATCATCTTTTCCCGGCTGTTTACCGCCCTGGCGATCATGTTCTGGGGATTTGTGGGAATTGAGGCTTTTACGCATTTGTCGTCTGAATTTAAAAATCCTGAACGTGATTTTCCGCGCGCATTGATCATTGGCCTGATGCTGGCCGGCGCCATTTATTGGACCTGTACCGCCGTGGTGCTGCATTTTGGCGTCTATAGCGACAAGATAGCGGCAACAGCCTCGCTACCGCTTATTATTGTTCATCTCTTCGGTATCCAGGCGTTGTGGGTAGCCTGCATTATTGGTTATCTCACCTGCTTTGCCAGCCTGAATGTGTATGCTCAGAGTTTTGCGCGTCTGATATGGACGCAAATGCAATATCAGCCCGATCACTATCTGGCTCAACTCTCTCCCGGGCGCCTTCCCTTGCACGCGTTAAACGTTATTCTGGCCTGTTGTTGCGTGAGTTCCCTGGTCGTCTATGCCCTGAAGATTAACCTCAATGCGCTGATCGTCTATGCTAACGGTATTTTTATTATGCTCTATCTGCTTTGTATGCTGGCGGGCTGTCGACTGTTGAAAGGGCGTTGCTATGCACTGGCGGTGACGGGTTGTCTACTGTGCCTGTTATTGCTGGCAATGCTGGGGTGGAAAAGCTTATATGCCATTATCATGCTGGCTGCATTATGGCTGTTTTTACCGAAGCGAAAACGCATGGCGTAAGACGCATCCGCTGGCCGGATAACGCCTCGCGCGACTTATCCGACCAACATCTCTACCTTTAATCCCGACGATCGTCTTTATGTTCAATACGATCGCGATCGTCATCTTTACGCTGATACTCGCCGTCAAATGTTTCGCCACCGCCAGTACCCGCGCTAAACCCGCCGCCCGGCATCCGGGAAAAACGTAAATGCGGCAGCAACTTCAGCGTCAAATGTTTTTGCACTGGCGGTAACAAAAGGAGGAGGCCGAGAAAATCGGTGAAAAATCCCGGCAACAGGAGCAGTAAGCCAGCGATGATCAGCGATACACTCTTAATCATTTCTGCCGCCGGGCTCTCACCGGCCGCCATTTTTTGTTGCATCAGCAAAAAGTTTTTAAAACCCTGGTTACGTACCAGCGACATACCGATAACAGACGTAAAAATCACCAGGATTAGCGTCATCAGGACGCCAAGCACATGGGCGACCTGGATAAAGATAGAAATCTCAATGTAAACATAGAGAAAGACAGCTAAAAAGGGTATCCAGCGCAAAGGACTCTCCTGTAAGTCATGGCCGTCTGCGACGACCATTTGAATGGGGTTGCGATTCGCATCGATTCGATATGGTGGTGCGTAGCAAAATTTCAAGTGGTTTGTACACCTATTTTAGGTAGTAATACTAAAGCGGTGACCTATTTCACAAAATAATAAATAAGGGGTAAATTCCCACACTTTAAGTGATCCAGATTACGGTAGGAATTCTGAACCAGCATATGATCTCGTTTATCAGGCCGATGGAGGGGATAATCGTCGGTCAGAAAACATTCGAAATCACATATATCCTGTGTGTTTTAAAGTAAAATCATTGGCAGCTTGAAAAAGAAGGTTCACATGTCAAACAACATTCGTATCGAAGAAGATCTGTTGGGTACCAGGGAAGTTCCAGCTGAAGCCTACTATGGTGTTCACACTCTGAGAGCGATTGAAAACTTCTACATTAGCAATAACAAAATCAGCGACATCCCTGAATTTGTGCGTGGCATGGTTATGGTAAAAAAAGCGGCGGCGCTGGCCAACAAAGAGCTGCAAACCATTCCTAAGAGTGTGGCGAACGCCATCATTGCCGCATGTGATGAAGTCCTTAACAACGGTAAGTGCATGGACCAGTTCCCGGTAGATGTCTATCAGGGCGGCGCGGGCACTTCCGTCAACATGAATACCAACGAAGTGCTGGCCAACATCGGGCTGGAACTGATGGGTCATCAGAAAGGTGAATATCAGTACCTGAACCCGAACGACCACGTGAATAAATGTCAATCCACTAACGATGCCTATCCGACAGGCTTCCGTATAGCGGTTTACGCCTCTATCGTCAAACTGATCGATGCCATCAACCAGTTGCGTGAAGGTTTCGAACGTAAAGCGGTTGAATTCCAGGACATCCTGAAAATGGGTCGTACCCAGTTGCAGGACGCCGTACCGATGACGCTTGGTCAAGAATTCCGTGCGTTCAGCATCCTGCTGAAAGAAGAAGTGAAAAGCATCGAGCGTACTGCTGAGCTGCTGCTGGAAGTCAACCTTGGCGCAACGGCAATCGGTACCGGTCTGAACACGCCGAAAGAATACTCTCCGCTGGCGGTGAAAAAACTGGCTGAAGTCACTGGTTTCGCCTGTGTTCCGGCTGAAGATCTGATTGAGGCGACATCTGACTGTGGCGCGTATGTTATGGTTCACAGCGCGCTGAAACGTCTGGCAGTGAAGATGTCCAAAATCTGTAACGACCTGCGCTTGCTCTCTTCTGGTCCTCGTGCCGGCCTGAACGAGATCAACCTGCCGGAACTGCAGGCGGGCTCTTCCATCATGCCAGCCAAAGTGAACCCGGTTGTACCAGAAGTCGTAAACCAGGTATGCTTTAAAGTCATCGGTAACGACACCACCGTTACGATGGCGGCGGAAGCCGGTCAGTTGCAGTTGAACGTTATGGAGCCGGTTATCGGTCAGGCGATGTTCGAATCCATCCACATTCTGAGCAACGCGTGCTACAACCTGCTGGAAAAATGCGTTAACGGCATTACCGCGAATAAAGAAGTGTGCGAAGGGTACGTTTATAACTCCATCGGTATCGTCACTTACCTCAACCCGTTCATCGGCCACCACAACGGCGACATCGTCGGTAAAATCTGTGCTGAAACCGGTAAGAGCGTACGTGAAGTTGTGCTGGAGCGCGGCCTGTTAACGGAAGCCGAGCTGGACGATATTTTCTCCGTGCAGAACTTGATGCACCCGGCTTATAAAGCTAAACGTTATACTGATGAAAGCGAACAGTAATCGTACAGGGTAGTACCAAAGAGGCACGTCACGATGACGTGCCTTTTTTCTTACAAGAAGTTACCAAATAACAACAATTTAATATCAACTTGTTAAACAACAAGGAAGGCTAATATGATAGTTGTCGAACTTATCATTGTTTTGCTGGCAATCTTTTTGGGCGCCAGACTTGGGGGCATCGGTATTGGATTCGCAGGTGGGCTGGGTGTTCTGGTACTTGCCGCCATCGGCGTGAAGCCAGGGACAATTCCATTCGATGTCATTTCCATCATCATGGCGGTTATCGCCGCGATCTCTGCTATGCAGGTCGCGGGCGGTCTGGATTATTTGGTAAACCAGACGGAAAAACTGCTGCGTAAGAACCCGAAATACATCACTATCCTCGCACCGATTGTGACCTATTTCCTGACTATTTTTGCTGGTACCGGGAACATTTCCCTGGCAACGCTGCCGGTTATTGCTGAAGTCGCGAAGGAGCAGGGAATCAAACCTTGCCGTCCGCTCTCGACCGCCGTGGTATCCGCGCAGATTGCGATTACCGCCTCGCCGATTTCTGCGGCCGTGGTGTATATGTCTTCTGTTATGGAAGGTCATGGCATTAGCTACATTCACCTGCTGTCCGTGGTTATCCCCTCTACGCTGCTGGCGGTGCTGGTGATGTCCTTCCTGGTCACGATGCTGTTCAACTCCAAACTGTCGGACGACCCGATTTACCGCAAGCGTCTGGAAGAAGGGCTGATTGAACTGCGTGGTGAAAAGCAGATTGAAATCAAACCGATGGCAAAAAATTCCGTCTGGCTGTTCCTGCTGGGCGTTATCTGCGTGGTTGTTTATGCGATTGTCAACAGTCCGAGCCTCGGCCTGGTTGAAAAACCGCTGATGAACACCACCAACGCTATTTTGATCATCATGTTGAGCGTCGCAACGCTGACCACCATCCTGTGTAAAGTGGAAACTGACGCCATCCTCAACTCCAGCACCTTTAAAGCAGGGATGAGCGCCTGTATCTGTATTCTGGGCGTGGCGTGGCTGGGCGATACCTTCGTATCCGCTAACATCGACTGGATCAAAGACACTGCGGGTAGCGTCATCCAGGGTCATCCGTGGCTGCTGGCCGTCATCTTCTTCTTTGCTTCCGCGCTGCTCTACTCTCAGGCGGCAACGGCGAAAGCGCTGATGCCGATGGCGCTGGCGCTGAACGTCTCTCCGCTGACGGCAGTCGCTTCCTTCGCCGCCGTTTCCGGCCTGTTCATTTTGCCGACCTACCCGACTCTGGTTGCGGCAGTACAGATGGATGACACCGGTACAACCCGTATCGGTAAATTCGTCTTTAACCACCCGTTCTTCATCCCAGGCACCCTGGGCGTCGTTCTGGCTGTCTGCTTCGGCTTCCTGCTGGGCAGCTTTATGCTGTAAGTGTTTCACCCGCGGGGCGTATCACGCCCCGCATTCTCCCGCCCTTTGACTAACATCCTGCCCTCGTCCGTTGTATAGTGACCGTTCACTTGCGGGTCTTTTTGTTCTTTCGAGGTGTTTATGCTTGATGTTAAGAGTCAGGATATTTCCATCCCCGAGGCCGTTGTGGTGCTTTGTACCGCCCCGGATGAAGCTACCGCCCAGGATCTGGCCGCCAAAGTGCTGGCGGAAAAACTGGCCGCCTGCGCCACCCTCCTCCCCGGCGCGACATCGCTGTACTACTGGGAAGGCAAACTGGAGCAGGAGTATGAAGTTCAAATGATCTTAAAGACCACCGTTTCACATCAGCAAGCGCTTATCGAGTGCCTGAAGTCTCATCACCCGTATCAAACGCCTGAACTTCTGGTTTTACCTGTTACTCACGGAGATACTGATTACCTCTCATGGCTCAACGCATCTTTACGCTGATCCTGCTGCTGTGCAGCACATCCGCCTTCGCCGGATTATTCGACGCGCCGGGTCGCTCGCAGTTCGTCCCTGCCGACCGGGCGTTTGTTTTTGATTTTCAGCAAAATCAACACGATCTTACCCTCTCCTGGCAGGTAAAAGAGGGTTACTACCTTTACCGTAAACAAATCAGCATCACGCCAACGAAAGCGGATATCGCCGCAGTCCAACTCCCGGCAGGCGTCTGGCATGAAGATGAATTCTACGGAAAAAGCGAAATCTACCGTAAGCGGCTAAACGTTCCGGTAACGGTTAACCAGGCGGCGGCTGGCGCGACATTAACGGTAACGTACCAGGGGTGCGCCGATGCGGGATTCTGTTATCCGCCGGAAACGAAAACGGTGCCGCTAAGTGAAGTCGCCGCGGCAATAGACGCCACGCCGACGCCTGCTGTCACCCAGACGGGTGAGACGTCAAAACCCGCCGCCCAGCTACCTTTTTCCGCGATCTGGGCGCTGCTGATCGGCATCGGCATCGCCTTTACGCCCTGCGTTTTACCCATGTATCCGCTGATTTCCGGTATTGTCCTGGGGGGAAGGCAACGTTTGTCGACGGGGCGCGCACTGCTGCTGGCCTTTATCTATGTACAAGGGATGGCGCTGACCTATACCGCACTGGGTCTGGTCGTCGCCGCGGCGGGATTACAGTTTCAGGCGGCGCTGCAGCACCCTTATGTGTTAATCGGCCTTGCCATCGTGTTCACCCTGCTTGCGTTGTCGATGTTTGGCTTGTTCACACTACAGCTCCCCTCCTCACTGCAAACCCGGCTGACATTAATGAGTAATCGTCAGCAAGGCGGCTCGCCCGGCGGCGTTTTTGTTATGGGGGCGATTGCCGGATTAATTTGCTCGCCCTGCACTACAGCGCCGTTAAGCGCGATCCTGCTTTATATCGCTCAGAGCGGCAACATGTGGCTGGGCGGCGGTACGCTGTATTTGTATGCATTAGGTATGGGTCTGCCGCTAATGCTGGTCACCGTGTTTGGCAACCGCCTGCTACCGAAAAGCGGCCCGTGGATGGCGCATGTCAAAACCGCTTTTGGTTTCGTGATCCTCGCGTTACCGGTCTTTTTACTGGAGCGGATTATTGGCGAGGCTTGGGGTTTACGTCTGTGGTCGCTGCTGGGCGTCGCTTTCTTTGGTTGGGCCTTTATCACCAGCCTTCAGGCCAGACGAGCGTGGATGCGTATCGTACAGATTATCCTGCTGGCGGCAGCGCTCATTAGCGTGCGGCCTCTACAGGATTGGGCGTTCGGATCGCCATCCGCGCAAGCTCCAGCGCACCTCAATTTCACGGCTATTTCTACCGTGGACGAACTCAATCAGGCGCTGGCGCAGGCCAAAGGCAAACCCGTTATGCTGGATTTCTACGCCGACTGGTGCGTGGCCTGTAAAGAGTTTGAAAAGTATACCTTCAGCGATCCGCGGGTCCAGCAGGCGCTCGGCGACACGGTGCTCTTGCAGGCTAACGTCACCGCTAACAATGCGCAGGATGTCGCGCTGTTAAAGCATCTGCAAGTCCTCGGGCTGCCCACCATTCTGTTCTTTAATGCCCAAGGCCAGGAACAGCCGCAATCGCGAGTCACCGGCTTTATGGACGCCGCCACCTTTAGCGCGCATTTGCACGATCGCCAACCGTGAGCGACACTTGCAAAAGCAAAGACGGAGGAGAATACCGTGCAACGTGAAGATATTCTGGGAGAAGCCCTGAAATTACTGGAGACGCAAGGGATAGCCGATACTACGCTGGAAATGGTGGCGGAGCGCGTAAATCGCCCACTCGACACATTACAGCGTTTCTGGCCAGATAAAGAAGCCATTTTATATGACGCGCTACGTTATCTGAGTCAGCAGGTAGATATCTGGCGACGCCAGCTTCTTCTTGATGAGACGCTTTCTGCTGAACAAAAGCTACTGGCACGCTACAGCGCGCTCTCGGAATGTGTCAGTAATAACCGTTATCCCGGTTGCTTGTTCATTGCCGCCTGTACGTTTTATCCCGATCCAACCCATCCTATTCACCAACTGGCTAATCAACAAAAACGCACGGCACATGATTTTACCCATGAACTACTGACCACGCTGGAAATTGACGATCCGGCGATGGTTGCAAGGCAGATGGAGCTGGTGTTGGAAGGTTGTCTCAGCCGAATGCTGGTCAACCGCAGTCAGGCTGATGTAGATACCGCTCAGCGGTTGGCGGAAGATATTCTGCGTTTTGCACAGTGCCGCCAGGGTGGGGCGCTCACCTGACGGGGTACTGATTTTATGCATTTTGCCTGAAAAGCAGGCAGTCAGCGCGATTTTATCACTTTTTTCGTGTAAAGCCGTTGACGACCGCGCGCCTTTACGGTTTAATGCGCCCCGTTGCCCGGATAGCTCAGTCGGTAGAGCAGGGGATTGAAAATCCCCGTGTCCTTGGTTCGATTCCGAGTCCGGGCACCACTCTTATCAAAGTACGTTGGTTAGGGCTTGAGAACCTTAACGGACGTTACGTGGAACCCGAAAGGACAATCGATGTAGCAGGTCAGTCTACACATCGAGATGGATTTTTGGGTTTCTCAAGTAAGGGAACTTGTTGGAGCAAGTTCCCTTTTCTCGATCACCCGATATCGTTACAGCTTATCTATTCTTTGTCAACCCACTGTAAATGCTTCGGGCATGTGCTGCCTTAATCTGCATAAACTGCGCTTCCAGAGCCTTCCCCATCACTGCAATATCATTCTCCACATACTCCAGCGTGGATTTCATGTTTGAATGACCCAGCACACTTTGCGCCATATGCAGATTCTGTTCCGGCATTTTCATCATCTCCGTTGCCAGCGTGTGTCTGAAACGATGAGGACTGATCGCAAACTGACACTCCTTGGACAGACGACGGAAGAATGCTCTTACCTGAGGAGAATCCATGTCATCACCAATGGCGGGATCTTTGCCGGTAAAAAGTGCAATATTGAACAGGCGGTCATTGCCTTTCAATCCTTCGCTCTGCGCTTTCTCCATTAAACAGGTCAGCCGGGGACGCAGAAAACTGATCACCGGCACATAGTGTTCTTTGTGATTTTTACACCCCTCCGTAATCAGCCGAATCTGCCCTTCTCTCAAATCAACATCATTCAGCCGAATATGTAATAACTGGTTCTGCCGTATCCCTGTGTAATAGAGCGTATCCAGGACAGTGAGCCAGAACCAGGCAGGAAATAAGGCGCAACGGGAATATTTAAGTCCCAGCCCTGTATTCTCCTGATTTTCATACTGCTCCATGATCTGATAGGCATACTCAATCTGTGCCTGAGTGAGCGTTTTCTTTCTCTTTTTGTCCGGTTTAACTACCGAATTGTTAAACGGATTTTCGTCATAGTGCAGTAACCCACGCTGTATTCCGTAGTTAAAGATGGCCCGCATATGCGCCACCTTGTTATTCCAGGTACGTCCGGAGAGCTTTTTCTCTTTTAAAAGAAAACGGCGCCAGGCAAGCACTTTGTGATATGTCACATCATTTGGGCAGCTTAACGGCCCCATATAATGTACAAATGATTTGAAGACTTTGGTGTAACTCCATTCAGATGCTGAGCGCAGAGGTTTTGCGAAGAAGTATTCATCTAACAATTGTTGCCAGGTAATATTTGTTTCCATTTTTATCACCGCTATTAAGCTTTTATTATTAATACACACACAAATTGTGTGGTTTTAAAATCCCGTAATTTCATGCACATGACAACGGGAAAATATTTCAATTTGTTACAGAAGCCGAGGGAGTTTTAAGATTTTTCTTATATTTAATTTGTTACATTTTATTTCAATTGATGACCTTTAGAAATAAACTGTCGTCGGGAAAGTTACCATTAGCATAAATCTCTGACATTTTTATCAGATACCCTGTTAACTTTTTGTATCTCCCCCTGCCCCCTGGCTCTTCATAAAGACAGCACTGCCAGAATCGCCTGGAATCACTGACCCGATGTTTTCGCATCTTCTCAAATGCCGCCTGCACCTGCTCCTTCCTCCCGCTTTCTTTCAGACCAGAAGAACAGGAACGCGAATGTGATTTCAAAAACAGAAAAAAAACACCCGGGACGCTGATAAATACGAAGCCACAAGTCAGATGAACACAGGCATCAGCAGTATTTACCGGTATATCCCCCTCACGAAGCCCATCCCTTAGCCAGGACCAGAACAAATCTCCCAGCTCCGTTGAGGAAAGCGATGATACGCCACCCGAGGATGATCCAGTGCATTCATTGGTAACGGTGTCATTGATAACCTCTTCTGGTGCTGAAGTCTCAAGTGCAACCGCGACTTCCGGAAACGATTCTCCTGCCACCATATCGGTCTCTGTGTTCACGCCTTCCTTTTCAGACAACTGTGTGTCAGTGTTCGTCAGCCCTCCCAGAATCGACATGACCTGAAAAACATCTGGATCTGTTTCAGCAGTAGGCTGCCCTTCCCCACGTTCAGGCTTAGCATCAGAATCAAGGGAAGATAAAAGGACAGCAGTCTCCTGCCCTCCATCAACCATGACAGGGACATCAGGAGGAGTTGTAGAAGAGCCTTCCCTCAACATGGGAGCTACTGTCGCGGCAGGGTTTAGTGTCGCTGCTAATTCAGAAGTCTGTTCTTCCTGTGCAGTGGGAAAACCAAGAGGTATCCCTCCTGCATGCACAATGGCCTCATTAACGATATCCGTAATATCCATTGCATCACTGTAACGTCCGCTAATGAAAGCCAGCAATGTTCTCAGGATATCAGGGTTTTTACCCAGCCACTGAAGAACCGGTTCAGGCAAAAATCTGAGAGCGATCAATTCACCATAAACCTGAGCACCTGCTATATCGGGTTCTGCTTTAAACCGAAAACGATAAGGTTCTTCCGGAACACTTAATCCCGGGCGCCATACAACACCACTACGGAGCTCGCCTTCAATATTCCATAAGCGCCCCAACGAGTGGAATAATGCAGCGTAATAAACGACAGCACTCCAGCTGACTGACTGCGCGGATTGTTCCTCTGCAGATGCACCACGGGGCAGCATATATCCTTTTGATAAACGTACGGCAAAGACCGTCGTCTGTAAGACGTAATCCACCATGCCGTCTGTATAGGCAAATTTCCCCTGAGCCGAAGCCGGAAGTCTCTGACATAAACCCACAACGCCGTGTAAAGGGAGTAAAAAAAAACGTTCAAAACGCTCTTTAGGTAACACGCTGTTCTCCCACAAAATCCTTAACCATTGCTGCCGTCGTTCATGCTGTAACAAATCTGAAATGGCCGCAGGGTTAAAATATCCATCCGTACAGGGAATAAGTCTCTTCTTCGCATTTCCCGATTTATTTTCTTCTATCTGTCTGAGGTTTTTCTTCTCCATCCATGACTTAACTTTCCGGAACATATTCAGTCCCTTTTTTATCGTTTTCTGTACTCACTTCTGACTCACCCGATTTATTCGCAGAAGTTCCGGCTATCTCTTCAGCCCGGGGCTGGATCAGAAGCTCGTGCAATATCGGATCGGTTATAAGCACTTTACGCGCCCGGGTGGCTGCCACATACATGAGGTTAATTTCATCCTGACGCTGACTTTCCGGCATGTCAGGATCCAGAATATCGGGAAAGTCATCATGTAACTTCACCCTGTCCCATTCGAGCCCCTTACTCCTATGTGCTGTACATACCGTCACATCAGCTTCAGATTCACTGATGACGCGTTGCTCACGTAACGTATTCAGTCTGTCCGGTAACGGAAAAAACTGTTCAAGAATAAATATCGCCTGCTTCATCTCCACATCACCGGTATCTTCGGCTATCTGCAGATATTCATCATAGTCCCGGTATTCACGGGTCAGCCTGTCGTGCCGCATACGCTCCGACATATCAATTGAGAACCAGTACAGATCCAGTAAATCCTCAATTCTGTAGCTTTCCATACCACCAACCCAGAATACTTTCCTGCCAGCCAGCGACCAGTGCAGTGCCGTCCGGATGACACCACAGACAGATCGGTGAAGAACAGCATGATGGCCAAAATTCCGCGGCATTGTGAGCAGAACACGGTCTGCGCCCCCCCTTCCAGTTATCTGATGCGTTTCGCCCTTCAGGGCCAGCAGCCTGTTGGCCACCCCGGCTACCTCCGGACCGAAGCGAAAGCTGTGGGTTAGCCAAAGACGGTCTGATTTCTCCAGTTGCGGAGCCTGCATGGCATTATCTGCCCCACGAAAGCGGTAGATTTGCTGATGAGTATCGCCAACCAGAACTACCCGGCAGGTCTGGTTGAGCACAATGGCGCTGATGACAGGATTAGCATCCTGAGCTTCATCAAACAATAACGTGGTATAGCGGGAAGAAAGATTCGGTTTGCTCAACTGGTAAAGCTTTAGATAAGTATCATGGGTGACCGGAAAATCCCCCTGGCGGGCCGACATCATTGCCCACATTTTCTTTGCTGAAAGCAGGATTTGACCTGGTTGTAGCCCCTTACAGTCGTCAGGATCAGGCATGTGTTCAGGCGTAATATCGGTGGCCGCGCTGCACATAAAGCGATTCAGAACATCAAGCGTCAGTCTGGCCAGCAACCAGTTGCGTGAGTTTAGCGCCCGGGCGACATCGGTCAGTCGTAGTGAATTAATCAGACGATGACTGTAATGTTTCCCGACTGTCGGCCAGGCCAGTTGATGCGATGTTTTGCAGGTAACGTTGAAGGGGAATTTGTGCTCCGCCTCATCCCGAATGGCACGGTTATAAGCAATATAGAGCATTCGTTCCGTTGGATTTTCCTCAGCATAACGACGAAGTGTGGTGGTTTTGCCACTCCCGGCAAAAGCACAGACAACCAGACGTTCACCCTTCCATGCGATGACAGCAGCCTGTTCAGGAGTATCAGTGTGGGGCATAATCGGGCTCCGGATAAAAGCATTTTGCTCATCCTGAGAACCCGGCAGACTGTTATCCAGTGCAATTTATAAATCCAAAAAAAAGAATTCTGCAAACCAGCCCTGTACCATCAAGTTCAGCCTTAAGAGATAGGGTACTGAAGGGAAAACTACACTGTGTTGCGCATCATGCAAACACTTATGAATGAGATTGGAACACCAAGGGAGTTTGCAGGATCTGCGATGGCTTTCGGTTGTATTATTGGACATATACCGTCTATGTTTGCCTATACGCTTTATGGTTCACTACTGGATAATTTTGCTGGCATAAGTGGATATAACTACGTTTTCTCTGTAATGGTTGCCTTCAGTCTCCCTGGTTTTGTTTGTGCGACACTATTGACGAAAAGAATGAGAAGTAAAATTTAATAAAAATTACCATTCCCCTCCCGGCAGGAATACCCTGCCGGGGTCATTCTTCTTATGTTTAATTTATTCACCCTGTTGCGAATAAAACCTAAACTTCAGAGGGTTTACCAACTATTGCGCCAATAAAATCATAAACCAAGTCTCTGGCAACCTCTGTGTTTCTGCAGCTATAAGTTTCACTATAGGGGTCACTAAAACCATGATGACTATTGAGTACATGACTCGTAACAGTTGTCCTTTCAGCCAGTTTTTTTTGCAGAACATACGAATCAAACGACTTTTCGAATTGAGCCATAATAACCAGAACAGGGCACTGCGGCATAATATCAGTGTAATCTCTTATACGTGAACCGTAGTAACATACAATTCCATCGCACAGGTTACTTTCTGCTGAAAGCCAGGCAATAGTGGCGCCCACGCTAAATCCTATCATTATTATTTTTTTGTACCCACCCCTGATTTCACCAAGTAGCAAATTAATTTTTGTGGTATCAAAACCACATGTATTAACAAAGTTTTTGTAAGCTTGATCCTGTTGCTCATACTTAAATGGGAGCCCATGTTCAAACAGATGGGGGCAATAAACATCAAACCCTCTATCATGGTATTCTGCACATACGTCTTTTATGTGCTCATTAATTCCATATATTTCATGTAAAACCACGACAGCATTTTCATTATTTTCTATTAATTTCAGCATTGTCCATCCCTGAGTCGTATTCCCCCCCCCGGCAGCTTTCACCTGTCAGGGGGGCCTTCTTCGCTAGCGTGCCATTAACGCAAAGACACCCCACCCTAAGTATTCACGTGTATATGTGACATGGCGTTTGGGCGCAATACTCAGTTCCGTACGAATTTCCTGTACAAAGTCATCGTCAGGATTTTCTTCCAGCCAACGGCGCATCGTCAGCCATTTCGAGGCTTCATATCTGTCCCAGCCTTCCTGGTCTGCCAGTACCATTTCCACCACGTCATATCCCTTTTCACCAAATGACGCAACCAGAGCTGGCAGGGTAAGGAAATCTGTAACGGAAGTAACACCACATGCCTGTGCAATCTCTTCCGTTGCCGGAACCTGACGCCAGTAAGGTTCGCCGATGAGCATCACACCACCGGGCTTAAGGCTTTCCGCCAG
>NZ_JBGDVS010000020.1:0-31939 GCF_046551635.1 Salmonella sp. SAL04157
CTGGATTCTTACATCCCGGAACCAGAGCGTGCGATTGACAAGCCGTTCCTGCTGCCGATCGAAGACGTATTCTCCATTTCCGGTCGTGGTACCGTTGTTACCGGTCGTGTAGAACGCGGTATCATCAAAGTGGGCGAAGAAGTTGAAATCGTTGGTATCAAAGAGACTCAGAAGTCTACCTGTACTGGCGTTGAAATGTTCCGCAAACTGCTGGACGAAGGCCGTGCCGGTGAGAACGTAGGTGTTCTGCTGCGTGGTATCAAACGTGAAGAAATCGAACGTGGTCAGGTACTGGCTAAGCCGGGCACCATCAAGCCGCACACCAAGTTCGAATCTGAAGTGTACATTCTGTCCAAAGATGAAGGCGGCCGTCATACTCCGTTCTTCAAAGGCTACCGTCCGCAGTTCTACTTCCGTACTACTGACGTGACTGGTACCATTGAACTGCCGGAAGGCGTAGAGATGGTAATGCCGGGCGACAACATCAAAATGGTTGTTACCCTGATCCACCCGATCGCAATGGACGACGGTCTGCGTTTCGCAATCCGTGAAGGCGGCCGTACCGTTGGCGCGGGCGTTGTTGCTAAAGTTCTCGGCTAATCGCTGATAACATTTGACGCAATGCGCAATAAAAGGGCATCATTTGATGCCCTTTTTGCACGCTTTCACACCAGAACCTGGCTCATCAGTGATTTTATTTGTCATAATCATTGCTGAGACAGGCTCTGTAGAGGGCGTATAATCCGAAAGGCGAATAAGCGTTTCGATTTGGATTGCCTCGCGATTGCGGGGTGAAAATGTTTGTAGAATACTTCTGACAGGTTGGTTTATGAGTGCGAATACCGAAGCTCAAGGGAGCGGGCGCGGCCTGGAAGCGATGAAGTGGATAGTTGTTGCCATATTGCTGATCGTCGCAATCGTCGGCAACTACCTCTATCGCGACATGATGCTGCCGCTGCGTGCGCTGGCCGTAGTAATTCTGATTGCTGCAGCGGGTGGTGTCGCGCTGTTGACGACAAAAGGTAAAGCAACCGTTGCTTTTGCCCGTGAAGCGAGAACCGAAGTCCGTAAGGTCATTTGGCCGACTCGCCAGGAAACGCTGCACACCACGCTGATCGTCGCTGCGGTTACCGCAGTTATGTCACTGATCCTGTGGGGACTGGATGGTATTCTGGTTCGCCTGGTATCCTTTATCACTGGCCTGAGGTTCTGAGATGTCTGAAGCACCTAAAAAGCGCTGGTACGTCGTTCAGGCGTTTTCCGGTTTTGAAGGCCGCGTAGCCACATCGCTGCGCGAGCATATCAAATTACACAATATGGAAGAGCTGTTTGGCGAAGTCATGGTGCCGACTGAAGAAGTCGTTGAGATCCGTGGCGGCCAGCGTCGCAAAAGCGAACGCAAATTCTTCCCGGGTTACGTTCTGGTCCAGATGGTCATGAACGACGCAAGCTGGCACCTGGTGCGCAGCGTGCCGCGTGTGATGGGCTTTATCGGCGGTACGTCAGACCGTCCGGCGCCGATCAGCGACAAAGAAGTCGATGCGATCATGAACCGCCTGCAGCAGGTTGGCGATAAGCCGCGGCCGAAAACTCTGTTTGAACCGGGTGAAATGGTTCGTGTTAACGACGGTCCGTTCGCAGACTTTAACGGCGTTGTCGAAGAAGTCGATTATGAGAAGTCTCGCCTGAAAGTGTCTGTTTCTATCTTCGGTCGTGCGACCCCGGTAGAGCTGGACTTCAGCCAGGTTGAGAAAGCGTAAGGCTGCGATCAAAAAAGCAGCGATCTAATCGTTGCATAGGGCGCGAAATTGACATACAATTTCGCGCCTTTTGTTTTTATGGGCCTTATGCCCATAAAGCGATATTTATCACGGGGAGCTTCTTTGAAGCGATACTACCCAATTCGAGGAATTTAGAATGGCTAAGAAAGTACAAGCCTACGTCAAGCTGCAGGTTGCAGCTGGTATGGCGAACCCGAGTCCGCCGGTTGGTCCAGCACTGGGTCAGCAGGGTGTGAACATCATGGAATTCTGCAAAGCGTTCAACGCAAAAACGGATTCCATCGAAAAAGGTCTGCCGATTCCGGTTGTTATTACCGTTTACGCTGACCGTTCTTTCACCTTCGTTACCAAAACGCCTCCGGCAGCTGTTCTGCTGAAAAAAGCGGCTGGTATCAAGTCTGGTTCCGGCAAGCCGAACAAAGACAAAGTAGGTAAAATTTCCCGCGCTCAGCTGCAGGAAATCGCGCAGACCAAAGCTGCCGACATGACTGGTGCCGACATTGAAGCGATGATTCGCTCCATCGAAGGTACTGCACGTTCCATGGGCCTGGTAGTGGAGGACTAAGAAATGGCTAAACTGACCAAGCGTATGCGCGTGATCCGTGAAAAAGTTGATGCGACCAAACAGTACGACATCAACGAAGCTATTGCCCTGCTGAAAGAGCTGGCCACTGCTAAATTCAACGAAAGCGTTGACGTTGCCGTTAACCTCGGCATCGATGCTCGTAAATCTGACCAGAACGTTCGTGGCGCGACTGTACTGCCGCACGGTACTGGCCGTTCTGTTCGCGTTGCCGTATTTACCCAGGGCCCGAACGCTGAAGCAGCTAAAGCTGCTGGCGCTGAGCTGGTAGGTATGGAAGATCTGGCTGACCAGATCAAGAAAGGCGAAATGAACTTCGACGTTGTTATCGCATCCCCGGATGCAATGCGCGTTGTTGGCCAACTGGGCCAGGTTCTGGGTCCGCGCGGCCTGATGCCAAACCCGAAAGTCGGTACCGTAACGCCGAACGTTGCTGAAGCGGTTAAGAACGCTAAAGCAGGTCAGGTTCGTTACCGTAACGACAAAAACGGCATCATCCACACCACCATCGGTAAAGTGGACTTTGACGCTGACAAACTGAAAGAAAACCTGGAAGCTCTGCTGGTTGCGCTGAAAAAAGCAAAACCGAGCCAGGCGAAAGGCGTGTACATCAAGAAAGTTAGCATCTCCACCACCATGGGTGCTGGCGTTGCCGTTGATCAGGCTGGTCTGAGCGCATCTGCGAACTAAGATTAGTCTTTACGTGGGCGGTGATTTTGTCTACAATCTTACCCCCACGTATTCTGCTAGTTGCAGACGTATATCCGAGATATTCGGGTTGTGGTAAGGCGGCAACTGAGTGAGTCGCCAGGAGCATAGCTAACTATGTGACTGGTGCGAACGAAGGAAGCCAACGCCGCCACAAGCTGAATAGCGACGGATAGAAAAGATTTGTTCGTTGGAGCCTGGCCTATCCAGGCCTCCGTCGAAGACCGCAGGCGTCTCGCAAGAGGCTTAATCCCCTGCGTAGACGGTGACAGAACGCTAAGATTATTTTTGATACTCTGGCTTGTTTCTGCTCACCGTATTAAGACGCTCTTCTCGTTGAGATGAGTGAAGTGAGTTCCGGAACATGAGTTCCGGCAAACATCCAGGAGCAAAGCTAATGGCTTTAAATCTTCAAGACAAACAAGCGATTGTTGCTGAAGTCAGCGAAGTAGCCAAAGGCGCGCTGTCTGCAGTAGTTGCGGATTCCCGTGGCGTAACTGTAGATAAAATGACTGAACTGCGTAAAGCAGGTCGTGAAGCTGGCGTATACATGCGTGTTGTTCGTAACACCCTGCTGCGTCGCGTCGTTGAAGGTACTCAGTTCGAGTGCCTGAAAGACACGTTTGTTGGTCCGACCCTGATTGCATACTCTATGGAACACCCGGGCGCTGCTGCTCGTCTGTTCAAAGAGTTCGCGAAAGCGAATGCAAAATTTGAGGTCAAAGCTGCAGCCTTTGAAGGTGAGCTGATCCCGGCGTCTCAGATCGACCGCCTGGCAACTCTGCCGACCTACGAAGAAGCAATTGCACGCCTGATGGCAACCATGAAAGAAGCTTCGGCTGGCAAACTGGTTCGCACACTGGCTGCTGTACGCGATGCAAAAGAAGCTGCGTAATCGCAGTTGTCTTTATCAAGCATTTGCTTACGTATAAACTTATTCTGATATTCAGGAACAATTTAAATGTCTATCACTAAAGATCAAATCATTGAAGCAGTATCCGCTATGTCCGTAATGGACGTTGTAGAACTGATTTCTGCAATGGAAGAAAAATTCGGTGTTTCCGCTGCTGCTGCTGTCGCTGTAGCTGCTGGCCCGGCTGAAGCTGCTGAAGAAAAAACTGAATTCGACGTAATTCTGAAAGCTGCTGGCGCTAACAAAGTTGCTGTTATCAAAGCAGTACGTGGCGCAACTGGCCTGGGTCTGAAAGAAGCTAAAGACCTGGTAGAATCTGCTCCGGCCGCTCTGAAAGAAGGCGTGAGCAAAGATGACGCTGAAGCACTGAAAAAATCTCTGGAAGAAGCTGGCGCTGAAGTTGAAGTTAAATAAGCCAACCCTTCCGGTTGCAGCCTGAGAAATCAGGCTGATGGCTGGTGACTTTTTAGTCACCAGCCTTTTTGCGCTGTAAGGCGCCAGTAGCGTTTCACACTGTTTGACTACTGCTGTGCCTTTCAATGCTTGTTTCTATCGACGACTTAATATACTGCGACAGAGCGTACGTTCTGTGTAAATCGCAATGAAATGGTTTAAGCGTGATAGCAACAGGCATTGCGGAAAGTATCCATTTTCCGGTCAACAAAATAGTGTTGCACAAACTGTCCCCCGCAGGACAGATGGGTCGACTTGTCAGCGAGCTGAGGAACCCTATGGTTTACTCCTATACCGAGAAAAAACGTATTCGTAAGGATTTTGGTAAACGTCCACAAGTTCTGGATGTACCTTATCTCCTTTCTATCCAGCTTGACTCGTTTCAGAAGTTTATCGAGCAAGATCCTGAAGGGCAGTACGGCCTGGAAGCAGCCTTCCGTTCCGTGTTCCCGATTCAGAGCTACAGCGGTAATTCCGAGCTGCAGTACGTCAGCTACCGCCTTGGCGAACCGGTGTTTGACGTTCAGGAATGTCAGATCCGTGGCGTGACCTATTCCGCACCGCTGCGCGTAAAACTGCGTCTGGTGATCTACGAGCGCGAAGCGCCGGAAGGCACCGTTAAAGACATTAAAGAACAAGAAGTCTACATGGGCGAAATTCCGCTCATGACCGACAACGGTACCTTTGTTATCAACGGTACTGAGCGTGTTATTGTTTCTCAGCTGCACCGTAGTCCGGGCGTCTTCTTTGACTCCGACAAAGGTAAAACCCACTCTTCGGGTAAAGTGCTGTATAACGCGCGCATCATTCCTTACCGTGGTTCCTGGCTGGACTTCGAATTCGATCCGAAGGACAACCTGTTCGTGCGTATCGACCGTCGCCGTAAACTGCCTGCGACCATCATCCTGCGTGCGCTGAACTACACCACTGAGCAGATCCTTGACCTGTTCTTTGAGAAAGTCGTCTTCGAAATTCGCGACAACAAGCTGCAGATGGAGCTGATTCCAGAACGTCTGCGCGGCGAAACTGCGTCGTTCGATATCGAAGCTAACGGCAAAGTGTACGTTGAAAAAGGTCGTCGCATTACCGCGCGTCACATCCGTCAGCTGGAAAAAGACGATATCAAGCATATCGAAGTTCCGGTTGAGTACATCGCAGGCAAAGTCGTCTCTAAAGACTACGTTGACGAATCCACTGGCGAGCTGATCTGCGCGGCGAACATGGAGCTGAGCCTGGATCTGCTGGCTAAACTGAGCCAGTCCGGCCACAAGCGTATCGAAACGCTGTTTACCAACGATCTGGACCACGGCCCGTACATTTCTGAAACGGTACGCGTCGACCCAACTAACGATCGTCTGAGCGCGCTGGTAGAAATCTACCGCATGATGCGCCCTGGTGAGCCGCCGACTCGTGAAGCGGCTGAAAGCCTGTTCGAGAACCTGTTCTTCTCCGAAGACCGCTATGACCTGTCTGCGGTGGGTCGTATGAAGTTCAACCGTTCTCTGCTGCGCGACGAAATCGAAGGTTCCGGTATCCTGAGCAAAGACGACATCATTGATGTCATGAAGAAGCTCATCGATATCCGTAACGGTAAAGGCGAAGTGGATGATATCGACCACCTCGGCAACCGTCGTATCCGTTCCGTCGGCGAAATGGCGGAAAACCAGTTCCGCGTTGGCTTGGTGCGTGTAGAGCGTGCGGTGAAAGAGCGTCTGTCTCTGGGCGATCTGGATACCCTGATGCCTCAGGATATGATCAACGCCAAGCCGATTTCCGCGGCAGTGAAAGAGTTCTTTGGTTCCAGCCAGCTGTCTCAGTTTATGGACCAGAACAACCCGCTGTCTGAGATTACGCACAAACGTCGTATCTCCGCACTCGGCCCAGGCGGTCTGACCCGCGAACGCGCAGGCTTCGAAGTTCGAGACGTACACCCGACGCACTACGGTCGCGTATGTCCAATCGAAACGCCGGAAGGTCCGAACATCGGTCTGATCAACTCCCTGTCCGTGTACGCACAGACTAACGAATATGGCTTCCTTGAGACGCCGTACCGTCGTGTGGTTGATGGCGTGGTCACTGACGAAATTCATTACCTGTCTGCTATCGAAGAAGGCAACTACGTTATCGCTCAGGCGAACTCCAACCTGGATGACGAAGGCCACTTTGTAGAAGATCTGGTTACCTGCCGTAGCAAAGGCGAATCCAGCTTGTTCAGCCGTGACCAGGTTGACTACATGGACGTTTCCACCCAGCAGGTGGTCTCCGTCGGTGCGTCCCTGATCCCGTTCCTGGAACACGATGACGCCAACCGTGCATTGATGGGTGCGAACATGCAACGTCAGGCGGTTCCGACTCTGCGTGCTGATAAGCCGCTGGTGGGTACCGGTATGGAACGTGCTGTCGCCGTCGACTCCGGTGTTACTGCAGTAGCTAAACGTGGCGGTACTGTTCAGTACGTGGATGCATCCCGTATCGTTATCAAAGTTAACGAAGACGAGATGTACCCGGGCGAAGCGGGTATCGACATCTATAACCTGACCAAATACACCCGCTCTAACCAGAACACCTGTATCAACCAGATGCCATGTGTGTCTCTGGGCGAGCCGGTTGAACGCGGCGACGTGCTGGCAGACGGTCCGTCCACCGACCTCGGTGAACTGGCGCTCGGTCAGAACATGCGCGTGGCGTTCATGCCGTGGAACGGCTACAACTTCGAAGACTCCATCCTCGTATCCGAGCGTGTTGTCCAGGAAGACCGTTTCACCACCATCCACATTCAGGAACTGGCGTGCGTGTCCCGTGACACCAAGCTAGGGCCGGAAGAGATCACCGCTGATATCCCGAACGTGGGTGAAGCTGCGCTCTCCAAACTGGATGAATCCGGTATCGTTTACATCGGCGCGGAAGTGACCGGCGGTGACATTCTGGTCGGTAAGGTGACGCCGAAAGGTGAAACCCAGCTGACGCCGGAAGAGAAACTGCTGCGTGCGATCTTCGGTGAGAAAGCGTCTGACGTTAAAGACTCTTCTCTGCGCGTACCTAACGGTGTCTCCGGTACGGTTATCGACGTTCAGGTCTTTACTCGCGATGGCGTAGAAAAAGACAAACGTGCTCTGGAAATCGAAGAGATGCAGCTCAAGCAGGCGAAAAAAGACCTGTCTGAAGAACTGCAAATCCTCGAAGCGGGCCTGTTTAGCCGTATCCGTGCGGTGCTGGTGTCCGGCGGCGTTGAAGCTGAGAAGCTCGACAAACTGCCGCGCGACCGCTGGCTGGAACTCGGTCTGACCGACGAAGAGAAACAAAATCAGCTGGAACAACTGGCTGAGCAGTATGACGAACTGAAACACGAGTTCGAGAAAAAACTTGAAGCGAAGCGCCGTAAAATCACCCAGGGCGACGATCTGGCGCCGGGCGTGCTGAAGATCGTGAAGGTCTATCTGGCCGTTAAACGCCGTATCCAGCCGGGTGATAAGATGGCAGGTCGTCACGGTAACAAGGGTGTTATCTCTAAGATCAACCCGATCGAAGACATGCCTTACGATGAAAACGGCACGCCGGTAGACATCGTACTGAACCCGCTGGGCGTACCGTCTCGTATGAACATTGGTCAGATTCTGGAAACCCACCTGGGTATGGCTGCGAAAGGTATTGGCGACAAGATTAACGCCATGCTGAAACAGCAGCAGGAAGTCGCGAAACTGCGCGAATTCATCCAGCGTGCCTACGATCTGGGCGCCGACGTTCGTCAGAAAGTCGACCTGAGCACCTTCAGCGATGATGAAGTGCTGCGTCTGGCAGAAAACCTGCGTAAAGGTATGCCGATTGCCACACCAGTGTTCGACGGTGCGAAAGAAGCGGAAATCAAAGAGCTGCTGAAACTGGGCGATCTGCCGACCTCCGGTCAGATCACCCTGTTCGATGGCCGTACGGGTGAACAGTTCGAACGTCCGGTAACCGTCGGTTACATGTACATGCTGAAACTGAACCACCTGGTTGATGACAAGATGCATGCGCGTTCTACCGGTTCTTACAGCCTGGTTACTCAGCAGCCGCTGGGTGGTAAGGCGCAGTTCGGTGGTCAGCGCTTCGGGGAGATGGAAGTGTGGGCGCTGGAAGCTTACGGCGCCGCCTACACCCTGCAGGAAATGCTCACCGTTAAGTCTGATGACGTGAACGGCCGTACTAAGATGTATAAGAACATCGTGGACGGCAACCATCAGATGGAACCGGGTATGCCGGAATCCTTCAACGTTCTGTTGAAAGAGATCCGCTCGCTGGGCATCAACATCGAACTGGAAGACGAGTAATTCTCGCTCAAACAGGTCACTGGTGTCGGGGTAAAACCCGACACCAGATTGTGCTAACTCCGACGGGAGCAAATCCGTGAAAGATTTATTAAAGTTTCTGAAAGCGCAGACTAAAACCGAAGAGTTTGATGCGATCAAAATTGCTCTGGCTTCGCCAGACATGATCCGTTCATGGTCTTTCGGTGAAGTTAAAAAGCCGGAAACCATCAACTACCGTACGTTCAAACCTGAGCGTGACGGCCTTTTCTGCGCCCGTATCTTTGGGCCGGTAAAAGACTACGAGTGCCTGTGCGGTAAGTACAAGCGCCTGAAACACCGTGGTGTTATTTGTGAGAAGTGCGGCGTTGAAGTGACCCAGACCAAAGTACGCCGTGAGCGTATGGGCCACATCGAGCTGGCGTCTCCGACTGCTCACATCTGGTTCCTGAAATCGCTGCCGTCCCGTATCGGTCTGCTGCTCGATATGCCGCTGCGCGATATCGAACGCGTACTGTACTTCGAATCTTATGTGGTTATCGAAGGCGGTATGACCAACCTGGAACGTCAACAGATCCTGACTGAAGAGCAGTATCTGGACGCGCTGGAAGAGTTCGGTGACGAATTCGACGCGAAGATGGGTGCGGAAGCTATCCAGGCCCTGCTGAAGAGCATGGATCTGGAGCAAGAGTGTGAAACTCTGCGCGAAGAGCTGAACGAAACCAACTCCGAAACCAAGCGTAAAAAGCTGACCAAGCGTATCAAACTGCTGGAAGCCTTCGTACAGTCTGGCAACAAGCCAGAGTGGATGATCCTGACCGTTCTGCCGGTTCTGCCGCCAGATCTGCGTCCGCTGGTTCCGCTGGATGGTGGTCGTTTCGCCACGTCAGATCTGAACGATCTGTATCGTCGCGTCATTAACCGTAACAACCGTCTGAAACGTCTGCTGGATCTGGCTGCGCCGGACATCATCGTACGCAACGAAAAACGTATGCTGCAGGAAGCGGTTGACGCCCTGCTGGATAACGGTCGTCGCGGTCGTGCGATCACCGGTTCTAACAAGCGTCCTCTGAAATCTTTGGCCGACATGATCAAAGGTAAACAGGGTCGTTTCCGTCAGAACCTGCTCGGTAAGCGTGTTGACTACTCCGGTCGTTCTGTTATCACCGTAGGTCCATACCTGCGTCTGCACCAGTGCGGTCTGCCGAAGAAAATGGCGCTGGAGCTGTTCAAACCGTTCATCTACGGCAAACTGGAATTGCGTGGCCTTGCCACCACCATCAAAGCCGCGAAGAAAATGGTTGAGCGCGAAGAAGCTGTCGTTTGGGATATCCTGGACGAAGTGATCCGCGAACACCCGGTACTGCTGAACCGTGCGCCGACTCTGCACCGTCTGGGTATCCAGGCCTTTGAACCGGTACTGATCGAAGGTAAAGCTATCCAGCTGCACCCGCTGGTTTGTGCGGCCTATAACGCCGACTTCGATGGTGACCAGATGGCTGTTCACGTACCGCTGACGCTGGAAGCCCAGCTGGAAGCGCGTGCGCTGATGATGTCTACCAACAACATCCTGTCTCCGGCGAACGGTGAACCTATCATCGTTCCGTCTCAGGACGTGGTATTGGGTCTGTACTACATGACCCGTGACTGTGTTAACGCCAAAGGCGAAGGCATGGTGCTGACTGGCCCGAAAGAAGCTGAGCGTATCTATCGCGCAGGTCTGGCCTCTCTGCATGCGCGCGTTAAAGTGCGTATCACTGAATATGAAAAAGATGAAAACGGCGAATTCGTTGCGCACACCAGCCTGAAAGACACGACCGTTGGTCGCGCCATTCTGTGGATGATCGTACCGAAAGGTCTGCCTTTCTCCATCGTCAACCAGGCGCTGGGCAAGAAAGCGATCTCCAAAATGCTGAACACTTGCTACCGTATTCTGGGCCTGAAACCGACCGTTATTTTTGCGGACCAGACGATGTACACCGGCTTTGCTTATGCAGCGCGTTCAGGTGCGTCCGTTGGTATTGATGACATGGTCATCCCGGAGAAAAAACACGAGATCATCTCTGAGGCGGAAGCTGAAGTTGCTGAGATCCAGGAGCAGTTCCAGTCCGGTCTGGTAACCGCTGGCGAACGCTATAACAAAGTTATCGATATCTGGGCTGCGGCGAACGATCGTGTATCCAAAGCGATGATGGATAACCTGCAAACCGAAACCGTGATTAACCGTGACGGCCAGGAAGAGCAGCAGGTCTCCTTCAACAGCATCTACATGATGGCCGACTCCGGTGCGCGTGGTTCTGCGGCACAGATTCGTCAGCTTGCTGGTATGCGTGGTCTGATGGCGAAGCCGGATGGCTCCATCATCGAAACGCCAATCACCGCGAACTTCCGTGAAGGTCTGAACGTACTCCAGTACTTCATCTCCACCCACGGTGCGCGTAAAGGTCTGGCGGATACCGCACTGAAAACTGCGAACTCCGGTTATCTGACCCGTCGTCTGGTTGACGTCGCGCAGGATCTGGTGGTGACCGAAGATGACTGTGGTACGCACGAAGGTATCCTGATGACCCCGGTTATCGAGGGTGGCGACGTGAAAGAGCCGCTGCGTGACCGCGTTCTGGGTCGTGTGACGGCGGAAGATGTGCTGAAACCGGGTACCGCGGACATTCTGGTTCCACGCAACACGCTGCTGCACGAACAGTGGTGTGACCTGCTGGAAGCAAACTCCGTTGACGCCGTTAAAGTGCGTTCCGTTGTATCCTGCGACACCGACTTTGGTGTATGTGCGCACTGCTATGGTCGTGACCTGGCGCGTGGCCACATCATCAACAAAGGTGAAGCTATCGGCGTTATCGCGGCACAGTCCATCGGTGAACCGGGTACCCAGCTGACGATGCGTACGTTCCACATCGGTGGTGCAGCATCGCGTGCGGCTGCTGAATCCAGCATTCAGGTGAAAAACAAAGGTAGCATCAAGCTCAGCAACGTGAAGTCGGTTGTGAACTCCAGCGGTAAACTGGTTATCACTTCCCGTAACACCGAACTGAAGCTGATCGACGAATTCGGTCGTACCAAAGAGAGCTATAAAGTGCCTTATGGCGCTGTCATGGCGAAAGGTGATGGCGAGCAGGTTGCCGGCGGCGAAACCGTGGCAAACTGGGACCCGCACACCATGCCGGTTATCACCGAAGTGAGTGGTTTCATCCGCTTCACTGACATGATCGACGGTCAGACCATTACGCGTCAGACCGACGAGCTGACCGGTTTGTCTTCGCTGGTGGTTCTGGATTCGGCTGAACGTACTACTGGTGGTAAGGATCTGCGTCCGGCGCTGAAAATCGTTGATGCTCAGGGTAATGACGTTCTGATCCCGGGTACCGATATGCCTGCGCAGTACTTCCTGCCGGGTAAAGCGATTGTACAGCTGGAAGATGGCGTACAGATCAGTTCTGGTGACACCCTGGCGCGTATTCCGCAGGAATCCGGCGGTACCAAGGATATCACCGGTGGTCTGCCGCGCGTTGCGGACCTGTTCGAAGCGCGTCGTCCGAAAGAGCCGGCAATCCTTGCTGAAATCGCAGGTATCGTTTCCTTCGGTAAAGAAACCAAAGGCAAACGTCGTCTGGTGATTACGCCGGTTGATGGTAGTGACCCGTACGAAGAGATGATTCCGAAATGGCGTCAGCTCAACGTGTTCGAAGGGGAACGTGTAGAACGTGGTGATGTGATTTCCGATGGTCCGGAAGCGCCGCACGACATTCTGCGTCTGCGTGGCGTTCATGCTGTGACGCGTTACATCGTTAACGAAGTCCAGGATGTATACCGTCTGCAGGGCGTTAAGATTAACGATAAACACATCGAAGTTATCGTTCGTCAGATGCTGCGTAAAGCGACCATCGAAAGCGCCGGTAGTTCCGACTTCCTGGAAGGCGAACAGGTTGAATACTCTCGCGTCAAGATCGCTAACCGCGAGCTGGAAGCGAACGGCAAAGTGGGGGCTACCTTCTCCCGCGATCTGCTGGGTATCACCAAAGCGTCTCTGGCAACCGAATCGTTCATCTCTGCCGCATCGTTCCAGGAGACCACGCGTGTCCTGACCGAAGCAGCCGTTGCGGGCAAACGCGACGAACTGCGCGGCCTGAAAGAGAACGTTATCGTGGGTCGTCTGATTCCGGCCGGTACCGGTTATGCGTACCACCAGGATCGTATGCGCCGTCGCGCCGCGGGCGAGCAGCCAGCAACACCGCAGGTGACTGCAGAAGATGCATCTGCCAGCCTGGTAGAACTGCTGAACGCAGGTCTGGGCGGTTCTGATAACGAGTAATCGTTAAATGGTGGAGGGGTATTTATCCCTCCACCAGCTTCATGCTGGATGCCGAATTCCGGGTCGCTTGCCTACAAGGAAAGAAAATGCCAGCGATTATTTCATTAATCTATTTGATGTTTAGTCTTTTGGTATTTACAAAAAAGATAACCATTTCAAACGTTCTGTCCGCTTTTTTATTGTTTCTATCGTTATATATACTTCACCATAAATCATTACTGATATTTATTTATTGTCTTATTATTATTGTCGCCACCGTTATTCTTCATCGAGTCAAAATCAGCGCGGATAAAAAAGCCGTATTTTATTTTTCAATGCCATGCTGGCTCTTGATTTTATCTGTAATTATAAATTTAATGAATAAATAAATTATTTTTTTATGACTCTTGTTTCTCGTATTATTGGTGAAAACTCATTATCACTGTTTATATGAATAAATTGTCCAGTTTTTGCATTATATTTTGCCATCGCACAGGGAAGACTATTACCGCCGTTAGCCATAACAAATTTTGCTTTTGTATTACGATAAAGATTGACGCCAGGAATGGGGGCCTGCCCGAATGTATAAGGCGTTGGGACACTTACATTATGTTTTTTTGAGAACCACTTTGCTAAAATCCCGCCAACGCCATCAACCGGCATAATAAAAGTAGAGAATCCACAATACTCAAAATTGAAATTTTTTACCATTGGGTTTGGTTTTTTCTGTAACATTGAATCCAAATGTGACTTTAAATTTATCCCATAAATCTAACTTATTAAAGTCTATTGGTCCGCTATTATAAAATGCCTGCTGTTCATACATTAAATGATAAACCTGGTTTATTGATTGTTTACGCGTGACATTTTAAATTATTAAATGGAGTATTTAATTCCATTAAGGTCTTTAGGCCGAAAAAACACACAGACGACTTTATAATCGGACAATACACCAATCCCAGATGTCCGAGGATGTAGTGCGTATAGGTAAAATGATATGTATTATCTCAGACCTGATCTGACAGTTACCGGTTATTTATACAGATATCTGTCAGATTACATCTGGCTTAAATTTTTCTCAGCCCAGATGCGTTTTCCATCAAGTAACGTTACCATCGGCGTTCGGCCGCAACACATTTTTCCCTGATGGGTTCGCCCCTGATTCCCGTTGTTCTGGGGCATCATTTTATGGACAAAAACGATCAGCAGACACGGTTGGAAGAGGGCCGCCAGAGAAATTACAGTCAGGAACGCTGCCCAAAAACTTCAAGTTCACCGCTATTTCGATAATCCAGTGGCCAGCCCCCGGTCGTCAATTACTGATGAAGGGGAGAAGGCTGGGCAAAAATGAGGAAGGGATACTTTGCCCTGGTCAGCTTCCGTTGCTGACGATGACAAAATAAAAAAACGGGAGGTCGATAACAATCTCCCGTTTTTCACATTACGTACTCGCTTGTGAAATACTAATGCGTTTACATACGGGTTCACCGCATTTGCGAAGCGCGCCCCAGCCAACTGTCCCAGTCTTTCCAGACGGGCTGTAACCCTTGCGCGCTTAACGCGCTTGCTACGGCTTCAGGCCGACGGGCATCGTGGGGAGAAAACTGCTCCAGTTCTGGATGATCGTCAGCGTAGCCACCGGGCTGGGTTTTCGAGAAGGCGCTAACGTTGTTGATCGCCAACGGGATCACGTTATCGCGAAACCACGGCGATTCGCGGGTGGAGAGTGATAATTCAATTTCCGGCGCCAATAACCGGAAAGCGCAAATCGTTTGCACCAGTTGCTTTTCATCCATCACAGATGCGGGTTCCACACCGCCAGTACACGGACGCAGACGCGGGAAGGAAACAGAATAGCGACTCTGCCAGTAGTGTTTCTGCATCCACAACAGATGTTCCGCCACCATATAGCAGTCCACCCGCCAACTGTCAGAAAGCCCAATCAGCGCGCCAAGACCGATTTTGTCGATACCTGCCCGACCTAACCGATCCGGCGTTTCCAGCCGCCAGAAAAAGTCCTGTTTCTTTCCCTTCAGGTGATGCTGTGCATAGATTGCCTCATGGTAAGTTTCCTGATAAACCATCACGCCATCGATCCCCAGCGTTTTGAGCTCCGCATAGTTTTCTTGCGACAAGGGCTGGACTTCCATCTGTAATGATGAAAATTGACGGCGGATAGCCGGTAAATGACGACGAAAATAGTCCATGCCTACTTTGGCCTGATGTTCGCCAGTCACCAGCAACAGATGCTCAAAGCCCAGTTTACGGATAGCATCGCACTCCCTTTGAATATCCACCTCATCCAGCGTTTTACGCTTAATGCGGTTGCTCATCGAGAAACCGCAGTAGGTACAGTCGTTGGCGCACAGGTTCGAGAGATAAAGCGGCACATAGAAACTGACGGTGTTGCCAAAGCGCTGGCGGGTAAGTTTTTGCGCGCGCTGCGCCATCGGTTCCAGATAATCGGCGGCGGCGGGGGAGAGCAGCGCCATCAAATCGTCCCGGCTAAGCTGTGGAGTGTTAAGCGCACATTCCACGTCAGTGGCGGTTTTACCGTTGATGCGCAGGCGAATATCGTCCCACTCCAGTTGCCGCCAGCGATCGGTGAAGGTTTTCATGCTAACGCCTCCAGAAATCCGGTGAGCGGGCTGGTGGCGCTGGCGTAGGGGCTACGATTACCCGGCACCGCCTGGCGCGCCAGTAATCCGGCTTCCACCGCCAGACGGAAAGCGGTTGCCATCATCACCGGATCGTCCGCCACGGCAATCGCGGTGTTAACCAGCACCGCATCAGCGCCCATTTCCAGCGCTTGCGTCGCGTGGCTGGGGACGCCGATCCCGGCGTCGACCACCACCGGTACGGTGGACTGCTGGATAATAATCTCCAGCATCGCTTTGGTTTCCAGCCCCTGATTCGAACCGATAGGCGCGCCAAGCGGCATCACCGCCGCGCAGCCGACCTCTTCCAGCCGCTTGCACAACACCGGATCCGCGCCGCAGTAGGGCAGCACCACAAAACCCTGTTTCACCAGTGCCTGGGCGGCTTTTAGCGTTTCAATCGGGTCCGGCAATAGCCAGCGGGCGTCCGGGTGGATTTCTAATTTCAGCCAGTGGGTACCCAGCGCTTCACGCGCCAGTTGGGCGGCGAAAATCGCCTCTTCGGCAGTTTTCGCCCCTGAAGTATTGGGCAGCAGCGTGACGCCCGCTGCAATGAGCGGCGCCAGGATAGCGTCGTTGTGCTGACGTAAATCCACGCGCTTCATCGCCAGCGTCACCAACTGGCTGCCGGAGGCGCGAATCGCCTCGACCATCAGCTGCGACGAAGCAAATTTTCCGGTGCCGGTGAACAGATGTGAATTAAACGTTTTGTCGGCAATACGTAACATCTCAACCTCCTGCTATAACGTGAAAAAGCAGGATCTGGTCGCCTTCCTGCACGATATGTTGCCGCCATTGCTCGCGTGGCAGGATCTGCTGATTGAGCGCCAGCGCCACGCCCGGTTTAAGCTGATTAAGCGCAGCAAGCAGCTCACTGACGGTTTGCCCTTCGGCGCACTGCATCGGTTCATCATTGAACTGAATCTGCATGTTGCCCTCCGCAGACCGGACAGCCGCTGGCGCGATGCAGCGCCAGGCTGCGCCACTGGCTGGTTTTACCGTCAAAGAGGCGTAGCTCTCCACTGGGCGTCTCAATACCGCTGAGTAATTTAATCGCCTCCAGCGCCTGCAAAGTGCCCATCACGCCAACAACCGGTCCGAGCACGCCAGCGGTACGGCAGTTGCGTTCAGGCTCGACATCATCTGACCACAGGCAGCGGTAACAGCCTTGTTCCCACGGCGGCGTGAGCACCATCAGTTGGCCGCCAAAGCCGACAGCGCTGGCGGTGATGAGCGGTGTGTTGAGCGCCACGCAGGCGGCGTTAATTTCCTGGCGCGTGGTCATGTTGTCGGTACAGTCGAGCACTACGTCGGCACGCGCGACCGCATGTCGGATCGCCTCGCCTTGCAGCCGCTGTTGGAGCGACACCAGTTCGATATCCGGGTTGAGCCGCGTCAGGCGCTGCCGGGCAACCTGTGATTTCGAACGAGCGATATCGTCGGTGGTGAACAGAATTTGCCGCTGGAGATTGCTCAGATGAACATCGTCATCATCCGCCAGCGTCAGTGTGCCGATGCCTGCTCCCGCCAGATACAGCGCGGCAGGCGAACCCAATCCGCCTAAGCCGACAATCAATACATGGCTATCGAGCAGCTGTTGCTGGCCTTCAATGGCGATATCGGCGAGCAGGATCTGGCGGCTGTAGCGCATAAAGTCACGGTCATTCATCGCCGACTCCTGCGATTGCAAGTAATTGTTGCGTAGCGGCGCGCCAGTCGGCGGCCTGGGTGATGGCGCTGACCACGGCAATACTGCCGACGCCGGTCGCCAGCACCGCCGGAGCGCGTTCAAGGCTGATGCCGCCAATTGCCACGGTCGGGTAATCCGCCAGTCGTTCAATATGACTGGCCAGCTGCGCCAGCCCCTGCGGGGCGGAAGGCATCTGCTTGGTTTGCGTGGGGAAGACATGACCCAGCGCGATATAAGAAGGCTTAGCGGCGAGCGCGATGTCTATCTCCATATCATCGTGAGTCGATACGCCCAGGCGTAGCCCCGCCGCCTGAATCGCCTCCAGGTCGGTGGTTTCGAGATCTTCCTGGCCCAGATGCACGCCGTAAGCGCGGTGCTTAATTGCCAGACGCCAGTAATCGTTGATAAACAGCCGGGCGTCATAACGACGCCCCAGCGCGATGGCGGCGATAACATCCGCTTCCACCTCTTCATCGCGTTTATCTTTGATACGCAACTGGATCGTGCGCACGCCCGCCTCCAGCAGGCGCTCAATCCATGCCACGCTGTCCACCACCGGGTAAAGTCCGAGACGGAACGGCACGGTCGGGAAATCAGGCTGATACATCAGACTTCCTCCCGCTTGAGATAGATTTCGCCGCCTTTGGCGCGGAAGTTTTCCGACATATCCGCCATCCCGACTTCAATAGTTTGCGCGGCGGCGTAATCACGAACTTCCTGGCTGATTTTCATTGAGCAGAATTTCGGCCCGCACATCGAGCAAAAGTGCGCCACTTTGCCGGACTCCTGTGGCAGGGTTTCATCGTGCCAGGCGCGGGCGGTGAACGGGTCGAGCGCGAGGTTAAACTGATCCTCCCAGCGGAATTCAAAGCGCGCTTTCGACATCGCGTTATCGCGAATCTGCGCGCCCGGATGCCCTTTGGCTAAGTCAGCGGCGTGGGCGGCGATCTTGTAGGTGATCAGCCCCTGCTTCACATCTTCTTTGTTTGGCAGGCCGAGATGCTCTTTCGGCGTGACGTAACACAGCATCGCACAGCCGAACCAGCCGATCATCGCCGCGCCAATGCCGGAGGTGAAGTGGTCATAGCCCGGCGCGATATCGGTAGTCAGCGGCCCTAAGGTGTAGAACGGCGCTTCATGGCAGTGCTCCAGCTCTTCGGTCATGTTGCGCTGAATCATATGCATCGGCACGTGGCCCGGGCCTTCAATCATCACCTGCACGTCGTATTCCCAGGCGATTTTGGTCAGCTCGCCCAGCGTATGCAGCTCGGAGAACTGCGCTTCGTCGTTGGCGTCCTGAATCGATCCCGGTCGCAGGCCGTCGCCCAGCGACAGGGAAACGTCGTAGGCGGCGCAGATTTCACAAATCTCGCGGAAATGTTCGAACAGGAAGTTCTCTTTGTGATGCGAGAGGCACCACTTCGCCATGATTGAACCGCCGCGCGAGACAATGCCGGTCAGGCGCTTGGCGGTCATCGGCACGTAACGCAGCAGCACGCCCGCGTGAATAGTGAAATAGTCGACGCCCTGTTCGGCCTGCTCCAGCAGCGTGTCGCGGAAGGCTTCCCAGGTAAGATCCTCGGCGATCCCGTTGACCTTTTCCAGCGCCTGGTAGATCGGCACCGTGCCGATTGGTACTGGGCTATTACGCAGGATCCACTCACGGGTTTCGTGAATATAGCGCCCGGTGGAAAGGTCCATTACCGTATCCGCGCCCCAGCGGGTTGACCACACCAGCTTCTCCACCTCTTCTTCGATGGAGGAGGTGACCGCCGAGTTACCGATGTTGGCATTCACTTTGACCAGGAAGTTGCGGCCGATAATCATCGGCTCGGATTCCGGGTGGTTGATGTTGGCGGGAATAATCGCGCGGCCCGCGGCGACTTCATCACGCACGAATTCCGGGGTGATGTTCTCCGGCAGGCGCGCGCCGAAGCTTTCTCCGGGATGCTGGTGGCGCAGTACTTCACTGCGAATGCGCTCGCGGCCCATGTTTTCACGGATGGCGATGAACTCCATTTCGGGAGTGACGATCCCCTGGCGGGCATAATGAAGTTGCGTCACGCAGTGTCCGGCTTTGGCGCGTTTTGGCGTTAACAGACCGGTAAAGCGTAATGCGTCAAGTCCTTCATCTGTCAGGCGTTCGCGGGTATAGGCAGAACTGCGGTCAGAAAGCGTTTCTACATCAGCCCGTGCTTCAATCCACGGCTGGCGTAGTTTCGCCAGCCCCTGCTGGACATTAATCGCCACATCAGGATCACCGTATGGGCCGGAGGTGTCATATACCGGAATCGCTTCATTTTCTTCATACTGCGGATGGTCTTTCGTTCCGCTGATCAATGTCGGGCTAAGTTGAATTTCGCGCATCGGTACGCGAATATCATGCTGCGAACCGGTCACGTAGATGCGTTTCGAGTTGGGAAATGCGGTGCCTTCCAGCGTATCGATAAAATGCTGGGCTTTAGCGCGCTGCTCGCGGCGGGTTAACGTTGTTGTAGACATAGCTCATTCCAAAAAATTAAGGACGTGGCTTGTCAGACGACGGATGGAGTAATGGATGTGCGCCGCCCGTAAAGGCAGCAGCATAAAGCAGAATTACTCTTGTTCCCTTCGCAGGTATTAACCTGATCAGGTTCCGCGGATCCCGAATTAACGGTCTCAGCCTTTTCCACTTCATCCTTCGCGCTGCCTCTTCGTTGGCTTCGTCCGCTCACTCCAGTCACTTACTTATGTAAGCTCCTGGAGATTCACCGACTTGCCGCCTTGACGCATCACGAACGCTTTTGTGGAAAATTAGCACTCCGACAAGATAACCGCCCCTCCGAAGAGGGGGCTGAAGTAAACTACCCGTTACTCGCGCAGAACTCAAGCAGGACGTTTGACTCTGGCGCCGTCGTGCATCGCGTCAAACACCAGCATAATCAGCTTGTCTTCCAGCACAAAGCGGGCTTCCAGCGCTTCGCCGATATCTGACAGAGCTTGTTGAAATTCGAGACAATTATCGTGATCGATGGCAGTTTCCAGGCTGGTGTCGTAATAATCCATAATGCGCTGTGTATTATCTTCCAGCAGCGGCCAGATTTTTGCCGCATGTAAAAGCTGACCGTTTCCTTCCAATTTATGGAGAATACGTTCATAAATACTGAAGTGCCCGGCGGAAAGGTAATCGACCAGGCTCTGACAAAAATCATCCAGCGCTTTTTCATTCAGCCGCATGTACGATTCTTTGCCAGGCTTAATGCCAACCAGGTTGTAGTAAGCCACGAGCAGGTGCTTACGTACATCCAGCCAGCGATCGACCAGTTTGTTGCTTCCGCCAACGCGCTCCGTCAGGGTTTCCAGCTGGTTTAGCATGATTGTCTCCGCAAGTTAGATAAAGGCTGCTCGCCATGAATGTAAAAATAATGTTAACAACATGCCAGTGAAGCAAAGGTAGTGCAAGAGCTATGGATCGTATAATTGAAAAATTAGAGAGTGGCTGGTGGATCGTCAGCCATGAACAAAAATTATGGTTGCCGTATGGGGAATTACCACACGGGCTGGCGGCAAATTTCGATCTTGTGGGGCAGCGCGCACTCCGGATAGGTGAATGGCAAGGCGAGCCCGTCTGGCTGGTGTTACAGCATCGACGTCATGATATGGGATCGGTTCGCCAGGTTATCGATCAGGATGCAGGGCTATTCCAACTGGCGGGACGTGGCGTACAGTTGGCGGAGTTTTATCGGTCGCATAAATTTTGCGGCTATTGCGGGCACCCTATGCACCCGAGTAAAACCGAATGGGCGATGCTGTGCAGCCATTGCCGCGAGCGTTACTACCCGCAAATCGCCCCCTGCATTATTGTTGCCATTCGCCGTGAGGATTCTATTCTACTTGCCCGGCATGTTCGCCACCGCAACGGCGTGCATACGGTACTGGCCGGGTTTGTTGAAGTCGGCGAAACCTTAGAACAGGCGGTCGCGCGAGAGGTAATGGAGGAGAGCGGCATTAGGGTGAAAAATCTGCGCTATGTGACTTCCCAGCCGTGGCCTTTCCCGCAGTCGCTGATGACCGCTTTCATGGCGGAGTACGACAGCGGCGATATCGTCATCGACCCGAAAGAGCTGTTGGAAGCAAATTGGTACCGTTATGACGATCTGCCGCTACTGCCGCCGCCGGGCACCGTCGCGCGCCGTTTGATCGAAGATACGGTGGCAATGTGTCGGGCTGAATATGATTGACATGTTACACTGGGCGCATCAACGCTAAAGGAATGTAAAAATGACCGAACTCAAAAACGATCGTTATCTACGTGCGCTGCTGCGCCAGCCCGTTGATGTTACGCCAGTGTGGATGATGCGCCAGGCGGGCCGTTATCTACCGGAGTACAAAGCCACTCGCGCTCAGGCGGGCGATTTTATGTCGCTGTGCAAAAATGCCGAACTGGCCTGCGAGGTCACTTTACAGCCGCTGCGCCGTTATCCGCTTGATGCGGCGATCCTTTTCTCGGATATCCTGACGATTCCGGACGCGATGGGCCTGGGGCTCTATTTTGAAGCCGGGGAAGGCCCGCGCTTTACGGCTCCTGTCACCTGCAAAGCCGATGTCGATAAGCTGCCCATTCCCGATCCGGAAGATGAACTGGGTTATGTGATGAATGCAGTGCGTACGATTCGCCGCGAACTAAAAGGCGAGGTTCCGCTGATCGGCTTCTCCGGTAGCCCGTGGACGCTGGCGACTTACATGGTGGAAGGCGGCAGTAGCAAAGCCTTCACGGTGATTAAAAAGATGATGTACGCTGACCCGCAGGCGTTGCATCTGCTGCTGGATAAGTTGGCGAAAAGCGTCACGCTGTACCTCAACGCGCAAATCAAAGCGGGCGCGCAGTCGGTGATGATTTTCGACACTTGGGGCGGCGTGCTGACTGGCCGCGATTACCAGCAGTTCTCCCTCTACTACATGCATAAAATCGTCGATGGCCTGCTGCGTGAAAACGACGGTCGCCGCGTGCCGGTAACGCTGTTCACCAAAGGTGGCGGTCAGTGGCTGGAGGCGATGGCGGAAACCGGCTGCGACGCGCTGGGTCTCGACTGGACGACAGATATCGCCGATGCGCGCCGTCGCGTTGGCCATAAAGTGGCGTTGCAGGGCAATATGGACCCCTCGATGCTGTATGCGCCGCCGGCACGGATCGAAGACGAGGTAGCGACTATACTTGCTGGTTTCGGTCAGGGAGAAGGGCACGTCTTTAACCTTGGACATGGCATCCATCAGGATGTGCCGCCAGAACATGCTGGCGCATTTGTGGAGGCAGTGCACCGACTTTCTGCGCAGTATCACAGCTAAGGAGTTAGTATGGATCTCGCGTCGCTACGCGCTCAACAGATAGAACTTGCTTCATCGGTTTGCCGCGAAGATCGGTTGGACAAAGATCCGCCAGCGTTTATCGGCGGGGCGGACGTCGGTTTTGAGCAGGGCGGCGAGGTGACGCGGGCGGCGATGGTATTGCTGAAATATCCGTCGCTTGAACTGGTAGAGTACAAGGTGGCGCGTATTGCCACCACTATGCCGTATATCCCCGGCTTTCTCTCTTTTCGTGAATATCCTGCGCTGCTGGCGGCGTGGGAACAGCTCTCGCAAAAGCCCGATTTGCTGTTTGTGGACGGTCACGGTATTTCGCATCCGCGTCGGCTTGGCGTCGCCAGTCATTTTGGACTGTTGGTGGACGTGCCAACCATCGGTGTAGCGAAAAAACGGCTATGCGGTAAATTTGAACCACTTTCCACCGAACCTGGCGCACTTAGCCCCTTAATGGATAAAGGCGAGCAACTGGCGTGGGTATGGCGCAGCAAGGCGCGCTGTAATCCGCTGTTTATCGCGACGGGGCACCGGGTCAGTACTGACAGCGCGCTGGCGTGGGTACAGCGTTGTATGAAAGGGTATCGCCTGCCGGAGCCGACGCGCTGGGCGGATGCCGTCGCTTCCGGGCGTCCGGCGTTTATTCGTTGGCAAGAAATTCAGCGCTGATTCAGGTAAACTGCCGCTAATTTCCGATTCGAGATTCCATCATGTTACAAAACCCGATTCATTTGCGTCTGGAGCGGCTGGAAAGCTGGCAGCACGTTACCTTTATGGCCTGCTTGTGCGAGCGCATGTACCCGAACTACGCCATGTTTTGCAAGCAGACGGGATTCGGCGACGGACAGATCTACCGTCGCATTCTGGATCTGATCTGGGAAACCCTGACGGTGAAAGATGCAAAGGTCAATTTCGATAGCCAACTGGAGAAGTTTGAAGAGGCAATTCCGGCAGCCGACGACTATGATCTGTACGGCGTTTATCCGGCGATTGATGCCTGTGTCGCATTAAGCGAATTAATGCATTCTCGTCTTAGCGGCGAAACGCTGGAACACGCTATTGAGGTTAGTAAGACTTCTATTACTACGGTGGCGATGTTGGAAATGACTCAGGCTGGTCGGGAAATGACCGATGAGGAGCTCAAAACGAACCCTGCCGTTGAACAGGAATGGGATATTCAGTGGGAAATATTCCGACTTTTAGCCGACTGCGAAGAACGCGATATTGAACTGATAAAAGGGCTCAGGGCAGACCTGCGCGAGGCTGGTGAGAGCAATATCGGTATAAATTTTCAGCAATGACACCAGAAAACGTGATTTAACGTCTGATTTGTCGTGCCATAAGGCTTCCCTTATGCCCCCCGTCTGGTCTACATTTGGGAGGCGAAAAAAAGTGGCTATCGGTGCGTGTATGCAGGAGAGTGCTTTTCTGGCATTTCCGTCGCACTCGATGCTTAGCAAGCGATAAACACATTGTAAGGATAACTTATGAACAAGACTCAACTGATTGATGTAATTGCAGACAAAGCAGAACTGTCCAAAACCCAGGCTAAAGCTGCTCTGGAATCCACTCTGGCTGCTATTACTGAGTCTCTGAAAGAAGGCGATGCTGTACAACTGGTTGGTTTCGGTACCTTCAAAGTGAACCACCGTGCTGAGCGCACTGGCCGTAACCCACAGACCGGTAAAGAAATCAAAATCGCCGCCGCTAACGTACCGGCGTTTGTTTCTGGTAAAGCGCTGAAAGACGCAGTTAAGTAAGACGCGTAGCTGTGAACAGTTTTATCGAAGGGGCTCGTCAGCCCCTTTTGTCTGTCTGGCGTCGCGCGTTTCTGTTTTCTGGCGCGCTGTTGCTGACTGCCTGCAGTCATAACGCTTCACCGCCTCCGTTTACTGCCAGCGGCTTTGCCGGCGATCACGGCGCGGTGCGTATCTGGCGTAAAGATACGAACGATGAAGTCCATCTGCTTTCTGTTTTTAGCCCGTGGCATAGCGGCAGCACGACGACCAGCGAATATCGTTGGCAGGGTGATACGCTTTCGCTTATTGAACTCAATATTTACAGCAAACCGCCAGAACATATTCGCGCGCGTTTCGACGCTCATGGCGAACTCAGTTTTATGCAGCGTGAAGTTGGGGGGCAGAAGCAGCAGCTTTCCAACGATCAGATTGCCTTGTATCGCTATCGCGCCGAACAAATCCGTCAGACCAGCGACGCCTTGCGCCTGGGGCGGGTCATACTACGCCAGGGACGCTGGCACGCCGACCATACGGTAACCACCTGTGAAGGTGAAACGCTGAAACCGGATCTGGATTCCTGGGCAATAAGCCACATTGAGCGCCGCCAGAACCGCTCATCGGTAGAGGTGAGCGTAGCATGGCTGGAGGCGCCGGAAGGATCGCAACTTTTGCTGGTGGCGAATTCAGATTTCTGTCACTGGCAGCCGCAAGCGAAAACCTTTTGATGGAATACCGAATGGCGAAGCCGCCATTCGGCAAACATGCTTTACCAGTTTCCCATACCCATATGACCGCCGCCGCGATGATAACCGCCGCCATAGCCGCCGCAACCGCCATAGCCCATTCCTGCGCCGCGTGGTATGCCAGCCTGCGCCATCGCGACATCCCGTTTCACGCGTTGCTCATCTAACTTCTGGCCTAATGACTCCATCTCTTTGGCAACCGCATTAATTTTCGCAGTATCCGGCGAACTGGCGGTCAGTAGCGCGTTATATTCATAACGTTTGGATATCAGTTGCTGGCGCAGCGCGCTGGTCTGCGTATAGTAATCATCATAAATCTTCTGCGCCGTCGCCTGCTGTTCCGTGGTCAACGGGCTACCTCCCTGTTGCCACATACCGTCATTGTTGCCCCAGTGATGTCCGGCGAAGGCGGCGCCGGAGCTCAGGGCCAAAAGAGAGAGGGCGATTAGCGCGATAGCTGATTTATTGTTCCGTTTCATTTTGCGTTCTCCTGTTGCTCATCTTATCCTCTCTCTTGCATCTTCCGTGCCAGGTAACTATTCCTTGTCGGGCAGCGAGTTAACCCGCTTCAGGCGGCAAAAAGCGAGTAAAAATGACTCGCATGACCCGCCTGGCGAGTCATTTTTACCCACCCGTATCCGAAAGGGTGTGCGACAACGCGCGGTTATGCGGAGCGCAGAATGGCATGATCTCTGCTTAAGTAAGGAAAATAAAAACGAGCCGGGGAAGCCTGTGAGTTTTATACGATTACATAAAGATGCCGCTGCAACGTGGTTGAGTCGGCTGTTACCTGCGGCGATCTTCATTCTGGTGGGGCTATTTTCCATTATGGTCATTCGCGACTATGGCCGTGAGAGCGCTGCCGCCAGGCAGACGCTGCTGGAAAAGGGAAATGTACTCATTCGCGCTCTGGAGTCCGGCACGCGAGTAGGTATGGGAATGCGGATGCATCACGCGCAGCAGCAGACATTGCTGGAAGAGATGGCGGGTCAGCCAGGCGTGTTGTGGTTCGCCGTAACGGATGCGCAGGGGGTAATCATCACTCATAGCAACCCTGGCATGGTGGGCAAATCGCTCTATTCCCCATCTGAAATGCATCAACTAAACCCCGGGCCGCAGGAGCGTTGGCGGCGTGTCGACGTTGCTGCTAACGGCGAGACGGTGCCTGCGCTGGAAATTTACCGTCAGTTCCAGCCGCTTTTCGGTATGAGAGGTCACGGTATGAGGGGGCACGGCATGGCGCGTAGCGCCAATGATGACGAACCAGCGAAACAAACTATTTTTATTGCCTTTGACGCCAGCGAGCTGGCCGCGACACAGGCAAGGGAGTGGCGTAATACGCTGATTGTTTTGTCTGCGTTAGCGGCGGTGCTGTTGGCAACGTTACTGGCGTTTTTTTGGCATCAGCGTTATCAGCGCTCGCACAGAGAACTGCTTGATGCAATGAAGCGTAAAGAAAAGCTGGTGGCGATGGGGCATCTGGCGGCGGGCGTCGCGCACGAAATTCGTAACCCGCTCTCGTCCATCAAAGGGCTGGCGAAATACTTTGCCGAGCGCACGCCAGCCGGCGGCGAGTCGCATGAACTGGCGCAGGTGATGGCCAAAGAGGCCGACCGTTTGAACCGGGTGGTAAGCGAATTGCTCGAACTGGTAAAGCCCGCGCATCTGACGCTCCAGACGGTTAACCTCAATGATATTATTACTCACTCCCTGAATCTGGTCAGCCAGGATGCCCAAAGCAGAGAGATTCAGTTGAGATTCACGGCGAATGAGACGCTTAAGCGTATTCAGGCTGACCCGGACAGGCTGACTCAGGTGCTGTTGAATTTGTACCTGAACGCTATTCATGCGATTGGCCGCCAGGGAACGATTACCGTAGAGGCAAAAGACAGTGGGACCGACCGCGTTATCATCACTGTTACCGATAGCGGGAAAGGGATCGCCCCGGATCAGTTGGAGGCGATTTTTACACCTTATTTTACGACCAAAGCTGACGGGACAGGCCTGGGGCTGGCGGTGGTGCAAAATATCATCGAACAGCATGGCGGCGCGATTAAGGTGAAAAGTATTGAGGGTAAAGGCGCGGTCTTTACTATCTGGTTGCCAGTGATAGCGAGACAACAGGATTAACAAGGGTGATACGCGGAAAAATCGATATTCTGGTTGTGGATGATGATGTAAGCCACTGCACGATTTTACAGGCTCTGCTTCGGGGTTGGGGCTATAACGTCGCTCTGGCCTACAGTGGGCATGATGCGTTGGCTCAGGTGCGTGAGAAAGTCTTTGATCTGGTACTGTGCGATGTGCGTATGGCGGAGATGGACGGTATCGCCACGCTGAAGGAGATTAAAGCGCTCAACCCCGCCATTCCGATTTTGATTATGACGGCATTCTCCAGCGTGGAAACGGCGGTAGAGGCGTTGAAAGCCGGCGCGCTCGACTATTTAATTAAACCGCTGGATTTTGACCGTCTGCAGGAGACGCTGGAAAAGGCGTTGGCGCATACGCGGGAAACGGGCGCTGAATTGCCATCGGCGTCGGCTGCGCAGTTTGGCATGATTGGCAGCAGTCCGGCGATGCAACATTTACTGAATGAAATCGCGATGGTCGCACCATCAGACGCCACGGTATTGATTCACGGAGACTCCGGCACGGGTAAAGAGCTGGTGGCGCGGGCGCTACACGCCTGTAGCGCCAGGAGCGATAGACCGCTGGTCACGCTCAACTGCGCCGCGCTTAATGAATCGCTGCTGGAGTCTGAGCTGTTCGGACACGAAAAAGGCGCGTTTACCGGCGCGGATAAACGTCGGGAGGGACGCTTTGTCGAAGCTGACGGCGGGACATTGTTTCTTGATGAAATCGGCGATATCTCGCCGTTAATGCAGGTACGTTTGCTGCGGGCGATTCAGGAGCGCGAAGTGCAACGCGTGGGAAGTAACCAGACGATATCTGTGGATGTTCGGTTAATTGCCGCTACCCACCGCGATCTGGCGGAAGAGGTGAGTGCCGGTCGCTTTCGCCAGGATCTCTATTACCGCCTGAATGTGGTGGCGATTGAAATGCCTTCTTTGCGCCAGCGTCGGGAAGATATTCCGCTACTGGCAGACCATTTTCTGCGGCGTTTTGCCGAACGTAACCGCAAAGCGGTGAAGGAGTTTACGCCGCAGGCGATGGATCTGCTGATCCACTACGACTGGCCGGGCAATATCCGTGAGCTGGAAAACGCTATCGAGCGGGCGGTGGTGTTGCTAACGGGAGAATACATTTCTGAACGCGAATTGCCTCTCGCTATTGCCGCGACGCCGATAAAAACGGAATACAGTGGTGAGATCCAACCGTTGGTCGATGTGGAAAAAGAGATCATTCTGGCGGCGCTGGAAAAAACGGGCGGCAACAAAACGGAAGCCGCCCGCCAATTGGGCATTACGCGCAAAACGCTGCTGGCTAAACTCAGCCGTTAGTTTTGCTCACGCTCGATGGCGCGCCAGCCGATGTCGTTACGGCTGAAGCTGCCGTCCCAGCGGATGTCGGTCATCAGGGCGTAAGCGCGTTTCTGCGCCTCAGCCACGGTGTGACCCAGCGCGGTGGCGCACAGGACGCGTCCGCCGCTGGTCAACACGCGGTCGTCATCGGCGAGTTTGGTGCCCGCGTGGAAAACCTTACCGTCAGCCACTTCTTCCAGCGGCAGACCGTGGATCTCGTCGCCGGTGTTGTAGCTGCCCGGATAACCGCCCGCAGCGATCACCACGCCTAATGAAGCGCGCTCGTCCCACTCGGAAGTTTTCTCATCCAGCTTGCCGTCACAGGCGGCGAGGCAAAGATCCACCAGATCCGACTTCATGCGCAGCATGATCGGCTGGGTTTCCGGATCGCCGAAGCGGCAGTTGAACTCGATAACTTTCGGGTTGCCCTGCTTGTCGATCATCAGACCCGCATACAGGAAGCCGGTATAGGTGTTACCTTCCGCGGCCATGCCTTTCACGGTTGGCCAAATGATGCGTTCCATGGTGCGCTGATGCACTTCATCAGTTACCACCGGCGCCGGTGAGTAGGCCCCCATACCGCCGGTGTTCGGGCCGGTATCGCCGTTGCCGACGCGTTTGTGGTCCTGGCTGGTGGCCATCGGCAGCACGTGCTCGCCGTCGACCATCACGATAAAGCTCGCTTCTTCGCCGTCGAGGAACTCTTCAATCACGATGCGGTGGCCCGCGTCGCCAAAGGCGTTGCCTGCCAGCATGTCATGAACGGCGGCTTCGGCTTCTTCGAGCGTCATCGCGACGATAACGCCTTTACCCGCAGCCAGACCATCGGCCTTGATGACGATCGGTGCGCCTTTCTCGCGCAGGTAAGCCAGGGCAGGCTCAACCTCGGTAAAGTTCTGATACTCCGCCGTCGGGATATGATGACGAGCGAGGAAATCTTTGGTGAAGGCTTTGGAGCCTTCCAGTTGCGCGGCACCTTCGGTTGGGCCAAAGATCTTCAGACCTGCGGCGCGGAACGCATCGACCACGCCAATCACCAGCGGCGCTTCCGGGCCGACGATGGTCAGATCAATCTTCTCGTTCTGGGCAAAGCTCAGCAGCGCCGGAATATCGGTGACGCCGATAGCCACGTTTTGCAGCGCGGGTTCCAGCGCGGTGCCCGCGTTGCCCGGTGCGACAAAAACGGTATCAACCAGCGGCGACTGCGCCGCTTTCCACGCCAGCGCGTGCTCACGCCCGCCGTTGCCAATCACTAATACTTTCATCGTCTGCTCCGTGGATTAATGGCGGAAATGGCGCATGTCGGTAAAGATCATCGCGATACTGTGTTCATCGGCAGCGGCAATGACTTCATCATCACGGATAGAACCGCCTGGCTGGATAACGCAGCTCACGCCGACAGCGGCAGCGGCATCAATACCATCGCGGAACGGGAAGAACGCGTCGGAAGCCATGGCTGAGCCTTTCACTTCCAGACCTTCATCAGCGGCTTTAATCCCGGCGATTTTGGCGGAGTACACGCGGCTCATCTGGCCTGCGCCTATACCGATGGTCATGTTCTCTTTGGCATACACAATAGCGTTGGATTTCACGAACTTGGCTACCTTCCAGCAGAACAGCGCGTCACGCAGCTCCTGCTCGGTCGGCTGGCGTTTGGACACCACGCGCAGTTCAGCTTCACTCACCATACCCAGATCCCTGTCCTGAACCAGCAGGCCACCGTTAACGCGTTTAAAGTCCAGGCCCGGAACGCGCTGTGCCCACTGGCCGCAGGTCAGCACGCGCACGTTCTGCTTGGCAGCGGTGATTTTCAGCGCTTCTTCGCTTGCGGATGGGGCGATGATCACTTCGACAAACTGACGAGAAATGATGGCCTGTGCGGTTTCCGCATCCAGCTCACGGTTAAAGGCGATAATGCCGCCGAACGCGGAGGTCGGGTCGGTTTTATAGGCGCGATCGTAAGCGTCGAGAATAGAGGTACTTACCGCCACGCCGCACGGGTTAGCGTGCTTGACGATTACGCAGGCTGGCTCGTTGAACTCTTTCACACACTCCAGCGCCGCGTCGGTATCAGCGATGTTGTTATAAGAGAGCGCTTTGCCCTGCACCTGTTGTGCGGTGGCAACGGACGCTTCTTTCACATTCTCTTCTATATAGAAGGCAGCTTGCTGGTGGCTGTTCTCGCCGTAGCGCATATCCTGCTTCTTAATGAAGTTCAGGTTCAGCGTACGCGGGAAGCGACCGGCGGCTTCTTTGCTTTCACCGTGGTAGGCCGGAACCATGCTGCCGAAGTAGTTAGCGATCATGCTGTCGTAGGCGGCGGTGTGTTCGAAGGCTTTAATCGCGAGATCGAAACGGGTGTCGAGGGTCAAAGAACCTTCGTTAGCGTCCATCTCTTTAATAATGGCGTCGTAGTCGCTGCTCTTCACCACGATGGCCACGTCTTTATGGTTCTTCGCGGCGGAGCGCACCATGGTCGGGCCGCCGATATCGATGTTCTCTACTGCATCTTCCAGCGAGCAACCAACGCGTGCAACGGTTTCGGCGAACGGATACAGGTTAACGACAACCATATCGATAGGGGCGATGTGGTGCTGTTCCATAATGGCATCGTCCTGGCCGCGACGGCCGAGGATGCCGCCGTGGACTTTTGGATGCAGGGTCTTTACGCGTCCATCCATCATTTCCGGGAAACCGGTGTAATCGGAAACTTCGGTCACCGGCAGGCCTTTTTCTGCTAACAGGCGGGCGGTGCCCCCCGTAGACAGCAGTTCCACACCGCGTGCGGAAAGAGCCTGGGCGAATTCGATGATACCGGCCTTGTCAGAAACACTGAGCAGAGCGCGGCGGACTGGACGACGTTGTTGCATGGTAAATCCCCTGGATTTGACGATTACAGAGAGCGTTAGCTGAATTTTTCGTAAAAAACTCAGCTAACGCCCCTTATGGGGCATTCTCATTTTGCGGCGACATTGTAACGAAAACGTTTGCGCAACGCTCGCGAATTTTTCTTTTTAAATTCTGGCCCCGCTTTTATCCCTGAAAGATCGTTTGCAGAGTGAGAAGATCCAGGAAATGAACGCGCATTTTGTGGATAAGTCTGTGCGTAAATGGGTATAACCAGGGGGTTTGCTGGGGAATGCAGCAAACAGTCATTTTTCTGCAATTTTTCTATTGCGGTCAGCAGAGAACTCCCTATAATGCGCCTCCATCGACACGGCGGATGTGAATCACTTCACACAAACAGCCGGTCGGTTGAAGAGAAAA
>NZ_JBGDVS010000021.1:0-26152 GCF_046551635.1 Salmonella sp. SAL04157
GCAATGGACGACGGTCTGCGTTTCGCAATCCGTGAAGGCGGCCGTACCGTTGGCGCGGGCGTTGTTGCTAAAGTTCTGGGCTAATTACTCGTTAATTAGTTTTGAATTGAAGAGGGCGCTTCGGCGCCCTTTTTGTTGCCTGCTATTTAGCCGCTGTTATATTTATTCACCCTTTTTAACGCTTCTCCCATGGCGTAAATCGCTTTGTGCTATTGTAATCATAACCATTCTCATTTACACTTTGTGCGGAAATTGAACGGGAGCGATCATGTACGTTTGTTTGTGTAATGGTATAAGCGATAAAAAAATCCGCCAGGCTGTACGACAATTTCATCCACAGTCATTTCAACAGTTGCGTAAATTTATTCCTGTGGGAAATCAATGTGGTAAGTGTATTCGCGCCGCGCGAGAAGTGATGCAGGATGAGTTAACGCAAATGCCGGAATTTAAAGAGATCGCCTGAGTCACACTCTTTTTTTTGACATCCCTGTAGCCCCATCTACGCTCTAGAGAGTGGAAGCGGAGGGACTATAAAATGAAAGGTGATGTTAAAATCATAAATTATCTCAATAAACTATTGGGAAATGAGCTTGTCGCAATTAATCAGTATTTTCTTCATGCCCGTATGTTCAAAAACTGGGGGCTGACCCGGCTTAATGATGTTGAGTACCATGAATCCATTGATGAGATGAAACACGCCGATAAGTATATTGAGCGTATTTTATTTCTGGAAGGCATACCGAACCTACAGGATCTGGGCAAGCTGGGCATCGGTGAAGATGTCGAAGAGATGCTACGATCGGATCTCCGACTCGAACTGGAAGGCGCAAAAGATCTACGTGAGGCAATAGCCTATGCCGATAGCGTTCATGATTATGTCAGCCGGGATATGATGATTGAAATTCTTGCCGACGAGGAAGGTCACATCGACTGGCTGGAAACTGAGCTGGATTTGATTGCCAAACTTGGTATGCAAAATTATCTGCAATCACAAATCAAGGTTACCGATTAACCGTCTGGAAAGAAAGCTTTCCAACCTGTTATGAAACCCGCCACCGCCAGCCATGGCCCAAAAGGTAGCGGGTTTATTAATGCCGATTTACCTCTCACCAGTAGCGCGACGCCAAACCCGCCACAGGCCAACATGGCGGCAAGGAAAACCAGTAACGGCAGTGTTTCCCAACAATGCCACGCTCCTAAGGCTGCAAGGTACTTGACGTCGCCATATCCAAGCCCCTCTTTCTGATAACGCAGGCGATAGCCCCAGTAAATTAACGCGAATCCGCCATAGCCGGCGATAGCACCCCAAAGCGCATCCGGTAAACGCTCCGGCAGGCAAATCTGGTGATAAAGCAGACCACCCCACAGTAATGGACAGGTAAACCGGTCAGGCAACAGACCGGTACGCGCGTCGTATATGCCAAGTAATAAAGAGAACGACGCATAAAAAATGAGAAAGGGGAGGGCAACAAACATAAGCAAATCCTCGTCAAGGCTTGTGCTCACCTTTATAGATTTATGCGACAGCGACAACGACGTATCGCCAGATTTGCCTGATGCCTTCCAAAGAAAAGATGCGCGTTGCCATCCCATGCGTACCACCTGGAATCATGCTCGCATAAGAATAAAGCGCTTAATTTCTATCCGACACTTGCGTCAGGCTGAGATTTACGTATAATGCGCGGGCTTGTCGTAATTGACGGCAGGTTCGATTTGAACCTCGAATAGCCGATTTGGCTATTTAACAATGCTCCCAATCGGGGAGCTACGTAAGAACGGTTACACTCTCCCATCAATCGTAATGGGTGTGAGGAGTAATCATTTTCGTTTATAAAATAATTGGAGCTCTGGTCTCATGCAGAACCAAAGAATCCGTATCCGCCTGAAAGCGTTTGATCATCGTCTGATCGATCAATCAACCGCGGAAATCGTCGAGACTGCCAAGCGCACTGGTGCGCAGGTTCGCGGTCCGATCCCGCTGCCGACCCGCAAAGAGCGCTTTACCGTTCTGATCTCTCCGCACGTTAACAAAGATGCGCGCGATCAGTACGAAATTCGCACTCACAAGCGTCTGGTTGACATCGTTGAGCCAACCGAGAAAACCGTTGATGCTCTGATGCGTCTGGACCTGGCTGCCGGTGTAGACGTGCAGATCAGCCTGGGTTAATCAGGTCATCGAGCGATTGAGAGGTTGATACAATGATTGGTTTAGTCGGTAAAAAAGTGGGTATGACCCGCATCTTCACTGAAGATGGCGTCTCTATCCCAGTAACCGTAATCGAAGTTGAAGCAAACCGTGTTACTCAGGTTAAAGACCTGGCTAACGATGGCTACCGCGCTGTTCAGGTTACTACGGGTGCTAAAAAAGCTAACCGTGTCACCAAGCCGGAAGCGGGTCACTTTGCTAAAGCTGGCGTAGAAGCTGGCCGTGGTCTGTGGGAATTCCGTCTGGCTGAAGGCGAAGAATACACCGTAGGTCAGAGCATCAGCGTTGAACTGTTTGCTGACGTTAAAAAAGTTGACGTAACCGGTACCTCTAAAGGTAAAGGTTTCGCTGGTACCGTTAAGCGCTGGAACTTCCGTACCCAGGACGCTACTCACGGTAACTCCTTGTCTCACCGCGTTCCGGGTTCTATCGGTCAGAACCAGACTCCGGGCAAAGTGTTCAAAGGCAAGAAAATGGCAGGTCAGATGGGTAATGAGCGCGTAACCGTTCAGAGCCTTGACGTAGTACGCGTTGACGCTGAGCGCAACCTGCTGCTGGTTAAGGGTGGTGTTCCGGGTGCAACCGGTTGCGACCTGATCGTTAAACCAGCTGTGAAGGCGTAAGGGGATAGCAATGGAATTAGTATTGAAAGACGCGCAGAGCGCGCTGACTGTTTCCGAAACTACCTTCGGTCGTGATTTCAACGAAGCGCTGGTTCACCAGGTTGTTGTTGCTTATGCAGCTGGTGCTCGTCAGGGTACTCGTGCTCAGAAGACTCGTGCTGAAGTAACTGGTTCCGGTAAAAAACCGTGGCGCCAGAAAGGCACTGGCCGTGCGCGTTCAGGTTCTATCAAGAGCCCGATCTGGCGTTCCGGTGGCGTGACCTTCGCTGCTCGTCCGCAGGACCACAGTCAAAAAGTTAACAAGAAGATGTACCGCGGCGCGCTGAAAAGCATCCTGTCCGAACTGGTACGTCAGGATCGTCTGATCGTTGTCGAGAAGTTCTCTGTAGAAGCGCCGAAAACTAAGCTGCTGGCACAGAAACTGAAAGACATGGCTCTGGAAGATGTGCTGATCATCACCGGTGAGCTGGACGAAAACCTGTTCCTGGCCGCACGTAACCTGCACAAGGTTGACGTACGCGATGCGACTGGTATCGACCCGGTTAGCCTGATCGCCTTCGACAAAGTCGTAATGACTGCTGATGCTGTTAAGCAAGTTGAGGAGATGCTGGCATGATTCGTGAAGAACGTCTGCTGAAGGTGCTGCGCGCACCGCACGTTTCTGAAAAAGCGTCTACTGCGATGGAAAAAACTAACACCATCGTTCTCAAAGTTGCTAAAGACGCGACCAAAGCAGAAATCAAAGCTGCTGTGCAGAAACTGTTTGAAGTCGAAGTCGAAGTCGTTAACACCCTGGTTGTTAAAGGGAAAGTTAAACGTCACGGACAGCGTATCGGTCGTCGTAGCGACTGGAAAAAAGCTTACGTCACCCTGAAAGAAGGCCAGAATCTGGACTTCGTCGGCGGCGCTGAGTAAGTCGGAGGAGTAATACAATGGCAGTTGTTAAATGTAAACCGACATCTCCGGGTCGTCGCCACGTCGTTAAAGTGGTCAACCCAGAGCTGCACAAGGGCAAACCTTTTGCTCCGCTGGTTGAAAAAAACAGCAAATCCGGTGGTCGTAACAACAATGGCCGTATCACCACTCGTCATATCGGTGGTGGTCACAAACAGGCTTATCGTATTGTTGACTTCAAACGCAACAAAGACGGTATCCCGGCAGTTGTTGAACGTCTTGAGTACGATCCGAACCGTTCCGCGAACATCGCGCTGGTTCTGTACAAAGACGGCGAACGCCGTTACATCCTGGCCCCGAAAGGCCTGAAAGCTGGCGACCAGATTCAGTCTGGCGTTGATGCTGCAATCAAAGCAGGCAACACCCTGCCGATGCGCAATATCCCGGTTGGTTCTACCGTTCATAACGTAGAAATGAAACCAGGTAAAGGCGGTCAGCTGGCGCGTTCCGCTGGTACTTACGTTCAGATCGTTGCTCGCGATGGCGCTTATGTCACCCTGCGTCTGCGTTCTGGTGAAATGCGTAAAGTCGAAGCAGACTGCCGTGCAACCCTGGGCGAAGTTGGCAATGCTGAGCATATGCTGCGCGTTCTGGGTAAAGCAGGTGCTGCACGCTGGCGTGGCGTTCGTCCTACCGTTCGCGGTACTGCGATGAACCCAGTAGACCACCCACATGGTGGTGGTGAAGGTCGTAACTTTGGTAAGCACCCGGTAACTCCGTGGGGCGTTCAGACCAAAGGTAAGAAGACCCGCAGCAACAAGCGTACTGATAAATTCATCGTACGTCGCCGTAGCAAATAATTTTAGAGGATAAGCCATGCCACGTTCTCTCAAGAAAGGTCCTTTTATTGACCTGCACTTGCTGAAGAAGGTAGAGAAAGCGGTGGAAAGCGGAGACAAGAAGCCCCTGCGCACTTGGTCCCGTCGTTCAACGATCTTTCCTAACATGATCGGTTTGACCATCGCTGTCCATAATGGTCGTCAGCACGTTCCGGTATTTGTTTCCGACGAAATGGTCGGTCACAAACTGGGTGAATTCGCACCGACTCGTACTTATCGCGGCCACGCTGCTGATAAAAAAGCGAAGAAGAAATAAGGTAGGAGGAAGAGATGGAAACTATCGCTAAACATCGCCATGCTCGTTCTTCTGCTCAGAAGGTTCGCCTTGTTGCTGACCTGATTCGCGGTAAGAAAGTGTCGCAGGCTCTGGATATTCTGACCTACACCAACAAGAAAGCGGCTGTACTGGTCAAGAAAGTTCTGGAATCTGCCATTGCTAACGCTGAACACAACGATGGCGCTGACATTGACGATCTGAAAGTTACGAAAATTTTCGTAGACGAAGGCCCGAGCATGAAGCGCATTATGCCGCGTGCAAAAGGTCGTGCAGATCGCATCCTGAAGCGCACCAGCCACATCACTGTGGTTGTGTCCGATCGCTGAGACTCTGGAGACTAGCAATGGGTCAGAAAGTACATCCTAATGGTATTCGCCTGGGTATTGTAAAACCATGGAACTCTACCTGGTTTGCGAACACCAAAGAATTCGCTGACAACCTGGACAGCGATTTTAAAGTACGTCAGTACCTGACGAAGGAACTGGCTAAAGCGTCTGTATCTCGTATCGTTATCGAGCGTCCGGCTAAGAGCATCCGTGTGACTATTCACACCGCTCGCCCGGGTATCGTTATCGGTAAAAAAGGTGAAGACGTAGAAAAACTGCGTAAGGTCGTAGCGGATATCGCTGGCGTTCCTGCACAGATCAACATCGCCGAAGTTCGTAAACCTGAACTGGACGCTAAACTGGTTGCTGACAGCATCACTTCTCAGCTGGAACGTCGCGTTATGTTCCGTCGTGCGATGAAGCGTGCTGTACAGAACGCCATGCGTCTGGGCGCTAAAGGTATCAAAGTTGAAGTTAGCGGCCGTCTGGGCGGCGCGGAAATCGCACGTACCGAATGGTACCGCGAAGGTCGCGTACCGCTGCACACTCTGCGTGCTGACATCGACTACAACACCTCTGAAGCGCACACCACTTATGGTGTAATCGGCGTTAAAGTGTGGATCTTCAAAGGCGAGATCCTGGGTGGTATGGCTGCTGTTGAACAACCGGAAAAACCGGCTGCTCAACCGAAAAAGCAGCAGCGTAAAGGCCGTAAATAAGGAGCGTCGCTGATGTTACAACCAAAGCGTACAAAATTCCGTAAAATGCACAAAGGCCGCAACCGTGGTCTGGCTGCAGGCGCGGATGTTAGCTTCGGCAGCTTCGGCCTGAAAGCTGTTGGCCGTGGTCGTCTGACTGCCCGTCAGATCGAAGCAGCACGTCGTGCTATGACCCGTGCAGTTAAGCGTCAAGGTAAGATCTGGATCCGTGTATTCCCGGACAAACCGATCACTGAAAAGCCGCTGGCAGTGCGTATGGGTAAAGGTAAAGGTAACGTGGAGTATTGGGTTGCCTTGATTCAGCCGGGTAAAGTCCTGTATGAAATGGACGGCGTACCGGAAGAGCTGGCCCGTGAAGCATTCAAGCTGGCAGCAGCGAAACTGCCGATTAAAACCACCTTTGTAACTAAGACGGTGATGTAATGAAAGCAAAAGAGCTGCGTGAGAAGAGCGTTGAAGAGCTGAACACCGAGCTACTGAACCTGCTGCGTGAGCAGTTCAACCTGCGTATGCAGGCTGCAAGTGGCCAGCTGCAACAGTCTCACCTGTTGAAGCAAGTGCGTCGTGATGTCGCACGCGTTAAGACTTTACTGACTGAGAAGGCGGGTGCGTAATGACCGATAAAATCCGTACTCTGCAAGGTCGCGTGGTTAGCGACAAAATGGAGAAATCCATTGTTGTTGCTATCGAACGTTTTGTGAAACACCCGATCTACGGTAAATTCATCAAGCGTACGACCAAAATGCACGTACATGACGAGAACAACGAATGCGGTATCGGCGACGTGGTTGAAATCCGCGAATGCCGTCCGCTGTCCAAGACCAAATCCTGGACTCTGGTTCGCGTTGTAGAGAAAGCGGTTCTGTAATACAGTACGCATTCTCAACGAATAAACGGCTCAGCGATGGGCCGTTTATTTTTTCTACCCATATCTGATTTGCGGTGTTATAATGCCGCGCCCTCGATATGGGGTTTTTTTAACGACCTGATTTTCGGGTCTCAGTAGTAGTTGACATTAGCGGAGCACTAAAATGATCCAAGAACAGACTATGCTGAACGTCGCCGACAACTCCGGTGCACGTCGCGTAATGTGTATCAAGGTTCTGGGTGGCTCGCACCGTCGCTACGCAGGCGTAGGCGACATCATTAAGATCACCATCAAAGAAGCGATTCCGCGTGGTAAGGTCAAAAAAGGTGATGTGCTGAAGGCGGTAGTGGTGCGCACCAAGAAGGGTGTTCGTCGCCCGGACGGTTCTGTCATTCGCTTCGATGGTAATGCATGCGTTATTTTAAACAATAACAGCGAGCAGCCTATCGGTACGCGTATTTTTGGGCCGGTAACTCGTGAACTTCGTAACGAGAAGTTCATGAAAATTATCTCTCTGGCACCAGAAGTACTCTAAGGAGCGAATCATGGCAGCGAAAATCCGTCGTGATGACGAAGTTATCGTGTTAACCGGTAAAGATAAAGGTAAACGCGGTAAAGTTAAGAATGTCCTGTCTTCCGGCAAGGTCATTGTTGAAGGTATCAACCTGGTTAAGAAACACCAGAAGCCGGTTCCGGCTTTGAACCAACCGGGCGGCATCGTTGAAAAAGAAGCTGCAATTCAGGTTTCTAACGTTGCAATCTTCAATGCGGCAACCGGCAAGGCTGACCGTGTAGGCTTTAGATTCGAAGACGGCAAAAAAGTCCGTTTCTTCAAGTCTAACAGCGAAACTATCAAGTAATTTGGAGTAGTACGATGGCGAAACTGCATGATTACTACAAAGACGAAGTAGTTAACAAACTCATGACTGAGTTTAACTACAATTCTGTCATGCAAGTCCCTCGGGTCGAGAAGATCACCCTGAACATGGGTGTTGGTGAAGCGATCGCTGACAAGAAACTGCTGGATAACGCAGCAGCAGACCTGACAGCAATCTCCGGTCAAAAACCGTTGATCACCAAAGCACGCAAATCTGTTGCAGGCTTCAAAATCCGTCAGGGCTATCCGATCGGCTGTAAAGTAACTCTGCGTGGCGAACGCATGTGGGAGTTCTTTGAGCGCCTGATCACTATTGCTGTTCCTCGTATCCGTGACTTCCGTGGCTTGTCCGCTAAGTCATTCGACGGTCGTGGTAACTACAGCATGGGTGTCCGTGAGCAGATCATCTTCCCAGAAATCGACTACGATAAAGTCGACCGCGTTCGTGGTTTGGATATTACCATTACCACTACTGCGAAATCTGACGAAGAAGGCCGTGCTCTGCTGGCTGCCTTTGACTTCCCGTTCCGCAAGTAAGGTAGGGTTACTAAATGGCTAAGCAATCAATGAAAGCACGCGAAGTAAAACGCGTAGCTTTAGCTGATAAATACTTCGCGAAACGCGCTGAACTGAAAGCGATCATCTCTGATGTGAACGCAACCGACGAAGATCGTTGGAATGCGGTTCTTAAGCTGCAGACTCTGCCGCGTGATTCCAGCCCGTCACGTCAGCGTAACCGCTGCCGTCAAACTGGTCGTCCGCACGCTTTCCTGCGGAAGTTCGGGTTGAGCCGTATTAAGGTCCGTGAAGCCGCTATGCGCGGTGAAATTCCGGGTCTGAAAAAGGCTAGCTGGTAATTGTCACCAATTGAATCACGGGAGTAAAGACAGATGAGCATGCAAGATCCGATCGCGGATATGCTGACCCGTATCCGTAACGGTCAGGCCGCGAACAAAGCTGCGGTCACCATGCCTTCCTCCAAGCTGAAAGTGGCAATTGCCAACGTGCTGAAGGAAGAAGGTTTTATTGAAGATTTTAAAGTTGAAGGCGACACCAAGCCGGAACTGGAACTGACTCTTAAGTATTTCCAGGGTAAAGCTGTTGTAGAAAGCATTCAGCGTGTCAGCCGCCCAGGTCTGCGCATCTACAAACGTAAAGATGAGCTGCCGAAAGTTATGGCCGGTCTGGGTATCGCAGTTGTTTCTACCTCTAAAGGTGTTATGACTGATCGTGCAGCGCGCCAGGCTGGTCTTGGTGGCGAAATTATCTGCTACGTAGCCTAATCGGAGGAAAAAATGTCTCGTGTTGCTAAAGCACCGGTCGTTGTTCCTGCCGGCGTTGATGTCAAAATCAACGGTCAGGTTATTACGATCAAAGGTAAAAACGGCGAGCTGACTCGTACTCTCAACGATGCTGTTGAAGTTAAACATGCAGATAATGCACTGACCTTCGGTCCGCGTGATGGTTACGCAGACGGTTGGGCACAGGCTGGTACTGCGCGTGCCCTGCTGAACTCAATGGTTATCGGTGTTACCGAAGGCTTCACTAAGAAGCTGCAGCTGGTTGGTGTAGGTTATCGTGCAGCGGTTAAAGGGAATGTAGTAAACCTGTCTTTAGGTTTCTCTCACCCGGTTGACCATCAGCTGCCGGCAGGTATCACTGCTGAATGTCCGACTCAAACTGAAATCGTGCTGAAAGGCGCTGATAAGCAGGTGATCGGCCAGGTTGCAGCAGATCTGCGCGCCTACCGTCGTCCTGAGCCTTACAAAGGCAAGGGTGTTCGTTACGCCGACGAAGTCGTGCGTACCAAAGAGGCTAAGAAGAAGTAAGGTAACACTATGGATAAGAAATCTGCTCGTATCCGTCGTGCGACCCGCGCACGCCGCAAGCTCAAAGAGCTGGGCGCAACTCGCCTGGTGGTACATCGTACCCCGCGTCATATTTACGCACAGGTAATTGCACCGAACGGTTCTGAAGTTCTGGTAGCTGCTTCTACTGTAGAAAAAGCTATCGCTGAACAACTGAAGTACACCGGTAACAAAGACGCGGCTGCAGCTGTGGGTAAAGCTGTCGCTGAACGCGCTCTGGAAAAAGGCATCAAAGATGTGTCCTTTGACCGTTCCGGGTTCCAATATCATGGTCGTGTCCAGGCACTGGCAGATGCTGCCCGTGAAGCTGGCCTTCAGTTCTAAGGTAGAGGTGTAAGATGGCTCACATCGAAAAACAAGCTGGCGAACTGCAGGAAAAGCTGATCGCGGTAAACCGCGTATCTAAAACCGTTAAAGGTGGTCGTATTTTCTCCTTCACAGCTCTGACTGTAGTAGGCGATGGTAACGGTCGCGTAGGTTTTGGTTACGGTAAAGCGCGTGAAGTTCCAGCAGCGATCCAGAAAGCGATGGAAAAAGCCCGTCGCAATATGATTAACGTCGCGCTGAACAACGGCACCCTGCAGCACCCGGTTAAAGGTGTTCACACGGGGTCTCGTGTATTCATGCAGCCAGCTTCCGAAGGTACCGGTATCATCGCCGGTGGTGCAATGCGCGCCGTTCTGGAAGTTGCTGGGGTTCATAACGTTCTGGCTAAAGCATACGGTTCCACCAACCCGATCAACGTGGTTCGTGCAACTATTGATGGCCTGGAAAATATGAATTCTCCAGAAATGGTCGCTGCCAAGCGTGGTAAATCCGTTGAAGAAATTCTGGGGAAATAAACCATGGCAAAGACTATTAAAATTACTCAAACCCGCAGTGCAATCGGTCGTCTGCCGAAACACAAGGCAACGCTGCTTGGCCTGGGTCTGCGTCGTATTGGCCACACCGTAGAGCGCGAGGATACTCCTGCTGTTCGTGGTATGGTCAACGCGGTTTCCTTCATGGTTAAAGTTGAGGAGTAAGAGATGCGTTTAAATACTCTGTCTCCGGCCGAAGGCTCCAAAAAGGCGGGTAAACGCCTGGGTCGTGGTATCGGTTCTGGCCTCGGTAAAACCGGTGGTCGTGGTCACAAAGGTCAGAAGTCTCGTTCTGGCGGTGGCGTACGTCGCGGTTTCGAGGGTGGTCAGATGCCTCTGTACCGTCGTCTGCCGAAATTCGGCTTCACTTCTCGCAAAGCAGCGATTACAGCCGAAGTTCGTCTGTCTGACCTGGCGAAAGTAGAAGGCGGCGTTGTAGACCTGAACACGCTGAAAGCGGCAAACATTATCGGTATCCAGATCGAGTTCGCGAAAGTGATCCTGGCTGGTGAAGTCACTACTCCGGTAACTGTTCGTGGCCTGCGTGTTACTAAAGGCGCTCGTGCTGCTATCGAAGCTGCTGGCGGTAAAATCGAGGAATAAGTAGCAGATGGCTAAACAACCGGGATTAGATTTTCAAAGTGCCAAAGGTGGCTTAGGTGAGCTGAAACGCAGACTGCTGTTTGTTATCGGCGCGCTGATTGTGTTCCGTATTGGCTCTTTTATTCCGATCCCTGGTATTGATGCCGCTGTACTTGCCAAACTGCTTGAGCAACAGCGAGGCACCATCATTGAAATGTTCAACATGTTCTCTGGTGGTGCTCTCAGCCGTGCTTCTATCTTTGCCCTGGGGATCATGCCGTATATTTCGGCGTCGATCATTATCCAGCTGTTGACGGTGGTTCATCCAACGCTGGCAGAAATTAAGAAAGAAGGGGAGTCTGGTCGTCGTAAGATCAGCCAGTACACCCGTTACGGTACTCTGGTGCTGGCGATATTCCAGTCGATCGGTATTGCTACCGGTTTGCCGAATATGCCTGGTATGCAGGGCCTGGTGATGAATCCAGGCTTTGCGTTCTATTTCACCGCTGTTGTAAGTCTGGTTACAGGAACCATGTTCCTGATGTGGCTCGGCGAACAGATTACTGAGCGCGGTATCGGTAACGGTATCTCAATCATCATCTTCGCTGGTATCGTTGCGGGACTCCCGCCAGCCATTGCCCATACTATCGAGCAAGCGCGTCAAGGCGACCTGCACTTCCTCGTGTTGCTGTTGGTTGCAGTATTAGTATTTGCAGTGACGTTCTTTGTAGTATTCGTTGAACGTGGTCAACGCCGTATTGTGGTAAACTACGCCAAACGTCAGCAAGGTCGTCGTGTCTATGCTGCACAGAGCACACATTTACCGCTGAAAGTGAATATGGCGGGGGTAATCCCGGCAATCTTCGCTTCCAGTATTATTCTGTTCCCGGCGACCATCGCGTCATGGTTCGGGGGCGGTACTGGTTGGAACTGGCTGACAACAATTTCGCTGTATTTGCAGCCTGGGCAACCGCTTTATGTGTTACTCTATGCGTCTGCAATCATCTTCTTCTGTTTCTTCTACACGGCGTTGGTTTTCAACCCGCGTGAAACAGCAGATAACCTGAAGAAGTCCGGTGCATTTGTACCAGGAATTCGTCCGGGAGAGCAAACGGCGAAGTATATCGATAAAGTAATGACCCGCCTGACCCTGGTTGGTGCGCTGTATATTACCTTTATCTGCCTGATCCCGGAGTTCATGCGTGATGCAATGAAAGTGCCGTTCTACTTCGGTGGGACCTCACTGCTTATCGTTGTTGTCGTGATTATGGACTTTATGGCTCAAGTGCAAACTCTGATGATGTCCAGTCAGTATGAGTCTGCATTGAAGAAGGCGAACCTGAAAGGCTACGGCCGTTAATTGGTCGCCTGAGAAGTTACGGAGAGTAAAAATGAAAGTTCGTGCTTCCGTCAAGAAATTATGCCGTAACTGCAAAATCGTTAAGCGTGATGGTGTCATCCGTGTGATTTGCAGTGCCGAGCCGAAGCATAAACAGCGCCAAGGCTGATTTTTTCGCATATTTTTCTTGCAAAGTTGGGTTGAGCTGGCTAGATTAGCCAGCCAATCTTTTGTATGTCTGTACGTTTCCATTTGAGTATCCTGAAAACGGGCTTTTCAGCATGGTACGTACATATTAAATAGTAGGAGTGCATAGTGGCCCGTATAGCAGGCATTAACATTCCTGATCAGAAACACGCCGTGATCGCGTTAACTTCGATCTACGGTGTCGGCAAGACCCGTTCTAAAGCCATCCTGGCTGCAGCGGGTATCGCTGAAAATGTTAAGATCAGTGAGCTGTCTGAAGAACAAATCGACACGCTGCGTGACGAAGTTGCCAAATTTGTCGTTGAAGGTGATCTGCGCCGTGAAATCAGCATGAGCATCAAGCGCCTGATGGATCTTGGTTGCTATCGCGGTTTGCGTCATCGTCGTGGTCTCCCGGTTCGCGGTCAGCGTACCAAGACCAACGCTCGTACCCGTAAGGGTCCGCGCAAACCGATCAAGAAATAATCGGGGTGATTGAATAATGGCAAAGGCACCAGTTCGCGCACGTAAACGTGTAAGAAAACAAGTCTCTGACGGCGTGGCTCATATCCATGCTTCTTTCAACAACACCATCGTGACTATTACCGATCGTCAGGGTAATGCGCTGGGTTGGGCAACAGCCGGTGGTTCCGGTTTCCGTGGTTCTCGCAAATCCACTCCGTTTGCAGCTCAGGTTGCAGCAGAGCGTTGCGCTGACGCCGTGAAAGAATACGGTATCAAGAATCTGGAAGTTATGGTTAAAGGTCCGGGTCCAGGCCGCGAATCTACTATTCGTGCTCTGAACGCCGCTGGTTTCCGCATCACTAATATTACTGATGTGACTCCGATCCCTCATAACGGTTGTCGTCCGCCGAAAAAACGTCGCGTATAACGCTTCGTTTTCCAGGTTAGTTGGAGAAAGAAAATGGCAAGATATTTGGGTCCTAAGCTCAAGCTGAGCCGTCGTGAGGGCACCGACTTATTCCTTAAGTCTGGCGTTCGCGCGATCGATACCAAGTGTAAAATTGAACAAGCTCCTGGCCAGCACGGTGCGCGTAAGCCGCGTCTGTCTGACTATGGTGTGCAGTTGCGTGAAAAGCAAAAAGTTCGCCGCATTTACGGTGTGCTGGAGCGTCAGTTCCGTAACTACTACAAAGAAGCAGCACGTCTGAAAGGCAACACCGGTGAAAACCTGTTGGCTCTGCTGGAAGGTCGTCTGGACAACGTTGTATACCGTATGGGCTTCGGCGCCACTCGTGCAGAAGCACGTCAGCTGGTTAGCCATAAAGCAATTATGGTAAACGGTCGTGTTGTTAACATCGCTTCTTATCAGGTTAGTCCGAATGACGTTGTTAGCATTCGTGAGAAAGCGAAGAAGCAGTCTCGCGTGAAAGCCGCTCTGGAGCTGGCTGAGCAGCGTGAAAAGCCAACCTGGCTGGAAGTTGATGCTGGCAAGATGGAAGGTACGTACAAGCGTAAGCCTGAGCGTTCTGATCTGTCTGCGGACATTAACGAACACCTGATCGTCGAGCTTTACTCCAAGTAAAGCTTAGTACCAAAGAGAGGACACAATGCAGGGTTCTGTGACAGAGTTTCTAAAACCGCGCCTGGTAGATATCGAGCAAGTGAGTTCGACGCACGCCAAGGTGACCCTTGAGCCTTTAGAGCGTGGCTTCGGCCATACTCTGGGTAACGCACTGCGCCGTATTCTGCTCTCATCGATGCCGGGTTGCGCGGTGACCGAGGTTGAGATTGATGGTGTACTACATGAGTACAGCACCAAAGAAGGCGTTCAGGAAGACATCCTGGAAATCCTGCTCAACCTGAAAGGGCTGGCGGTGAGAGTTCAGGGTAAAGATGAAGTTATTCTTACCTTGAATAAATCTGGCATTGGCCCTGTGACTGCAGCCGATATCACCCATGATGGGGATGTCGAAATCGTCAAGCCGCAGCACGTGATCTGCCACCTGACCGATGAAAACGCGTCTATTAGTATGCGTATCAAAGTTCAGCGCGGTCGTGGTTATGTGCCGGCTTCTACCCGAATTCATTCGGAAGAAGATGAGCGCCCAATCGGCCGTCTGCTGGTCGACGCCTGCTACAGCCCTGTAGAGCGTATTGCCTACAATGTTGAAGCAGCGCGTGTAGAACAGCGTACCGACCTGGACAAGCTGGTCATCGAAATGGAAACCAACGGCACAATCGATCCTGAAGAGGCGATTCGTCGTGCGGCAACCATCCTGGCTGAACAACTGGAAGCTTTCGTTGATTTACGTGATGTACGTCAACCGGAAGTGAAAGAAGAGAAACCAGAATTCGATCCGATCCTGCTGCGCCCTGTTGACGATCTGGAATTGACTGTCCGCTCTGCTAACTGCCTCAAGGCAGAAGCTATCCACTATATCGGTGATTTGGTACAGCGTACCGAGGTTGAGCTTCTTAAGACGCCTAACCTGGGTAAAAAATCTCTTACCGAGATTAAAGACGTGCTGGCTTCCCGTGGACTGTCTCTGGGTATGCGCCTGGAAAACTGGCCACCGGCAAGCATCGCTGACGAGTAACCGGATCACAGGTTAAGGTTTTACTGAGAAGGATAAGGTCATGCGCCATCGTAAGAGTGGTCGTCAACTGAACCGCAACAGCAGCCATCGCCAGGCTATGTTCCGCAACATGGCAGGTTCACTGGTTCGTCATGAAATCATCAAGACGACCCTGCCTAAAGCGAAAGAGCTGCGTCGCGTAGTTGAGCCGCTGATTACTCTTGCCAAGACTGATAGCGTTGCTAATCGTCGTCTGGCATTCGCCCGTACTCGTGATAACGAGATCGTGGCAAAACTGTTTAACGAGCTGGGCCCGCGTTTCGCGAGCCGCGCCGGTGGTTACACTCGCATTCTGAAGTGTGGCTTCCGTGCAGGCGACAACGCGCCGATGGCATACATCGAGCTGGTTGATCGTTCAGAGAAAACAGAAGCTGCTGCAGAGTAATCTGTAGTAACGTAAAAAAACCCGCTTCGGCGGGTTTTTTTATACCCTCCTGAACCCCATATATCTACAATAATTGTATTCTTTTCGTTCAATCCCTGGAGCGACGTATGTGGTTACTTGACCAGTGGGCAGAGCGTCATATTATCGAGGCACAGCGTAAAGGCGAGTTTGATAATCTGCCTGGCCGCGGCGAGCCGCTTATTCTGGATGATGATTCTCATGTGCCGGCGGAACTTCGTGCGGGTTATCGCTTACTCAAGAATGCGGGCTGTCTTCCCCCTGAACTGGAGCAGCGCAGAGACGCTATTCAGTTACTTGATATCCTCAACAGTATCCGGGAAGATGACCCTCGATACCATCAGGTTAGTCGCCAGCTCTCGCTGCTTGAACTAAAACTTCGGCAGGCTGGGTTGAGTACCGACTTTTTACACGGTGAGTATGCAGAAAAACTGCTGCATAAAATCAACGATAATTAACGGAGCTTGTATGTATCGCATTGGTGAGCTGGCAAAGCTGGCAGACGTAACGCCTGATACCATTCGCTACTATGAAAAACAGCAGATGATGGATCATGAGGTACGTACTGAAGGCGGGTTTCGTCTGTATACCGAAAACGATCTGCAGCGTCTCAAATTTATTCGTTATGCGCGACAGTTGGGTTTCACGCTCGACTCGATCCGCGAACTTTTATCGATCCGAATTGATCCTGAGCACCATACCTGTCAGGAGTCAAAAAGTATTGTGCAAGAGCGATTGCAGGAGGTTGAAGCCAGGATTGCGGAACTGCAAACGATGCAGCGTTCGTTACAAAGGCTTAATGATGCTTGTTGCGGAACGGCCCACAGTAGCGTCTATTGTTCCATTCTGGAAGCCCTGGAGCAGGGGGCCAGTGGAGCGAAATCAGGATGTTGATTTATTGAACCGGCGGGGCTACACTCGCGCCGTTAATTTATACAATCGGGAGACATTATGAGTCGTTATCAACATAAGAAAGGGCAGATAAAGGACAATGCCATTGAGGCATTACTGCATGATCCACTGTTCAGGCAACGCGTTGAAAAAAATAAGAAAGGCAAAGGAAGTTATCTGCGTAAAGGTAAACACGGTAATCGAGGGAACTGGGAGGCCAGTGGCAAGAAAGTAAGTGACTTTTTTACCACTGGCCTTCTGCTTATTAAGAACGGTTATTTTGTTCTTTCAGCAGATCGCGGATTTCGCCCAATAACACTTCCTCTTTAGAAGGCGCTGGCGGAGCTGCCGGCTCTTCTGCTTTTTTACGGTTGAGTCTGTTGATAAGCTTAATGGCAACAAAGATAGCAAAGGCCACAATCACAAAATCAAATACGTTCTGGATAAACACGCCGTAATGCATGACGACCGCCGGAATATCTCCCTGCGCTTCGCGTAACGTAAAAGCAAATTGTTTAAAGTCGATCCCGCCGATTAACAATCCCAACGGCGGCATAATGATATCGGCAACCAGTGAAGAAACAATCTTACCGAATGCCGCGCCAATAATGACACCCACTGCCAAATCCACAACATTCCCGCGCATCGCGAATTCGCGAAATTCTTTAATAAAACTCATTTTTATTCTCCCTATGCAGCTGACGTTATAAGTTTAACAAATGCTAAGGCATTTTCCATTTACGGCTTCTGTTTAGCGAAATAAATTAAACCTTGATAAATAAAGGGAATTAAAAAGGGCGCTGAATGAGCGCCCCTTAAATTAGAGGAAGAAAGGACTTGGCTGGAACAGACGTTCGACGTCGGTAATAAACTTTTTATCGGTCAAAAACATAATGACGTGATCGCCTTGTTCAATGCGCAAATTGTCATTAGCAATCATGACATCATTACCGCGAACGACCGCGCCAATAATGGTGCCTGGCGGCAGTTTAATTTCGTCAATGACGCGGCCAACCACGCGGGAAGTGCTTTCATCGCCGTGCGCGACGGCTTCGATGGCTTCGGCAACCCCGCGACGTAGTGAGGAAACGCCGACGATATCTGCTTTACGCACATGACTCAGTAATGCAGAGATGGTGGCCTGCTGCGGAGAAATCGCAATATCTATAACGCTACCCTGCACAAGATCGACATAAGCGCGACGCTGAATCAGCACCATCACTTTTTTGGCGCCCATCCGCTTAGCCAACATCGCAGACATGATATTGGCTTCATCATCGTTAGTGACCGCGATAAAGAGATCGACCTGATCAATATGCTCCTCCGCCAGCAATTCCTGATCGGAAGCGTCGCCAAAAAAGACGATCGTGTTTTGCAGCTTCTCAGCCAGTTCTGCGGCGCGTTGTTGATCGCGTTCGATCAATTTAACGCTATAGTCTTTTTCCAGACGCCTTGCCAGCCCGGCGCCGATATTGCCGCCGCCCACCAGCATGATGCGCTTGTAGGGTTTTTCCAGACGCTGTAATTCGCTCATTACTGCACGAATGTGCTGTGAAGCCGCAATAAAGAAGACTTCATCCCCTGCTTCCACGATAGTCGAGCCCTGAGGACGGATTGGTCTGTCATGGCGGAAAATTGCGGCAACGCGGGTATCGATATGCGGCATATGCTCTCGCATTGTCGAGAGCGCGTTACCTATTAGTGGACCGCCATAGTAGGCTTTTACTACTGCCAGACTGACTTTCCCTTCGGCAAAGTTTACAACCTGTAATGCTCCTGGATACTCGATCAGACGATAAATATTATCGATAACCAACTGCTCCGGCGCTATCAGATGATCAATCGGAACCGCTTCAGAATGAAAGAGTTTATCCGCATCGCGAACATAGTCCGGGGAGCGAATGCGGGCGATACGGTTTGGAGTGTTGAAGAGTGAATAGGCTACCTGACAGGCAACCATATTAGTTTCATCTGAACTGGTGACAGCGACCAGCATATCCGCATCGTCAGCGCCCGCTTCGCGCAACACGCGGGGATGCGAACCATGCCCCTGAACTACGCGTAGATCGAACTTATCTTGCAAACTGCGTAACCGTTCGCCGTTGGTATCAACCACCGTGATGTCGTTGTTTTCGCCGACCAGGTTTTCCGCCAGTGTTCCGCCAACTTGCCCTGCGCCCAGTATGATAATTTTCATCAGTCGTGGCCCGTTATCTCATCACTTCTTGATTAGCTTAGCGTAAAAGAACCCATCACCTTCTTCGCCGCCCGGCAGATTTTGCTGTCCTGGCTGATCAGGTGTTCCCGTTTCGCTGAGTGCGGCATCGGGAGTGCGTTGCAAAAAGGCTTTGATCTGATCGCGGTTTTCTTCCGGCAGTACGGAGCAGGTGGCGTAAACCAGCGTCCCGCCGGGCTTCAGGCGCGGCCAGACGGCATCAAGAATTTCCGCCTGTAATTGCGCCAGTTCCGCGATATCGCGATCGCGACGCAGCCATTTGATATCTGGATGACGGCGAATGACGCCGGTTGCGGAGCAGGGCGCATCCAGCAGAATACGGTCAAACTGCTGCTCGCCGCACCATTGGGCGGGATAACGTCCATCCCCTTGTTTAACTGTCGCTTTCATCCCAAGACGCTTTAGGTTGTCGTAAACGCGGGAGAGCCGTTGTTCATCAATATCAACCGCCAACACGTCTGATTCGGGGGCCACTTCGAGAATATGCGTGGTTTTACCGCCGGGCGCGGCGCACAAGTCTAAAATGTGCTCACCGTTCTGAGGAGCGAGAAAAACCGCACATCCCTGCGCAGAGGCATCCTGGACAGTTACCCAACCCTCAGCAAAACCGGGTAAAGCATGTACCGGAGCTGGCGTTTCCAGACGTACAGCGTCGGGATAATCGGGATGCGGATATCCCTTCATGCCTGCGTCTTCAAGTAAGCCAAGCCAACCGTCGCGGGTGTGGTGTGTACGATTTACACGTAGCCACATCGGTGGACGCTGGTTATTCGCTTCAATAATGCGTTGCCACTGTGTGGGGTAGGCATTTTGCAAACGCTTTACCAGCCAACCTGGATGTAAAAAGCGCGCATCGCTGGTCGCAAACTCATTAAGCAACGTTTCCTGCTGGCGCTGGAACTGGCGCAGGACGCCGTTAATTAACCCTTTCAACTGCGGACGTTTGATGGCGACCGCGCCTTCAACGGTTTCAGCCAGCGCCGCATGGGGAGGGACGCGGGTGTACAGCAACTGATAAAAGCCGACCATAATTAAGTAATGCACAGTACGCTGCTTGCCGGTCATTGGACGAGACATCAGCTTATTGATCAGCCATTCCAGCTGTGAAAGAGTGCGCAGGACGCCAAAGCACAGCTCCTGAAGTAGCGCTTTGTCTTTATCGGCGACTTTTTGTTGCAGCGGCGGGAGCACATTACTTAATGATTGTCCCTGCTCGACGACCTGTTCAACGGCCTGTGCTGCCAGACTACGTAAATTGTTTTGTTTTTTCATATGTATAAAATAAAAATGCCCGGTAACACCGGGCTTATAAAGACGTGACCGTCAGGCAAGACGGTTACCAGGAATAAACCATTCCCGGCGTGAATTTAACAGATCCTGGGCGCTCATCGCTTTTTTGCCGGCAGGCTGAAGCGAAAGCAAATTTAATATCCCCTTGCCTGTTGCAACCTGAATGCCCTGTTTCGTCGCGGCCAGAATAGTTCCCGGCAGCGACTGCGTGGCGTCCTCAATGACGGACGCCTGCCAGACTTTTACCGGCTGACCGTCGATTTCCAGCCAGCTCATTGGCCACGGATTAAAGGCGCGAATGCAACGCTCCAGCTGTGCTGCGGAGAGAGACCAGTCAATACGCGCTTCTTCTTTACTGAGCTTTTCCGCATGAGTGACCAGCGCTTCATTCTGCGCTTCAGGCGTCGCTGTGCCGTCCGCCAGTTGTTTTAGTGTGGTAATTAACCCCTGCGGGCCAAGTTCAGCCAACTTATTATACAGTGAGCCACTGGTATCTTCTGCGGTAATCGGGCACGCAAGTTTATACAGCATGTCGCCGGTATCCAGCCCTACATCCATCTGCATAATTGTGACGCCGGTTTCCGCATCGCCTGCCCAGAGTGAGCGCTGAATAGGCGCCGCGCCGCGCCAGCGTGGAAGCAGCGAACCGTGAACGTTGATACATCCGAGACGGGGCATATCCAGCACTGCCTTTGGGAGAATCAGACCATATGCTACGACAACCATGACGTCGGCATGTAAGTCAGCAACCAGATGCTGGTTTTCCTGAGGACGAAGCGACACGGGCTGGAAAACGGGCAGGCCTTTTTCTTCCGCCAGCACTTTTACCTGGCTGGGCATCAACTTTTTGCCGCGACCTGCTGGACGATCGGGTTGGGTAAATACGCCGACAACGTTATGTCCAGAAGTTAACAGCGCGTCGAGATGACGCGCTGCAAAGTCAGGTGTACCCGCAAAAATAATACGTAGTGAATCTGACACGTTGGTTCTTGTCCTTTAAGCCCGGGCGTTCAGGCGGTCGAGTTTTTCTACTTTCTGACGAATACGTTGTTGCTTCAGCGGCGACAAATAATCGATAAACAGTTTACCGACCAGGTGATCCATCTCATGCTGAATGCAGATTGCCAGTAAACCATCCGCTTCAAGCTCAAACGGGTTGCCGTCGCGATCCAGCGCGCGGATTTTCACTTTCTCGGCGCGCGGCACTAAAGCGCGCTGTTCCGGAATCGACAGACAGCCTTCTTCTATACCCGTTTCGCCACTTTTCTCCAGCAATTCCGGGTTAATGAGTACCAGGCGCTCGTCGCGGTTTTCCGAAACGTCAATCACGATGATTCGCTGGTGGATATCGACCTGCGTTGCAGCCAGACCGATACCTTCTTCGGCGTACATCGTTTCGAACATATCATCGACGATACGCTGAATTTCTGCATTCACTTCTTCAACCGGCTTTGCGACTTTGCGAAGGCGCTCGTCCGGAATATGTAACACTTGCAAAACTGACATAATTATCCAGAGTTGTGTTCAGGAGTTGAAAAGATTATTACCTCTATTCTAGACAAATCCCCACCTGATTGACAGCATCAGTGACCAATCGCAAAGATTGTTCAGACTGCTTGTGGCAGGGGAGGGAAAGGATGGCCCGTACCGAAATTTGGTTACGTTTAATGTACGTCGGCGACCTTTATGGCGAGGCGATGTTGAACATGGCGAATTCGCTTATTCGCCAGCCTCAGATAAATCGCACGCACCTTCAGGAGGCTGGTCTTACCGCGCGGCAAGCTGAACGTTTTTTACAGCTTCCAGCAGGTGTGCTTGATGAGACGTTACGCTGGCTTGAACTACCGCAGCACTATTTTCTGTGTGCGGATAGTGAAATTTATCCTCCCCAACTGCGTGCTATTGACGATTATCCCGGCGCTATTTTTATTGACGGTGATCCTGCCTGTCTGCATACCTGCCAACTTGCCGTCGTAGGGAGCCGGAGCCACTCCTGGTATGGAGAACGCTGGGGACGTCTGCTTTGCGAAAGCCTTGCGAAAAGCGGTTTGACGATCACCAGCGGCCTTGCCCGGGGAATTGATGGCGTAGCACACAACGCCGCGGTGAGTATGGGGGGAAAAAGTGTAGCGGTGTTAGGGAATGGTTTGGCAAAGATTTATCCTCGCCGACATGCCGTGCTGGCTGAAAACGTGATTGCCACCGGCGGCGCAGTGATCTCAGAATTTCCGCTTTCAACGCCTCCGCTACCGCAAAATTTTCCTCGCAGAAACCGCATTATCAGCGGACTGAGCAAAGGCGTGCTGGTGATTGAGGCGGCGTTGCGCAGCGGTTCGTTGGTGACGGCGCGCTGCGCGCTTGAACAGGGGCGGGACGTTTTTGCATTACCAGGTCCTATCGGTAGTCCGGGAAGCGAAGGCACGCACTGGTTAATTAAACAAGGGGCTACGCTTGTGACGACGCCGGAGGATATTCTGGAAAATTTGCAATACGGCTTACACTGGTTGCCAACTACGGCGGAAAATTCACTTTATTCACTAAATCAGGATGAGGCGGCATTGCCATTTCCTGAGCTCCTGGCTAACGTAGGAGATGAGGTAACACCTGTTGACGTCGTCGCTGAACGTGCCGGCCAACCTGTGCCAGCGGTAGTGGCTCAGCTACTCGAACTGGAGTTAGCAGGATGGATCGCAGCTGTACCCGGCGGCTATGTCCGATTAAGGAGGGCAAGCCATGTTCGACGTACTAATGTATTTGTTTGAAACATACATCCATAACGAAGCCGAGCTGCGCGTGGATCAGGACAGACTGGAGCGTGATCTCACCGACGCCGGGTTTGATCGCGAAGACATCTACAATGCGCTGCTGTGGCTGGAAAAACTCGCTGACTATCAAGATGGCCTCGCGGAACCCATGCAACTTGCTTCCGACCCTCTTTCAATGCGCATTTATACGGTTGAAGAGTGTGAAAGGCTTGATGCCAGTTGCCGGGGGTTCCTGTTATTCCTTGAGCAGATTCAGGTGCTAAACCTCGAAACACGAGAAATGGTGATTGAGCGTGTGCTGGCGCTGGATACCGCAGAGTTTGACCTGGAAGACTTGAAATGGGTTATTTTGATGGTGTTATTCAACATTCCGGGCTGTGAAAACGCCTATCAGCAAATGGAAGAATTACTCTTTGAGGTAAATGAAGGTATGCTGCATTGATAGGTGTTAATGCTGCATGAGTGAATATGGCTAAATCAGCACTGTTTTCGGTGCGTAAAAATGAGCCCTGCCCGCAGTGCGGGGCCGAACTGGTAATTCGCTCCGGGAAACATGGTCCGTTTCTCGGCTGTTCTCGCTATCCGGAATGCGATTACGTTCGTCCGCTGAAAAGTCAGGCGGACGGACATATCGTTAAAATTCTGGAGGGGCAACTGTGTCCTGAGTGTGGCGCCGTACTGGTGCTGCGTCAGGGGCGCTTTGGCATGTTCATCGGATGCAGTCAGTATCCGCAATGTGAACATACAGTGGTTATTGATAAACCGGATGAAACGGCGATTGCCTGTCCAGCCTGCCAGCAAGGACATTTGGTCCAGCGCCGTTCTCGTTACGGTAAAATCTTTCATTCCTGCGATCGCTACCCGGAATGTCAGTTCGTCATTAACTTCACACCGGTTGCGGGGGAATGCCCCGAGTGCCATTATCCGCTACTCATCGAAAAGAAAACCGCGCAGGGCGTGAAGCGCTTTTGCGCCAGTAAACAATGTGGAAAGCCGGTTCCGGTGGAATAAACAAGTGAATAATAACCTGCCAACAGGATCTATCGTCGCAGCGGTAGATCTCCTGAATAAAGAAAATGTCATCGCTTATCCAACAGAAGCCGTTTTCGGCGTCGGCTGCGATCCCGATAGTGAAACAGCCGTTACGCGCCTGCTGGCGTTAAAACAACGGCCCGTCGATAAGGGACTCATTTTGATTGCCGCCAGCTTTGAGCAGTTAAAACCTTATATTGATGACAGCATACTTACCGCCGCACAGCGTAAAGCGGTATTTGATTGCTGGCCCGGGCCGGTAACGTTTGTTTTTCCTGCGCCCGCGACAACGCCGCGTTGGCTCACGGGACGTTTTGATTCCCTGGCCGTTCGTGTTACCAACCACCCGCTGGTGGTCGCGCTATGCAATGCGTATGGCAAACCGCTGGTTTCCACCAGCGCCAATCTGAGCGGATTACCGCCATGTCGTACCGTTGAAGAGGTACGTGCGCAATTTGGCGATGATTTTCCGGTGGTTGAAGGCGCAACGGGTGGGCGTTTAAATCCTTCAGAAATTCGCGATGCTCTGACGGGCGAACTGTTTCGACAGGGGTAATATGATGGAAACCTATGCTGTTTTTGGAAATCCGATTGCTCACAGCAAATCGCCATTTATTCATCAGCAGTTTGCTCAGCAGCTAGATATTGTTCACCCCTATGGTCGCGTGCTGGCCCCTATTAATAATTTCATTAATACGCTTGATGCCTTTTTCGCGGCAGGGGGAAAAGGCGCAAACATCACAGTACCTTTTAAAGAGGAGGCGTTTGCGCGATCGGATGAGTTAACGGAACGAGCATCGCTGGCGGGAGCCGTCAATACATTAAAACGGCTGGAAGATGGTCGTTTGCTTGGCGACAATACTGACGGTATCGGTTTATTAAGCGATCTCGAACGTTTAAATTTTATCCGCCCAGGATTGCGTATTTTGCTGATTGGCGCGGGCGGCGCATCCCGGGGCGTGCTGTTACCCCTGCTTTCTTTGGATTGCGCGGTCACTATCACTAACCGTACAGCTTCACGTGCCGAAGCGTTGGCGAAAATCTTTGCTCATACCGGCAGCGTTCATGCCACGGATATGGACAAGCTGGATGGTTGTGAGTTTGACCTGATTATTAATGCGACCTCCAGCGGCATACGGGGCGAAATCCCGGCGATTCCGGCGTCACTTATTCACCCTTCCCTCTGTTGCTATGACATGTTCTATCAAAAAGGGAATACGCCATTTCTCTCCTGGTGTGTACAACAGGGCGCAAAACGCTACGCAGATGGGCTGGGAATGCTGGTGGGGCAGGCTGCACATGCCGTTTTGCTTTGGCACGGTGTATTACCGCAGGTCGAGCCAGTGATTGAGCTGCTACAGCAGGAATTATTAGCGTGAACCAGGCCATACAATTTCCTGACCGCGAAGAATGGGATACTGCCGCCAGTGCTATCATCTTTCCCGCCCTGGTTAATGGGATGCAACTCACGTGTGCAATAAAAAAAGATGTACTGGCGTATCGCTTTGGTGGAGAAACAGCGGAGCAATGGCTGGCCATTTTTCGTGAGTATCGCTGGGACCTGGAAGAAGAGGCGGAAGCATTAATCCTGGCCCAGCAGGAAGATGATCACGGTTGGATATGGTTATCCTGAGAAAGATAGTCGTCTTTCCACTTTACATAGTTATTGGCGGAGTACTGCAGGCCCGATCTCTCAGCATCGCTCAAGGGGCGGATCTGTTTTACCGGACTGCCAAGATATAAATAGCCGCTTTCCAGCCGTTTGTGCTGCGGCACCAGGCTTCCCGCGCCAATCATTACGTCATCTTCTATTATCGCGCCATCCAGCACAATGGAGCCCATACCGACCAGTACGCGGTTACCGATGGTACAGCCGTGCAGCATAACTTTATGGCCAACGGTAACATCTTCGCCAATGATTAATGGGTTGCCGTGTGGATTGGATGGAGACTTGTGGGTTACGTGAAGAACGCTGCCATCCTGAATGTTCGTACGAGCCCCTATCGCAACGTAATTCACATCGCCGCGAATCACCACAAGCGGCCAGATCCCGACATCATCCGCCAGACGGACATCGCCAATAACCACGCTGCTGGTATCGATCATCACGCGCTGACCGATTTCAGGAAAAAGATCCTTATAAGGACGTAATGTGTCAGACATGTCTACCTCATCATAAATGAATAGTCATGAAGACTTTGGTTGCTTTAATGGCGTTGTGCAAGGGGAGATAGCATCAAAAAATCGCCACTTTGCGCAGGAATGGAGCGAAAGGGATGAAAAATCAACAAACAGAAAAAAAGATCCAAAAAACGCTTGTGCAAAAAAATGGGATCCCTATAATGCGCCTCCATCGACACGGCGGATGTGAATCACTTCACACAAACAGCCGGTCGGTTGAAGAGAAAAAT
>NZ_JBGDVS010000022.1:0-19778 GCF_046551635.1 Salmonella sp. SAL04157
ATAAATTGTTAAAGAGCAGGTGCGACGCGGCTTTCAGCTCACCGTCGCGAGGTGGCGTATATTACGCTTTCCTCTTTTTGAGTCAAGCCTTTATTTTCGCTTTCCTCACAGACTTCTTAACGAAGCCTTTCTGACCAGGCGGCCTGTATGCCGTTGTTCCGTGTCAGTGGTGGCGCATTATAGGGAGTTATTAGAGCCTGACAAGACCTAAATGCAAAAAAAAGCTCAACCGTTCACTTTTCAAACAACATTTGAACCAAAAGCCTATTTTCGCCTGGTTTTTAAACAAAAACGAGCCCGTCAGGGCCCGTTTTATTCAAATTTGTGACTTACTGCACTGCCACAATACGATCATCATTGGCTTCAAGGCGAATCACTTTGCCAGGAACCAGTTCACCAGACAGGATTTGCTGCGCCAGTGGGTTTTCGATCTGCTGTTGAATAGCACGTTTTAACGGACGCGCCCCGTAGACCGGATCGTAACCGTTGGCGCTCAACAGTTTCAGCGCCTCGTCGGAGATATGGATTTCATAACCACGTTCTTCCAGACGTTTGTACAGACGCTGCAGCTGGATCTGAGCAATAGAAGCGATGTGTTGTTCACCTAACGGATGGAATACCACAACTTCATCAATACGGTTGATAAATTCCGGACGGAAGTTTTGGCTAACCACACCCAGCACCATCTCTTTCATTCGACCGTAATCCAGTTCGCCAAAGCGCTCCTGAATGAGATCGGAACCGAGGTTAGAAGTCATAATGACCACCGTATTACGGAAGTCGACCGTTCTCCCCTGCCCGTCAGTCAGTCGACCGTCGTCCAGCACCTGCAACAGAATGTTGAATACATCCGGATGCGCTTTTTCCACTTCATCCAACAAGATGACGGAATAAGGGCGACGGCGCACCGCTTCCGTCAAATAACCGCCTTCTTCATAGCCGACATATCCCGGAGGCGCCCCGACCAAACGAGACACGGAGTGTTTCTCCATAAACTCAGACATGTCGATACGCACCATCGCGTCGTCGCTGTCAAACATAAAGTTAGCCAGCGCTTTACACAGTTCGGTTTTACCGACCCCCGTCGGCCCAAGGAACAAGAAGGAACCAATCGGACGATTCGGATCGGACAGCCCCGCGCGGCTACGACGTATGGCGTTCGATACTGCTTCAACGGCTTCATTCTGCCCGATCACACGGCTGTGTAACTCTTGTTCCATACGCAACAGTTTTTCACGTTCGCCTTCCAGCATTCTGGCGACCGGAATACCGGTCCAGCGCGCCAGCACTTCGGCAATTTCCGCATCCGTTACTTTGTTACGTAACAGACGCATGGTTTTACCTTCCGACTGGGTCGCGGCTTCCAACTGTTTTTCCAGCTCCGGAATTTTGCCGTACTGCAGTTCAGACATTCGCGCCAGATCGCCCACACGACGCGCCTGCTCAATGGCGATCTTCGCCTGCTCCAGCTCCGCTTTAATAGTTTGCGTACCAGAGAGCGACGCTTTTTCCGCTTTCCACTCTTCTTCTAACTCAGAGTACTGGCGCTCTTTATCGTCCAGTTCTTCATTCAGCATATCGAGACGTTTTTTACTCGCCTCGTCAGACTCTTTCATCAACGCCTGCTGTTCCAGTTTGAGCTGAATAATGCGGCGGTCGAGCCTGTCCAGCTCCTCCGGCTTAGAGTCAATCTGCATACGAATGCTGGATGCCGCTTCATCGATGAGGTCGATAGCTTTATCCGGCAACTGACGGTCGGCGATATAGCGGTGAGACAATGTTGCCGCCGCCACAATCGCCGGGTCAGTGATCTGCACATGGTGGTGCAGCTCGTAACGTTCTTTCAGGCCACGCAGAATAGCAATGGTGTCTTCCACTGAAGGTTCTGCGACAAACACTTTTTGAAAACGACGTTCCAGCGCCGCGTCTTTTTCAATGTACTGACGGTATTCATCCAGCGTGGTGGCGCCCACACAGTGCAGTTCACCACGCGCCAGCGCCGGTTTCAGCATATTCCCGGCGTCCATTGCGCCATCGGCCTTACCTGCGCCAACCATGGTGTGCAGCTCATCGATAAACAGGATGACGTTGCCTTCCTGTTTTGCGAGGTCGTTCAGCACGCCTTTCAGACGCTCTTCAAATTCGCCGCGATATTTCGCCCCGGCCACCAGCGCGCCCATATCCAGCGCCAGTACGCGGCGACCTTTTAAGCCTTCAGGGACTTCACCATTAATAATGCGCTGCGCCAGCCCTTCAACAATTGCCGTTTTACCGACCCCTGGCTCACCGATTAACACTGGGTTGTTTTTAGTACGACGTTGCAGCACCTGAATGGTGCGGCGAATTTCTTCATCACGACCGATAACCGGATCGAGCTTGCCCTGTTCGGCGCGCTCGGTCAGATCGACGGTATATTTTTTCAAGGCCTGACGTTGGTCTTCAGCCCCTTGATCGTTCACGCTTTCACCTCCGCGCATCTGTTCAATTGCCTGAGTGATATTGGCCGTGGTCGCACCGGCTGATTTCAGCAGATCGGTTAACGTGCCGCGAGACTCAAGCGCCGCCAGAACAAACAGCTCTGACGAAATAAAATTGTCCCCCCGTTTTTGCGCCAGCTTGTCGCAAAGGTTCAGTACGCGTACCAGTTCCGAAGAAGGCTGTACGTCGCCGCCGGTGCCTTCCACCTGCGGTAAACGGCTCAGCGCCTGATCGATAGCGGTGCGCAACTGGCCAGCATTAATGCCGGCGGAGGTTAATAAAGGACGTATCGATCCCCCTTCCTGGTTCAGCAAGGCGCTCATTAAATGAAGTGGTTCGATGAATTGATTGTCGTGCCCCAGCGCAAGCGACTGGGCATCGGCAAGAGCAAGCTGGAATTTATTAGTAAGACGATCCAGACGCATAACTCCTCCCATAACAGGTCAAAATTGCTACTGGAGATTAAATGAGGTCATCCCTCAATTATTCAAGGTGAATGACCTGAATTATGTGAAAAGAAAGTTACCCGTACCGGATCGTCTTGATTCTTTAGGTTATATCAGCCAAATAAAACTTGCCATACGACCTGTCGTCTTGTCGCGACGATAAGAGAAGAAAGTCTCACTTTCGCTAAAGGTGCAGCGATCCCCGCCATAGACATGTTCAACGCCGGTATTCGCCAGACGTTGGCGTGCAAGCTGATAAATATCCGCCAGAAATTTTTCCCCGTGCGGCAAAAATGCGCTATCGGCTTGCGCATCTTTTGCTAAAAATGCGTCCCGCACTTCCGGCCCCACTTCAAACGCGGTCGGGCCGATCGCCGGACCTAACCAGGCGATGATATTTTCTGGTTTGTCAGCAAAGCAGGTGACAGTTTCCTCCAGTACGCCTTCACATAATCCGCGCCAGCCCGCATGAGCCGCCGCCACTTCTGTTCCCTCACGGTTACAGAATAGCACAGGCAGGCAGTCTGCCGTCATTACCGCGCAGACGGTTCCTGGCGTATTGCTGTAAGACGCATCCGCACGTTTGGAGGCATAAGGTTCCCCGGTAAGCCTCAACACATTTTTACCGTGAACCTGTTCAAGCCAGACAGGTTTCGAAGGCAGATTGCCCGCCGCAAACAGACGCTTGCGGTTCTCTTCAACATGCTCCGGGTCATCGCCGCAATGCGCGCCCAGATTCAGCGAGTCGTAAGGCGGTAAACTCACCCCGCCAATACGGGTAGAACTACAGGCTGCGACGCCTTTCGGCAGCGGCCACTGCGGGACAATCAGTGCATTCATAACCAGTCCACATCATCTTTATGATCTTCGAAATCGGCGCGCATCGCATCGATAAGGTCCACCATATCTTGTGGAATCGGCGCGTGCCACTCCATTTCGATACCCGATACAGGATGGTAGAGACGCAGCATCGTTGCATGAAGCGCCTGGCGGTCAAACTTACGCAACGTGGAAATAAACTCTTCCGATGCGCCTTTCGGTGGACGTGGACGACCACCGTAGACCTGATCGCCCACTAACGGGTGCGTAATATGCGCCATATGCACGCGGATCTGGTGCGTACGCCCGGTCTCCAGACGCAGCCTAAGACGCGTGTGCACACGGAAATGTTCCATAATGCGGTAGTGGGTCACCGCCGGTTTGCCCATGGGATGCACCGACATATGGGTACGTTTGGTCGGGTGACGACTGATGGGTTCATTCACCGTTCCTCCCGCCGTCATATGTCCGATCGCGACCGCTTCATATTCGCGGGTGATCTCGCGCAGCTGCAAAGACTCCACCAGGCGCGTTTGCGCCGGAACGGTTTTGGCCACCACCATCAGCCCCGTCGTGTCCTTATCCAGACGATGCACAATGCCCGCGCGCGGAACATTCGCAATCGGCGGATAATAATGTAGCAACGCGTTCAGTACCGTACCGTCCGGGTTACCCGCGCCAGGATGTACCACCAGATCGCGTGGTTTGTTGATAACCAGAATATCGTCATCTTCATAAACAATATCTAACGGGATATCCTGCGCTTCAAAACGAATCTCTTCGTCGATCTCCGCATCAATAGCCACCCGCTCGCCGCCTAACACTTTTTCTTTTGGCTTATCGCAAAGTTGACCATTGACCAACACGCGCTGATTCAAAATCCATTCTTTTATACGCGAACGTGAATAATCCGGGAACATTTCGGCCAAAGCCTGATCTAAGCGTTGACCGAGTTGGTTTTCGGAGACCGTTGCGGTGAGTTGTACTCGTTGTGCCATATACAGCTTCTTCGTTTAACGTTGGGTTTTACGGCTTTGCCGTTTAATATAGTGTGCTATTGTAGCTGGTCTTAACCGGGAGCAGGAACAGAGAATCTCCCGTAAAACATTTTGAGGAAAGTCAAAACGTCATGACGCGCATGAAATATCTGGTGGCAGCAGCCACGTTGAGCCTGTTTCTGGCGGGTTGCTCGGGTTCAAAGGAAGAGGTGCCCGATAATCCGCCGAATGAAATCTACGCGACTGCTCAGCAAAAGCTGCAGGACGGTAACTGGAAACAGGCAATAACGCAATTGGAAGCGTTAGATAATCGTTATCCATTCGGACCGTATTCTCAGCAGGTGCAGTTGGATCTTATCTACGCCTATTACAAAAACGCCGATTTGCCGCTAGCGCAGGCCGCCATCGATCGTTTTATGCGTCTTAATCCAACGCACCCTAATATTGACTATGTCATGTACATGCGCGGCCTGACGAACATGGCGCTGGATGATAGCGCGCTGCAAGGTTTCTTTGGCGTCGATCGCAGCGATCGCGATCCGCAACATGCGCGGGCGGCGTTCAATGACTTTTCGAAACTGGTACGCAGCTATCCTAATAGCCAGTACACCACCGACGCCACTAAGCGTCTGGTATTCCTGAAAGACCGTCTGGCGAAATATGAATATTCCGTCGCAGAGTACTATACCGCGCGCGGCGCATGGGTTGCGGTCGTAAACCGGGTAGAAGGTATGCTACGCAATTATCCTGATACGCAGGCCACGCGCGATGCGTTGCCGCTGATGGAAAACGCCTATCGTCAGATGCAGCTGAATGCGCAGGCTGACAAAGTCGCGAAAATTATTGCCGCTAACAGCAAAAACACCTGAAGCAATACCAACAAGCAAAACGGCAGCCTTCCGGCTGCCGTTTTTTTATTCGGTATCTGATGCAACAGAAATGATTTCACTGCAACGCATCCAGTCAAATATGGCCTGCTTTCAGCCATTCCTCAAGTAAAAGATCGCTTCTTCCTGCGATGCCTCACAAAAAGTTCGCCTTGACAAAAAGTGACAAAATAATGTGATTTACATCACACATTTTGACATTAAGAACGGTATGCTGGAATCACCAAGACGGGAAAGACAAGAGGTAAAATTTATGACAATGAACATTACCAGTAAACAAATGGAAATTACTCCGGCAATCCGCCAACATGTCGCAGACCGTCTCGCCAAACTGGAAAAATGGCAAACTCACCTGATTAATCCTCATATCATTCTGTCTAAAGAGCCACAGGGCTTTATTGCTGACGCCACCATTAATACACCGAACGGACATCTGGTCGCCAGCGCAAAACACGAAGATATGTATACCGCTATTAATGAATTGATCAACAAGCTGGAACGGCAGCTCAATAAAGTGCAGCACAAAGGCGAAGCCCGTCGTGCCACCGCATCGGTGAAAGATGCCAGCTTCGTCGAAGCAGAAGAAGAGTAGTCCCTTACATTGAGTGTATCGCCAACGCGCCTTCGGGCGCGTTTTTTGTTGACAGGATTAAAACAGTACGAGTACTGTACTTACGTACACAAAGGAAACAGTTATGAAGCTAACCCGGTTTTTCTTCGCATTCTTTTTTATCTTCCCCTGACCGGGAGGCGTTTCGTCATGTGATAAAGAATGCGAAGACGAACAAGAAGGCCTCCCCCACCGGGAGGCCTTTTTTATTGATAACAAAAAAGGCAACACTATGACATCGGAAAACCCATTACTGGCGCTGCGAGATAAAATCAGCGCCTTAGACGAAGAGTTACTGGCCTTACTGGCAAAACGACGCGCACTGGCGATTGAAGTGGGACAAGCAAAACTACTGTCGCATCGTCCGGTTCGGGATATCGATCGTGAACGCGCGCTGCTGGACAGGCTCATCCATCTCGGTAAAGCCCACCATCTCGACGCACACTACATTACCCGTCTGTTCCAGCTTATCATTGAAGACTCCGTGCTTACTCAGCAGGCGCTGCTGCAACAACATCTGAATAATACTCACCCTCATTCGGCACGTATTGCGTTTCTTGGGCCGAAAGGCTCCTATTCTCATCTCGCGGCGCGCCAGTATGCCGCACGTCATTTTGAGCAATTTATTGAGAGCGGTTGCGCAAAATTCACCGATATTTTTCATCAGGTCGAAACCGGCCAGGCCGATTACGCCGTGGTTCCGATAGAGAACACCAGCTCCGGCGCTATCAACGATGTGTACGACTTATTGCAACACACCAGTCTGTCAATTGTCGGTGAGATGACCGTCACTATCGATCACTGCGTGCTGGTTTCCGGCGCTACGGATCTGAATACCATCGAAACGGTGTACAGCCATCCGCAGCCGTTCCAGCAGTGCAGTAAATTTTTGAGCCGCTATCCGCACTGGAAAATCGACTATACCGAGAGTACGTCGGCCGCGATGGAAAAAGTCGCGCAGGCGAACTCTCCGCGCGTCGCGGCGCTCGGCAGCGAGGCAGGCGGCATGTTGCACGGTTTACAGGTGCTGGAACGCATCGCCGCAAACCAGACGCAGAATATCACCCGCTTTCTGGTACTGGCGCGCAAAGCCATCAACGTTTCCGATCAGGTTCCGGCAAAAACCACTCTGTTAATCGCCACCGGGCAGCAGGCTGGCGCGCTGGTCGAAGCGCTGCTGGTGCTGCGTAACCACAATCTCATCATGACGAAACTGGAGTCGCGCCCCATTCACGGCAATCCGTGGGAAGAGATGTTTTATCTCGATATTCAGGCGAACCTGGAGTCGCAGGTAATGCAAAGCGCGCTAAAAGAGCTGGGCGAGATCACGCGCTCAATGAAAGTGCTTGGCTGCTATCCCAGCGAAAACGTCGTGCCGGTAGAACCTGCCTGACGTTCAATAAAACGGCTTTTCTTCATCCCTGCGACGGCTACCTGCAGGGTGAAGATGGCGCCGGAGAGCGGATAATCCGCCACTTCCTGAGCAGACATATTTTCTCTGGTAGTTGTAATAAACAGCGTTTTCATATCTGCGCCGCCAAAGCAAACCATCGTCGGACAACGTACCGGCAACCGGTACTCTTCCAGCTGCTCTCCTTGCGGTGAGAAACGCGCCACGCGCCAGCCGTCAAACATCGCGCTCCAGTAGCACCCTTCACTATCCATCGCCGCGCCGTCGGGAAGTCCTTCTCCTTCGCCAAAATGGCGAAAAAGTTCACGCTTACCCGGTTCGCCATGCTTATCAAGTAACGTGCGGTATATCACGCCATTCGGCGTATCGGAGGTATACATCCACTGGTTATCCGGGCTGAACGCCAGGCCGTTGTGTCCCTGGATATCGCACTGGATCACTTTTGCCGTCAGGTCATGATCGATCCGCATCAGCAACGCGCCATTATAGTCACCTGGCGCCCAGAACGTTCCGGCATAAAAACGTCCATCGCCATCAGTGCCGCCATCGTTGAAACGCGCCAGTTTCGTATTAGAGGGATTGTCGCAAACCTTACGCTGCAATAATCCATTTTTATCGGCCAGCCAGATAGCATGACGCATGGCCACAATAAATCCGCCCTGCTCACGCAAGGCAAAACAGCCCACTTCTTCCGGAAACGCCAGCACGCTATGCGTCCCGCTCGCCGGATGGTAACGATGGATCTCCTGTTCCAGGATATCGGTCCAATACAGCGCGCTTTCATCCTCGCTCCATGTGGGGCATTCTGGTAGATGTCCGACATAATCAAATAAAACGTGCGGTGTAGTCATAACGGTTCCTTAAACGAAAAAAGCCAGCAAAGCTGGCTTTTAGTATAGATGTCATCATTATGGTCGGCTGTCATTCGCCTGACGCAATAACACACGGCTTTCATTCTGGAAGCGTCTGGCATAATCGCCAAACCAGTGTTCAACTTTGCGAAAACTGTCGATAAAAGCCTGCTTATCGCCCTGTTCCAGTAACCCGATCGCATCGCCAAAACGGTTATAGTAACGCTTGATAAGCGCCAGATTGCGCTCCGACGACATAATAATGTCCGCATACAGTTGCGGGTCCTGGGCGAACAGACGCCCGACCATCGCCAGCTCCAGTCGATAAATCGGCGATGATAGCGCCAGAAGCTGCTCAAGCTGGACGTTCTCTTCCGCCAGATGCAGCCCATAAGCGAAGGTAGCAAAGTGGCGCAACGCCTGGATAAAAGCCATGTTCTGATCGTGCTCGACAGCGCTAATTCGGTGCAACCGCGCGCCCCACACCTGGATTTGCTCAAGGAACCACTGATACGCTTCCGGTTGACGCCCGTCACACCAGACCACCACCTGCTTCGCCAGGCTCCCGCTGTCCGGACCAAACATCGGATGCAAGCCCAACACGGGGCCATCATGGGCCGCCAACATTGCCTGCAACGGACCGCTTTTCACCGATGCCAGATCGACCAGAATACAGTCGGACGGCAGGGGCGGCAGTTGCGCTATGACCTGTTCAGTAACATGAATCGGCACGCTGACGATCACCATTCCGGCATCGGCGACAATGTCCCCGGCGCGCGGCCAGTCCTGTTGTTCCAGAATACGGACCTGATAGCCCGACAGCGTGAGCATTTTTTCAAACAGACGCCCCATCTGTCCGCCGCCACCCACAATGACGACCGGACGCAGAGAAGGACAAAGCGTTTTGAACCCCTTATCATTTTCGCTGGAGTAAGATTCACGCATTACCCGGCGCAGGACATCTTCAATGAGATCGGGCGGGACACCGATCGCTTCTGCTTCCGCCCGTCGTGAAGCCAGCATAGAGGCCTCACGCTCCGGCACGTAAATAGGCAGGCCAAAACGGCTTTTCACCTCGCCGACTTTGGCTACCAGTTCCAGGCGCTTAGCCAGTAAATTCAACAACGCTTTATCGACATCATCTATTTGATCGCGTAATGCGGTCAATTCAGCAACCATAACAACCTCTTATGCGACGCGCACCGCCAGCTGGCCGCTCAAATCTTTATGAATTTCACGTAACAGGGCATCGGTCATCTCCCAGCTAATACAAGCATCGGTGACGGAAATGCCATACTTCATTTCGCTGCGCGGCTGTTCGGAAGACTGATTACCCTCATGAATATTACTTTCAATCATTAAGCCAATGATTGAACGATTGCCATCTTTAATCTGCGCAACCACAGATTCGGCAACGGCTGGCTGGCGGCGATAATCTTTATTGGAGTTACCATGACTGCAATCTACCATCAGCGAAGGACGTAGTCCCGCCTGTTCCATCTCTTTTTCACACTGAGCGACATCTGCCGGGCTATAGTTTGGCGCTTTGCCGCCACGCAGAATTACATGGCCATGCGGATTTCCCTGGGTTTGCAATAACGCAACCTGACCGGCCTGGTTAATGCCAACAAAACGATGAGGTTGCGCAGCGGCGCGCATGGCGTTAATCGCTGTCGCCAGGCTGCCATCCGTGCCGTTTTTAAAGCCGACCGGCATAGAAAGACCAGACGCCATTTCGCGGTGGGTTTGCGATTCGGTTGTGCGCGCGCCTATCGCCGACCAGCTAAACAGATCGCCCAGGTATTGCGGGCTGTTCGGATCCAACGCTTCGGTCGCCAATGGCAACCCCATATTCACCAGTTCCACCAGTAGCTGACGCGCTATTTTCAACCCGGCTTCCACATCAAATGAGCCATCCATGTGAGGATCGTTAATCAGCCCTTTCCAGCCGACGGTAGTCCGCGGCTTTTCAAAATAGACGCGCATTACCAGATAGAGGCTATCGCTGACCTCTGCGGCAAGGGCTTTAAATCGACGGGCATATTCCAGAGCGGTTTCAGGATCGTGAATAGAACAAGGACCGCATACCACCAACAGACGCGGATCGCGCCCGGCAATAATGTCAGAAATGATTCCCCGGGACTGCGCTATCTGCGCTTCCTGCGCCAGGCTCAACGGAAAGGCCGCTTTAAGCTGCTCCGGTGTCATTAATACCTGTTCATCGGTGATACGTACGTTATTCAGCGCGTCTTTTTGCATGATGGCGATCCTGTCTTTTCTTGTTTGCGATAGTTGATCCTCCACGAGGATGTTTAAACCATACCACAAAAAGTAAAGATTTCAATCCATATTACGTAAAATAAAATTTACACCACACGCAATCATCGATTAAACCCCTTCATTTCGTATCAAAAACTTTACACAACAAGTGAATTATTTTATTCCCAGCCTCAGAAAAACGGTAAAATGAGCGATGCTCGCTATTTTTTGATTATTTTTTCTCCGCACACATATTTTTACTTTCTGATATAGGGTGATTAATACCATTATCACAAGAATTTAATATCAGGGACGCCACTTAAATTATTCATATTATCAATAAGACATAATGACGATATGGCAAAATAATGTTATTTTGCTACAAACAATCACGGATGTATTTTAATGCTTTACGACTGAAGATGGTGGGGACTTGTTAATGCGTTTTTCTCACCGATTTATCCTTCTGTTATCGCTATTATTAGCAAGCTTGCCTCTGTATGCTCAACGCGTCACGGAAGAAGAGAAATCCGTACGCGCCATCGTCTCCGGTATCGTCAGTTATACACACTGGCCGGCGTTATCCGGGCCGCCAAGGCTATGCATATTTTCATCTGCGCGTTTTGTCAGGGTACTTAGCGAAGAGGCTGACTGGGCTTTCCCTTATCAACCGCTTGTCATCCGTACCACACAAGAAGCCCTGAGCGCCCACTGTGATGGTTTTTACTTTGGCAATGAATCGCCAGCTTATCAGGTGGAGTTAACGCGTCATTATCCAGTTAATGCCTTGTTATTAATTGCCGAGCAAAATACCGAATGTATTATTGGCAGCGCATTTTGTCTGATCATTAACAATGATGAAGTCAAATTTTCCGTCAACCTGGACTCCCTCGCGCATAGCGGCGTGAGAGTGAATCCAGAAGTATTAATGCTTGCACGGAATCAAAAGCATGAATAAGGAATTTTCTCTGTCCAGACCAACATTTAAACGCACACTACGGCGGATTAGTATAATCAGCGTGCTGCTTACGATGACATTGATCTGGCTATTAATTTGCGTTGCGTCTGTCCTTACGCTCAAACAGTATGCGCAAAAGAATCTCGATTTGACCGCCGCCACAATGGCCCATAGCCTTGAAGCGGCACTGGTATTTTCCGATAACACGGCCGCAGCGGAAACGCTCGCCACACTGGGACGCCAGGGACAATTTTCAGCGGCGGAGGTCCGCGATAAAAATGGCCGTATTATCGCCTCATGGCGCTATGATGCGCGAGCCGCAGACGATAAGCTCATTGGCTTAATTAGCCACTGGCTTTTTCCATTGCCGGTATCGCAACCCGTCTGGCACAACGGCAGGGCCATCGGCGAAGTACGGCTTGTCGCCCGCGACAGCCTTATTGGTCATTTTATCTGGCTATCGCTGGCAGTGCTGACAGGATGTATTCTGCTGGCATCCGGCATTGCCCTGCTGCTCACGCGTTATTTACACAATGGCGTTGTGGATGCGCTGCAAAATATTACTGAAGTTGTACACGACGTTCGCACTAACCGAAATTTTTCACGCCGGGTACCTGATGAGCGTATTGCGGAATTTCACCTGTTTGCGCAGGATTTCAATAGCCTTCTGGATGAGATGGAAGAATGGCAGCTACGGCTTCAGGCTAAAAATGCCCAGTTACTACGTACCGCGCTGCACGATCCGCTGACGGGGCTTGCCAATCGCGCAGCATTTCGCAGCTGTATTAACGCGCTGATGAAGGACAATTCCGCTCGTAGCAGTTCGGCATTGTTATTTCTGGATGGCGATAACTTTAAATATATTAATGATACCTGGGGACATGCGGCAGGCGACCGGGTACTTATAGAGGTTGCCAAAAGATTAGCGGAATTCGGTGGTAGCCGTTATCAGACTTACCGACTCGGCGGCGATGAATTTGCGATGGTGCTTTACGATGTACATTCGGAATATGAAGTACAACGTATTTGCGCAGCGCTATCCCAGGCGTTTAATCGACCTTTTGAACTGCATAACGGCCAGCGGATAACGATGACCATGAGTATTGGCTTTGCGCTGACATGGGAACATGCCACTGCCGAAAAACTACAAGAACTGGCCGATCGAAATATGTATCAGGCTAAACACCGGCGTGCGGAACGCTCGCTAAACTAAGGAACGGGCCTGGCCGTTTCTGATTCAGCGTTGATACCACTGACCCGGCCTAATCATGTAACCGTCTATGGCGTGGAGCAACCCATAAAAAAGGGGCCAGCGTAATGCCAGCCCCTTCTTTTCTACAAGCTTTCGGATGTTGCGAAAGCGCGTTCTTAGTTAAGACGCTCTTTGATACGAGCCGCTTTACCAGTACGCTCACGCAGGTAGTACAGTTTAGCTTTACGAACAGCACCACGACGTTTAACAGCAATGCTGTCAACTACCGGAGAGTGAGTCTGGAAGACACGCTCAACGCCTTCGCCGTTGGAAATTTTACGAACAGTGAATGCAGAGTGCAGACCGCGGTTACGAATAGCGATAACCACGCCCTCGAATGCCTGCAGACGTTTCTTGGTACCTTCAACAACCCATACTTTCACTTCCACGGTATCGCCCGGACGGAAGGAAGGTACGTTCTGCTTCATCTGCTCTTGTTCAAGTTGCTTAATAATGTTGCTCATAATTTAATCTCTTATCCTGGGTAAACTGATATTCGGGGGCCTATGCCATCCCATCATGTTTATGCTGCTGTTGTGCGTGTTCTGTTTTGAACTCCGCCAGCAACCTTGCTTGCTCTTCAGTCAGAGCCAGGTTTTCCAGAAGTTCAGGTCTTCTAAGCCAGGTTCGGCCCAGCGACTGTTTCAAGCGCCAGCGACGTATCTCGGCATGGTTTCCCGACAGCAATACTGGCGGTACTTCCATCCCCTCTAACACTTCAGGGCGCGTATAGTGCGGACAATCCAGCAACCCATCAGCAAACGAATCTTCGATTGCTGATGCTTCATGCCCCAGAACTCCCGGTATAAACCGGGCGACGGAGTCAATCAGCGTCATTGCCGGTAGTTCGCCACCGCTGAGAACGTAATCGCCAATTGACCATTCTTCGTCAATTTCGGTCTGAATTACGCGCTCATCTACGCCTTCGTAGCGACCACACACCAGAATAAGTTTCTGATTCGTGGCCAGCTCGCTAACGCCCGCTTGATCAAGCTTGCGTCCCTGAGGCGACAGATAAATCACTTTAGCGCCTTCACCTGCCGCGGCTTTTGCTGCGTGAATGGCGTCCCGCAAGGGTTGCACCATCATTAACATCCCTGGTCCGCCGCCGTAAGGACGGTCGTCCACGGTACGGTGCCGGTCATGCGTGAAGTCGCGAGGACTCCAGCTTTGGATGTTCAGCAGGCCTTTTTTTACTGCCCGGCCAGTTACCCCGTAATCGGTAATTGCGCGGAACATTTCAGGAAACAGGCTAACTATGCCAATAAACACAAGCCAATCCCCATAACGCCATTTATTACCGTTTATTCGGTGGTTTAAAAACCAGGATCCCAGTCTACTTCGATAGTACGAGTAGCGAGATCGACTTTCTTGATAACCTGCCCATCGAGGAACGGTACTAGTCGTTCCTTGATACCAAATGCATCTTTCAGGTTCGCCTTAATGACGAGAACGTCATTCGACCCGGTTTCCATCATGTCGATAACTTTACCGAGATCGTAGCCTTCAGCGGTGACTACCTGGCAGCCCATCAGGTCTTTCCAGTAGTAGTCTCCCTCCTCAAGCGCAGGAAGTTGCGAGGAATCCACGACAATTTCGCAATTCGTCAGAAGATTCGCGGCATCTCGATCGTCAACGCCTTTCAGCTTGATGATCAGATCCTGATTGTGGTGCTTCCAGCTTTCCAGCTGTACCTGCTGCCACTGACCCGCCTTCTGGATAAACCAGGGCTGATAGTCAAAAATGCTTTCGGCGTCTTCAGTGGAGGAAAACACTCTGAGCCAACCACGGATACCGTATGAAGAACCCATTTTCCCCAGTACAACCGGTTCAGCGGGTACTTGTGCGGCGAGTTGCTTGCTCATCATGACCACCGTGACAGATTAAGCTGCTTTTTTTACTTCTTTGATCAGCGCCGCAACGCGATCGGAAATGGTTGCGCCCTGGCCAACCCAGTGAGCGATGCGATCCAGATCCAGGCGGGTGCCTTCTTCTTTTTCGCTAGCGATTGGGTTGAAGAAACCAACGCGCTCAATGAAGCGACCGTTGCGTGCATTACGGCTGTCGGTGACAACAACCTGGTAGAACGGACGCTTTTTAGCGCCGTGACGAGCTAAACGAATAGTTACCATAACATCCTCTTGTGTGAATAAAACAACCGGGCCCCATCGAGGAACGGAGCCCGGCGTCATATTAAAAGCCCGAAAATTTTACTGATTTCTGGGAAAATTGCAATCAACAGTTAATAACTCTGCTGTAGAAGGCCGTCGGCGGCGCAGCGAGTTCGGTGCCGGCGTGCGCGCAGCCACCGCAGCGTACACGCAGTACGTGAGGATGGCTAGCACACCCCGGTGCCGAAATAGCAAGTGAGCCAGGCCGGGAAATTAGCGGCCAGGGAAGCCTGGCGGCATCATCCCCTTCATACTCCGCATCATCTTCGCCATCCCGCCCTTCTTCATTTTCTTCATCATGCGCTGCATGTCGTCGAACTGTTTCAGAAGGCGGTTAACGTCCTGCACCTGCATCCCACAGCCTTGTGCGATACGGCGTTTACGGGAACCTTTGATGATTTCCGGCTTCGCGCGCTCTTTCAGCGTCATCGAATTGATGATCGCCTCCATACGCACCAGCACTTTGTCATCCATTTGCGATTTAACGTTGTCCGGAATCTGCCCCATGCCCGGTAATTTGCCCATCAGACTGGCCATACCGCCCATGTTTTTCATCTGTTTGAGCTGTTCCAGGAAGTCGTTCAGGTCGAAACCGTCGCCTTTCTTCAGTTTGGTCGCCAGCTTTTCAGCCTGTGCGCGGTCAACTTTGCTTTCGATATCTTCGATAAGAGACAGTACGTCGCCCATGCCGAGAATACGCGAGGCGATACGATCCGGGTGGAACGGTTCCAGCGCGTCGGTTTTCTCGCCGACACCGAGGAATTTAATCGGCTTGCCGGTGATATGACGAATAGAGAGCGCCGCACCGCCACGCGCATCACCATCGACCTTGGTCAGCACCACGCCGGTTAACGGCAGCGCTTCGTTAAAGGCTTTTGCGGTATTCGCGGCATCCTGACCGGTCATCGCATCGACGACAAACAGCGTTTCTACTGGCTTAATAGAAGCGTGGACCTGTTTGATTTCGTCCATCATCGCTTCGTCAACGTGCAGACGACCGGCGGTATCCACCAGCAGCACGTCGTAGAATTTGAGCTTCGCTTCTTTCAGCGCGGCGTTGACGATATCAACCGGTTTCTGGCCGACATCAGACGGGAAGAAATCCACGCCAACCTGTTCAGCCAGCGTTTCGAGCTGTTTGATCGCCGCCGGGCGATAGACGTCGGCAGAGACGACCAGCACTTTCTTCTTGTGCTTCTCGCGCAAGAATTTACCCAGCTTACAGACGCTGGTGGTTTTACCCGCCCCCTGCAGACCCGCCATCAATACTACGGCTGGCGGCTGCGCAGCTAAATTCAGCGTCTGGTTCTCTTCGCCCATCGCCGCAACCAGTTCGCTACGGACAATCTTGACGAACTCCTGCCCTGGGGTCAGGCTCTTGTTAACTTCATGACCAACCGCTTTCTCTTTTACGCGATTGATGAACTCACGCACTACCGGCAGCGCAACGTCAGCCTCCAGCAGCGCCATGCGCACTTCGCGCAGCGTCTCTTTAACGTTGTCTTCAGTAAGGCGCCCACGGCCACTGATATTGCGCAGCGTGCGCGACAAACGATCGGTTAAATTATCAAACATTGTCTCTCGCCTGGGGTGGAAACGGTTGGTCGCCGCAGCGACACAGTTACAGAATTTCGCCACAGTATACCATGAAGCCGTCTTTGTTGTTATGCAACGGTTGGAGCTGCGGTCACGTAACGCTATACTGCTTCTCTTTCTCACTGGTCAACTGTCGACACAACTATGCCCGTTTTTGCTTTACTTGCCCTTGTCGCCTACTCCTTCAGCCTCGCGCTGATCGTTCCCGGACTGTTGCAAAAAAACAGCGGCTGGCGGCGTATGGCTATTCTTTCTGCGGTCATCGCGCTGGTGTGCCATGCTGTCGCGCTGGAATCGCGTATTCTGCCCGGCGGCGACAGTGGACAAAACCTGAGCCTGCTGAATGTCGGTTCGCTGGTCAGCCTGATGATCTGCACGGTAATGACCATTGTCGCGTCGCGTAATCGCGGCTGGCTACTTCTGCCCATTGTCTATGCTTTTGCGCTGATTAACCTGGCCTTCGCCACGTTCATGCCTAATGAATATATTACGCATCTGGAAGCGACCCCAGGCATGATGGTGCACATCGGTCTGTCGCTTTTCTCTTACGCGACGCTGATAATCGCCGCGCTGTATGCGCTACAACTGGCGTGGATCGACTATCAGTTGAAGAACAAAAAGCTGGCGTTTAGTAATGAAATGCCGCCATTGATGAGCATTGAGCGCAAAATGTTTCATATCACGCAGATTGGCGTCGTACTGCTGACCCTTACTCTGTGTACCGGCCTGTTTTACATGCATAACCTGTTCAGTACTGAAAATATTGATAAAGCCGTGCTCTCTATCGTGGCATGGTTTGTCTATATCGTTCTGCTGTGGGGGCATTACCATGAAGGCTGGCGGGGTCGGCGGGTCGTGTGGTTTAACGTCGCAGGCGCGGGTATTCTGACGCTGGCCTATTTTGGTAGCCGCATATTACAGCAATTTGTAAGCTAAGCTTTTAAAGGAGTTTCCCCTGGAACACATCTCCACCACCACGCTGATTATCATATTAATCATCATGGTGGTCATCTCGGCCTATTTTTCCGGTTCCGAAACTGGAATGATGACGCTAAACCGTTACCGTTTACGCCATATGGCGAAGCAAGGTAATCGCTCGGCAAAACGGGTAGAAAAATTACTGCGTAAACCCGACCGACTGATAAGCCTGGTGCTGATCGGCAATAACCTGGTCAACATTCTTGCCTCGGCGCTCGGCACGATTGTGGGTATGCGGCTTTACGGCGACGCCGGCGTGGCTATCGCCACCGGGGTACTGACGTTTGTCGTGTTAGTTTTTGCCGAAGTCCTGCCCAAAACTATCGCCGCGCTCTATCCGGAAAAAGTGGCCTATCCCAGCAGCTTCCTGCTGGCGCCGTTACAGATACTGATGATGCCGCTGGTGTGGTTACTTAACACCATCACCCGCCTGCTGATGCGTCTGATGGGAATTAAAACGGACATCGTGGTTAGCGGGTCGTTAAGCAAAGAGGAATTACGCACTATCGTGCATGAGTCCCGTTCGCAAATCTCTCGCCGCAATCAGGATATGCTGCTATCGGTCCTCGACCTGGAAAAGGTCAGCGTGGATGACATCATGGTACCGCGTAATGAAATTATCGGGATCGATATCAATGACGACTGGAAATCTATCGAGCGGCAGCTTACCCACTCCCCGCACGGACGCATCGTGCTCTATCGCGATTCGCTGGATGACGCCATCAGTATGCTGCGCGTGCGCGAAGCCTGGCGGTTAATGGCCGAGAAAAAAGAGTTCACCAAAGAGATGATGCTGCGCGCCGCCGATGAAATCTATTACGTCCCGGAAGGTACGCCGCTCAGTACGCAACTGATCAAATTTCAGCGCAATAAAAAGAAAGTCGGACTGGTCGTCAACGAATATGGCGATATCCAGGGGCTGGTCACCGTGGAAGATATTCTCGAGGAGATCGTTGGCGACTTCACCACATCGATGTCGCCGACACTGGCGGAAGAGGTCACGCCGCAAAACGACGGTTCGGTCATTATTGACGGTACCGCCAACGTCCGGGAAATCAATAAAGCGTTTAACTGGCACCTGCCGGAAGACGACGCGCGCACCGTCAACGGGGTGATTCTGGAGGCGCTGGAGGAAATTCCGGTTGCTGGCACGCGCGTGCGCATTGAGCAGTACGATATCGATATTCTCGATGTACAGGAAAATATGATTAAGCAGGTAAAGGTTGTACCGGTGAAACCGCTGCGCGAGAGTGTGGCGGAGTAACATAATGGCGAACTCCGGTTCGCCTTTTTTATCGCCGTCTTTTAAGATTCCATCAATTCCTGCCATTTACTTAACAATGCAATAATGACTTTTCAAGCATTCAGAAAGGATATTGATGTTATGTCAGAAGATTATGTAATTGAATGGGATAAGAATTTTGCAGACGACCTCAACGTCGTCGCCAGCGTTATTTTATCGCACAACCCAACCTTATGGCCCACTATTTTCTCTCAACTTTCGACGCAACCTGAAATCTTTGAAGACGAAGATGAAGACGAATATGGGTTGCAGGACGTTCTGGATTGTAGCGGTGGCGATCTCGGAAATAACGATCTGGCACAGGCATTTTTACAAGTTCTACGCGGCGAAGGATTAATTCACCTCGTTGACTGGAAAGGTGAAGATGAAGAAGGCGAACTGGCTAATTTTGCCGCAGATCGCTTTTATGAACTCACAAAAAACCTGACGGATTCTGAGGAATTAAGAAATCTTCTTGTCGAAATAACCCAAGAGGATGAAATCTCCGATGTCTGTGAAGCCGGAGACCGTTACCTTGACGAGATCTTTGAACGCATTCAGACCGAACTCAATAAAAGGGGCTTCCAGATTTTTGATCTGAATGAAGGAGCTGACACCTATAATGTGGTCGTTCTGCCAATGAGCGAATATAAAAAAATAGAGGATTTCAACACGCCGTGGCTGGAGGTGCAGGATTTTTTAAGCTAATAAATATCCTCCGGCATAGCCGGAGGTTTTTCTGATGCGCCTGTAAGGCTCTCTTACCAGCCGCGCCCTAACAG
>NZ_JBGDVS010000023.1:0-4080 GCF_046551635.1 Salmonella sp. SAL04157
ATGCTTGAAGCCAGAGATCTGTACTGCGAGCGGGACGAGAGGACGCTGTTTCGCGGGCTGTCGTTCACCGTGGACGCCGGGGAGTGGGTGCAGGTCACCGGCGGCAACGGCGCCGGAAAAACCACCCTGCTGCGCCTGCTGACCGGGCTGGCGCGCCCGGACGGCGGGGAGGTGTACTGGCAGGGCGAGCCCCTGCGCCGCGTGCGCGACAGCTTCCATTCCGGCCTGCTGTGGATAGGGCACCAGCCGGGGATTAAAACCCGCCTGACGGCGCGGGAGAACCTGCACTTCTTCCACCCCGGCGACGGCGCGCGCCTCCCGGAGGCGCTGGCGCAGGCCGGGCTGGCGGGATTTGAGGACGTGCCGGTCGCCCGGCTTTCGGCCGGGCAGCAGCGCCGGGTGGCGCTGGCCCGCCTGTGGCTGACCCGCGCCGCGCTGTGGGTGCTCGACGAACCGTTCACCGCCATTGACGTTAACGGCGTGGCGCGCCTCACCCGGCGGATGGCGGCGCACACGGCGCAGGGCGGGATGGTCATTCTCACCACCCACCAGCCGCTGCCGGGGGCCGCGGATACCGTCCGCCGCCTGGCGCTGACCGGCGGGGAGGCAGGGCTGTGATGTGGCGTGTCTTCTGTCTCGAACTGCGCGTGGCGTTCCGCCACGGCGCGGACATCGCCGGCCCGCTGTGGTTCTTCCTGATGGTCATCACCCTGTTTCCGTTAAGCGTCGGGCCGCAGCCGCAGCTGCTGGCGCGTATCGCGCCGGGCATCATCCAGGTGGCGGCGCTGCTGGCCTCGCTGCTGGCGCTGGAGCGGCTGTTTCGCGACGACCTGCAGGACGGCAGCCTGGAGCAGCTGATGCTGCTGCCGGTGCCGCTGCCGGCGGTGGTGCTGGCGAAGGTGCTGGCCCACTGGGCGGTGACCGGCCTGCCGCTGATTATGCTCTCCCCGCTGGTGGCGCTGCTGCTGGGGATGGACGTGTACGGCTGGAAAATCATGGCGCTGACGCTGCTGCTCGGCACGCCGGCGCTGGGGTTTCTCGCCGCGCCGGGCGTCGGGCTGACGGCCGGCCTGCGGCGCGGCGGCGTCCTGCTGGGCATTCTGGTGCTGCCGCTGAGTGTCCCGGTGCTGATTTTCGCCGCTGCGGCGATGGACGCGGCATCGATGCATTTACCCGCTGACGGCTATCTGGCGGTGCTGGGGGCGCTGCTGGCGGGCAGCGCAACGTTAAGCCCGTTCGCCACCGCGGCGGCGCTGCGCCTCAGCGTGCAGTAGCGCCCCGGCGCGACGGACATTTTACTGGTTTCAGGAGGTCAGGTGACGACTATGTGGAAAACCCTTCATCAGCTGGCGGCGCCGCCCCGGCTGTATCAGATTTGCGGCAGGCTCGTGCCGTGGCTGGCGGCGGCCGGCATCATCGTGCTGGCCACCGGCTGGGTCCGGGGCTTTGGTTTCGCCCCGGCGGACTACCAGCAGGGGGAGGGCTACCGCATTATGTACCTGCATGTCCCGGCGGCCATCTGGTCAATGGGTATCTATGCGGCGATGGCGGTGGCGGCGTTTACCGGGCTGGTCTGGCAGATGAAAATGGCCAGCCTTGCCGTCGCGGCGATGGCGCCGGTGGGGGCGGTGTACACCTTCATCGCGCTGGTCACCGGCGCGGCGTGGGGCAAACCGATGTGGGGCACCTGGTGGGTGTGGGACGCGCGCCTGACCTCGGAGCTGGTGCTGCTGTTTCTCTACGCCGGGGTCATCGCCCTGTGGCACGCCTTTGACGACCGTAAAATGGCCGGGCGCGCGGCGGGCATTCTGGTGCTGGTCGGCGTGGTGAACCTGCCGGTTATCCACTATTCCGTCGAGTGGTGGAACACCCTGCACCAGGGCTCGACGCAGATGCAGCAGAGTATCGACCCGGCGATGCGCTCACCGCTGCGCTGGGCCATCGCCGGCTACCTGCTGCTCTTTATGACGCTGGCGCTGATGCGGATGCGCAACCTGATTTTACTGATGGAAAAACGCCGCCCGTGGGTGAGCGAACTGATACTGAAAAGGGGGCACCGGTGAGTCCGGCATTTTCATCGTGGAGCGATTTTTTCGCCATGGGCGGGTACGCCTTTTTTGTCTGGCTGGCGGTGGCGATGACCGTGGCGCCGCTGGCGCTGCTGGCGCTGCACACGGTGCTGCAGCGCCGGGCCATTCTGCGCGGCGTGGCGCAGCAGCGGGCGCGCGAGGCGCGGATGCGTGCCGCACAGGCGCAACAGGAGGCCGCGTGAACCTGCGACGTAAAAACCGGCTATGGGTGGTCTGCGCGGTGCTGGCGGGCCTGGGGCTGACCACCGCCCTGGTCCTGTACGCGCTGCGCGCGAATATCGACCTGTTCTATACCCCCGGCGAAATTCTCTACGGCAAGCGCGAGACGCAGCAGCTGCCGGCGGCGGGCCAGCGCCTGCGCGTCGGCGGGATGGTGATGCCCGGCAGCGTCAGGCGCGACCCGGACTCGCTGAAGGTGAACTTCAGCCTCTACGACGCCGAGGGGTCGGTGACGGTGAGCTATGAGGGGATACTGCCGGACCTGTTCCGCGAGGGGCAGGGGGTGGTGGTGCAGGGCACCCTGGAGAAGGGCAACCACGTCCTGGCGCACGAGGTGCTGGCCAAGCATGACGAGAACTACACCCCGCCGGAAGTGGAAAAGGCGATGCAGGAAAACCACCGCCGCCCGCAACGCGCTGATAAGGACACCTCATCATGATGCCTGAATACGGCCACGCGCTGCTGTGCCTGGCGCTCGGCGTGGCGCTGCTGCTGTCCGTTTACCCGCTGTGGGGCGTGGCGCGCGGCGACGCGCGGATGATGGCGTCGGCCGGGGTGTTCGCCTGGCTGCTGTTCATCTGCGTGGCGGGCGCGTTTTTCGTGCTGGTGCACGCCTTTGTGGTTAACGACTTCACCGTGGCCTATGTCGCCGGCAACTCGAACACGCAGCTGCCGGTGTGGTACCGGGTGGCCGCCACCTGGGGAGCGCACGAGGGCTCGCTGCTGCTGTGGGTGCTGCTGATGAGCGGCTGGACCCTGGCGGTGGCGGTGTTCAGCCGGCAGGTGCCGGCGGATATCGTCGCCCGGGTGCTGGCGGTGATGGGGATGGTCTGCGCCGGTTTTCTGGCGTTCATCCTGTTCACCTCCGGCCCGTTCGCCCGCACGCTGCCGGCCTTTCCGGTGGAGGGGCGCGACCTGAACCCGCTGCTGCAGGACCCGGGGCTGATTTTCCACCCGCCGCTGCTGTACATGGGCTATGTCGGCTTCTCGGTGGCCTTCGCCTTCGCCATCGCCGCGCTGCTGAGCGGGCGTCTGGACAGCGCGTTCACCCGTTTTGCCCGCCCGTGGACGCTGGCGGCGTGGGTGTTCCTGACGCTGGGCATCGTGCTCGGCTCGGCGTGGGCCTACTACGAGCTGGGCTGGGGCGGCTGGTGGTTCTGGGACCCGGTGGAGAACGCCTCCTTTATGCCGTGGCTGGCGGGCACCGCCCTGCTGCACTCGCTGGCGGTCACGGAACAGCGCGCCGGCTTCAGGGCGTGGACGCTGCTGCTGTCCATCTGCGCCTTCTCGCTGTGCCTGCTGGGCACCTTCCTGGTGCGCTCCGGGGTGCTGGTGTCGGTTCACGCCTTCGCCTCCGACCCGGCGCGCGGGATGTTTATCCTCGCCTTTATGGTGCTGGTCACCGGCGGCTCGCTGCTGCTGTTCGCCGTGCGCGGGCACAGGGTGCGTTCGCGGGTGAACAACACGCTGTGGTCGCGCGAGTCGCTGCTGCTCGGCAACAACGTCCTGCTGATGGCCGCCATGCTGGTGGTGCTGCTGGGCACCCTGCTGCCGCTGGTGCACAAACAGCTGGGGCTGGGCAGCATTTCGGTGGGGGAGCCGTTCTTTAACACCATGTTCACCTGGCTGATGGTCCCCTTTGCCCTGCTGCTGGGGGTGGGGCCGCTGGTGCGCTGGGGCCGGGACCGGCCGCGTAAAATCAGGGCGCTGCTGCTCACCGCCCTGGTCTCCACCCTGGCGCTGTCGGTACTGCTGCCGTGGCTGTTGCTGG
>NZ_JBGDVS010000023.1:4174-5390 GCF_046551635.1 Salmonella sp. SAL04157
GCAGGACCGCATCGCCGCCATGGCGGTGGCCGGAATGGCGATGGCCTGCTGGATTGCGGTACTGGCGGTGGCCGAAGCCGTACAGCGCGTGTCCCGCGGCGCCAGGATTTCCCTCAGCTACCTGGGGATGGTGGCGGCGCACCTCGGGCTGGCGGTGACGATTACCGGCATCGCCTTCAGCCAGAATTACAGCGTGGAGCGTGACGTGCGGATGCGGGCGGGCGACAGCGTGACCATTCACGACTACCGCTTCACCTTCCGGGAGGTGCGGGACATCACCGGCCCCAACTACCGCGGCGGGGTGGCCCTCATCGGGGTGACGCGCCACGGCGAGCCGGAGGCGGTGCTGCACGCGGAGAAACGGCTCTACAACACCAGCCGGATGGTGATGACCGAGGCGGCGATTGACGGCGGGCTGACCCGCGACCTGTACGCCGCGCTCGGGGAGGAGCTGGACAACGGCGCGTGGGCCGTGCGCCTGTACTACAAACCGTTTGTCCGCTGGATATGGGCCGGGGGGCTGCTGATGGCGCTGGGCGGGCTGCTGTGCCTGGCGGACCCGCGCTACCGCCGCCGTAAACCATTGCCGGAGGCCGGATGAAACGCAACGTACTGTTATTACCGCTGCTGATTTTTCTGCTGATTGCCGCGGCGCTGCTGTGGCAGCTGGCGCGCAACGCGCAGGGGGATGACCCGACGAATCTCGAATCGGCACTGACCGGAAAGCCGGTGCCGGCGTTCCGCCTGGAATCGCTGGAGACGCCGGGTCAGTACTACCAGGCGGAGGTGCTGACGCAGGGGAAACCGGTGCTGCTTAACGTCTGGGCCACCTGGTGCCCGACCTGCCGCGCCGAGCATCAGTACCTGAACCGGCTGGCCGCGCAGGGTATCCGGGTGGTCGGGCTGAACTATAAGGACGACCGGGCGAAGGCGGTGGCCTGGTTAAAAGAACTGGGCAACCCGTATGCGCTGAGTTTATCGGACAGCGACGGGATGCTGGGGCTGGACCTGGGCGTGTACGGCGCGCCGGAAACCTTCCTCATCGACGGCAGGGGGATTATCCGCTACCGCCATGCGGGCGATTTGAATGCCCGGGTATGGGAGAGTGAACTGAAACCGCTGTGGGACAGATACAGCCGGGAGGCGGCGCAATGAGACTGTTACCGGGCATGGTGATGCTGATGCTGGTGCTGGTTATCGCCGGGTCAGCGCGGGC
>NZ_JBGDVS010000024.1:0-5285 GCF_046551635.1 Salmonella sp. SAL04157
GGTCGCAGGTTCGAATCCTGCACGACCCACCAATGTAAAAAAGCGCCCTAAAGGCGCTTTTTTGCTATCTGCGATATAGAAGATTCGAACCTGCCGCAGGTTCGGGTCGAACGCAGTGAGACAACGGAGCCGTTTACGGCGACGGCCCGAAGGGCGAGCGAAGCGAGTCATCCTGCACGACCCACCAATTTAACATCAAACTCAGATGTTGAGCGTGAAGGATAACGTTGCGTCAGCGACGGCCCGTAGGGCGAGGCGAAGCCGAGTCATCCTGCACGACCCACCAATGTAAAAAGGCGCCCTAAAGGCGCCTTTTTGCTATCTGCAATATGGAAGATTCGAACCTGCCGCAGGTTCGGGTCTTGCCTGATGCGCTGCGCTTATCAGGCCTACAGACGGCACCGCTCACGTAGGCCTGATAAGACGTTACGCCGCCATCAGATACGGGGCTACGTAATTATTGTGACTTTCCTTATTGAATCAGCTATCTTGTTTAGCATATAAAACAAATTAACCGATTGTGGCGTTTATTACGCTTTCATTCGGTTGTTTCGTTAAGTCAGTAAAACGAGAAACCACGATGAGCGTAATGTTTGACCCACAAGCCGCAATCTACCCGTTCCCGCCGAAACCAACGCCGTTGAACGACGATGAAAAGCAATTTTATCGTGAGAAAATCAAACGACTCCTCAGCGAACGGGATGCTGTGATGGTGGCGCACTACTACACCGATCCGGAAATTCAACAGTTGGCAGAAGAAACCGGCGGCTGTATTTCCGACTCGCTGGAAATGGCCCGTTTCGGCGCGAAGCACGCCGCATCCACGTTACTGGTAGCGGGCGTACGGTTTATGGGGGAAACCGCCAAAATCCTCAGCCCGGAAAAAACCATTCTTATGCCTACCCTGGCGGCGGAATGTTCGCTGGATTTAGGCTGCCCAATAGACGAATTTAGCGCTTTTTGTGATGCGCATCCTGACAGAACCGTAGTGGTCTATGCTAACACCTCGGCTGCTGTTAAAGCGCGTGCGGACTGGGTTGTGACCTCCAGTATCGCCGTAGAACTGATTGAGCATCTGGATAGTTTGGGGGAAAAAATTATCTGGGCGCCGGACAGACACCTGGGGAATTACGTGCAAAAACAGACCGGGGCCGATGTACTGTGTTGGCAAGGGGCGTGTATCGTGCATGACGAGTTTAAAACCCAGGCGTTGACCCGTTTAAAAAAAATCTATCCCGATGCCGCTCTTCTGGTTCACCCTGAATCGCCGCAGTCCATTGTCGAGATGGCCGATGCGGTGGGCTCCACCAGTCAGCTTATTAAGGCGGCAAAAACGCTGCCGCACAGACAGCTTATCGTGGCGACCGATCGCGGCATCTTCTACAAAATGCAGCAGGCGGTGCCTGAAAAAGAGCTGCTTGAAGCGCCCACGGCTGGCGAGGGGGCGACCTGCCGTAGCTGCGCGCACTGTCCGTGGATGGCGATGAATGGCCTGAAAGCCATTGCTGAAGGGCTGGAGCAGGGAGGCGCGGCGCATGAAATACAGGTTGATGCGGCGCTACGCGAGGGCGCATTACTGCCCCTCAACCGAATGCTGGATTTTGCGACTACACTTCGGGCGTAAAGACGGAAATCTTTGGGGGAGAGAATGGATTTTTTTAGTACGCACAACATACTGATTCATATTCCGATTGGCGCTGGCGGGTACGATCTCTCGTGGATCGAAGCGGTAGGGACCATCGCCGGCCTGCTCTGTATTTGGCTTGCCAGTCTGGAGAAGATCAGCAACTACTTTTTTGGACTGGTTAACGTCACCCTGTTTGCGATTATTTTCTTTCAGATCCAGCTTTATGCCAGCCTGTTGCTGCAACTCTTTTTCTTTGCCGCCAATATTTATGGCTGGTATGCGTGGTCGCGGCAAACAAAGGATAATCAAGCCGAGCTTAAAATCCGCTGGCTGCCGTTGCCAAAAGCAATGGCATGGCTGGCGATATGTGTGATAGCCATTGGTTTGATGACGCGATATATCGATCCCGTATTCGCCGTCCTGACGCGCGTGGCCGTCGCCATTATGCAGATGCTGGGGTTACAGGTGACAATGCCCGTACTGCAACCGGACGCCTTCCCGTTCTGGGACTCTTGCATGATGGTGCTGTCTATCGCGGCGATGATTCTGATGACACGCAAATATGTCGAAAACTGGCTCCTGTGGGTGATAATCAACGTGATCAGTGTGGTGATTTTTGCTTTGCAGGGCGTCTATGCGATGTCGCTGGAATATCTGATCCTGACATTTATCGCCGTGAACGGTAGCCGCCTGTGGATAAACAGCGCGCGGGAGCGAGGATCGCGCGCGCTTTCCCGTTAATGGTGATGAACATGCCCGGATGGCGTCTGATTCAGGTGACAGTCCGGGCCGTGACACACTTGATACTCCATCTGAATCGTGGCGTGCGCAATATGGTATTCGTGCATCAGGAAATCCTGGATACGTTCCAGCAGCGCATCATGGTCGTGTGGCGGAATGACCTGAGCGTGCAATGTCATGACCGGTTTTTCGCCGATCATCCAGACATGCACATGGTGTACGTTGCGGACTTCGGGGATTTCCCGGCTTAAATGGCGCTGTAAGGCATTAATATCCAGTGAAACCGGCGCGCCTTCCAGCAATTCGTTGACGCTATCTTTTAACAAACGCCAGGCGCTGCGTAACACCAGTACCGAAACCAGAATAGAGAGAATCGGGTCCGCTGGCGTCCAGCCCGTCCAGATAATGATCAACGCGGCGACTATTGCGCCGACGGAACCCAGCAAATCGCCCATCACATGCAGCGCGGCAGCGCGCACGTTCAGGTTTTTTTCATCGCTTCCCCGATGGAGAATCCAGAACGCAAACAGGTTCGCCAGCAGACCCGCAACCGCAATCACCATCATCAGATTGCCCGCCACCGGACGTGGCGTGTAAAAGCGCTCTATCGCTTCCCAGACAATGAGAAGGGTAATGACCACCAACGCAATGGCATTCACAAAGGCCGCCAGTGTGGTGAGTCTTAGCCAGCCAAAAGTGTGGCGAACAGTCGGGGGGCGACGGGAAAATTGAACCGCCAGCAGCGCAAAGAGAAGGGCCGCCGCGTCGGTGAGCATATGTCCCGCATCCGCCAACAACGCCAGAGAGCCGGAGAGTATCCCGCCCACCACCTCAAGGAGCATAAATCCGGCAGTGACGATAAAGGCGAAAAGCAGGCGACGAGCATTATTATCTTTCGGCAGGTGTGAATCGGCATGAGAGTGTGAGTGCGCCATAACGTCATTCCTTTGTTATTCTCATCAATACTGTAGACATCATACTGATTTTTCGCTGACAAAATAAAAAGGAGAGCGAAAGCTCTCCCGTTATCAGACTTTTTTCTGCATTACTGTGTGGTACCGTCGGTTTTGGTATTCACGTCATTATTGACGCCATTACCGGTTTCCACTTTTTTATTAATATCCGGGCAGCGACCGTCTTTACACATGGTATTTTTATGCTCTTCATCCTTGGTCATTCCGTCATGATTCATGGTTGAACCGTCCGGATGCTGCATCGTGCTGTTAGTATTGCCGTTGGTATTGATGTCGTTGTTATTCACATCATTTGGCGCCACATTCTGGCGGGCGTCCGAGGCAACCTGACCGGCATTTGCCGCCGAGTTCGCCTGGCCATTACTGGATTGCGCGTTAGATTCAGCAGCTAACGCTGCGCCGCTGGCAAGGCCGAGGGTAGCGGTGAGTAAAAGCGTAGTCAGTTTTGTCATTTTCATAAGATGCTCCTGTTATGGTGGATATGTCGGATAACCTCTTCCAACAGTGCACGTGTCAGTCAAATCCTCAAATAAGGGATAAAAAGCGTTCGCCGCCGCAGGTTAACGCAGCAGAGAATCTTGCAATAATTCATAAACAGAGTGGTTACAGTTAAAAAGTGTAGGTTAGATCCCATTTTTCGCTACATTTGTGCGTTTTTTTCCTGAATTCCAGGATTATTCCGTTCAAAGTGTAAAAGCCCGTTTACACTATTTAATTGAAGAGATAGATTGGAGGGATTGCATTCATTGGGATAAGTACGGCAACACTGGAATAAACATGAATTATCAGAACGACGATTTACGCATTAAAGAAATCAACGAGTTATTACCTCCGGTCGCGCTGCTGGAAAAGTTTCCCGCCACGGAAAATGCAGCAAATACCGTTGCTCACGCGCGCAAAGCCATCCATAAAATTCTCAAAGGCAATGACGATCGTCTGCTGGTGGTGATCGGTCCTTGTTCAATTCATGATCCGGCAGCGGCGAAAGAGTATGCCGCCCGTTTGCTGGCGCTACGCGATGAGCTTCAAGGCGAGCTTGAAATTGTCATGCGCGTCTATTTTGAGAAACCGCGTACTACCGTCGGCTGGAAAGGGCTGATTAACGATCCGCACATGGATAACAGCTTCCAGATTAACGACGGTCTGCGTATTGCGCGCAAACTGCTGCTGGATATTAACGACAGCGGCCTGCCTGCCGCCGGCGAATTCCTCGATATGATCACGCCGCAATATCTGGCCGATCTGATGAGCTGGGGTGCCATTGGCGCGCGGACTACTGAATCCCAGGTTCATCGCGAACTGGCGTCTGGCCTCTCTTGTCCGGTCGGTTTTAAAAATGGTACTGATGGCACGATTAAAGTCGCCATTGACGCCATCAACGCCGCCGGCGCGCCGCATTGCTTCCTCTCCGTCACTAAATGGGGTCATTCGGCGATTGTGAATACCAGCGGCAACGGCGACTGCCATATCATTCTGCGCGGCGGTAAAGCGCCAAACTATAGTGCGCAACATGTTGCTGAGGTGAAAGAAGGCCTCACCAAAGCGGGACTGACGCCGCAGGTCATGATCGATTTCAGCCATGCCAACTCCTGTAAGCAATTTCAAAAGCAGATGGAGGTTTGCGCCGATGTCTGCCAGCAGATAGCGGGCGGTGAACAAGCGATTATTGGCGTGATGGTAGAGAGTCATCTGGTAGAAGGCAACCAGAGTCTGGAAAGCGGTCAGCCGCTGACCTACGGTAAAAGCATTACTGACGCCTGTATTGGCTGGGAAGATACCGATGCGCTGCTTCGTCAGTTGTCGGCAGCGGTAAAAGCCCGTCGTGGCTAATCTTTATTACGTCTTAAACCGGCCCGTAAGGCCGGTTTTTTATTGTCTATGGAAAACCCCCAGCTAGGCTGGGGGTTCCGGAAAGCTTTCAGCTTTAAGCCAGTTATTAAAAC
>NZ_JBGDVS010000025.1:0-4614 GCF_046551635.1 Salmonella sp. SAL04157
AGAAGTGAAACGCCGTAGCGCCGATGGTAGTGTGGGGTCTCCCCATGCGAGAGTAGGGAACTGCCAGGCATCAAATAGAATGAAAGGCTCAGTCGAAAGGCTGGGCCTTTTGTTTTATCTGTAGTCTGTCGGTGAGCACTCGTTGCGCAGCAACGGCTCGTAGGGGGGCGGGCAGGACGCCCGCCATAAACTGCCAGGCATCAGACAAGTGAAGAAGCCCGTCCGTCAGGACGGGCTTTTTTGCGTGTGTGGTAACATTTAAAAATGCAGGCCTGATAAGCGCAGCGCCATCAGGCAACCTGCACCGCCGGATGGCAGCTTCGCCTTATCCGGCCTACGGCATCGACATAATGCCTGTGTATACCGCCTTATTCCGTCGACATAACCGCAAGCCTTCCCTACATAGATGCGGTAAACTAAGCCTGATTTTGCATCAGGAAAGCGTCTATGAATCACTCCCTAAAACCCTGGAATACCTTCGGCATTGATCATTGTGCAAAGCACATCGTATGCGCTGAAAACGAACAACAACTACTGAGCGCCTGGCAGCAAGCAACTCGTGAGGGACTGCCGGTTATGATCCTGGGTGAAGGAAGCAATGTCCTGTTTCTGGAAAATTACGCCGGCACCGTGATCCTTAACCGCCTGAAAGGCATTGAGGTCAATGAAACCGCGGATGCCTGGCACCTACACGTCGGCGCAGGCGAAAACTGGCATCAGCTGGTTCGCTACGCGCTGGACAACAACATGCCCGGCCTGGAGAATCTGGCGCTCATCCCTGGCTGCGTTGGTTCCTCACCTATACAGAATATTGGCGCGTATGGCGTAGAACTACAGCGCGTCTGCGACTACGTTGACTGCGTTGAACTGGAAACGGGAAAACGTCTGCGTTTGTCCGCGGCGGAATGCCGTTTCGGCTATCGTGACAGCATCTTCAAAAATGAATATCAGGATCGCGTTGCGATCGTCGCGGTGGGTCTGCGTTTATCAAAGCAATGGCAGCCGGTGTTGACCTATGGCGATCTTACTCGTCTGGACCCGAAAACGGTCACCGCACAACAGGTATTTGATGCTGTATGCCATATGCGCACCACAAAATTGCCGGATCCTAAAGTGAATGGCAATGCGGGCAGCTTTTTTAAAAATCCCGTTGTCGCAGCCGATATCGCCATGGAACTACTGGAACGATTTCCCAACGCGCCGCATTACCCTCAGGCAGACGGTTCAGTGAAGCTAGCGGCAGGCTGGCTGATAGACCAATGTCAGTTGAAAGGCGTCGCCATTGGCGGCGCTGCGGTACATCGCCAACAGGCGCTGGTATTGATTAATGCGAATAATGCGACAAGTAAAGATGTGGTGGCGCTGGCGCATCATGTCCGGCAAAAAGTGGGTGAAAAATTTAATGTCTGGCTGGAGCCTGAGGTTCGCTTTATTGGTCAGCTCGGAGAGGTGAACGCAGTGGAGAGCATTGCATGAAAGATACTACCGTTCCCCTGACGCTGATCTCACTACTTGCCGACGGAGAGTTTCACTCAGGCGAGCAGTTGGGTGAACGGCTGGGAATGAGCCGCGCGGCGATTAATAAACATATCCAGACATTACGCGACTGGGGAGTAGATGTATTTACCGTTCCGGGGAAAGGATATAGCTTGCCGGAACCCATCCAGTTACTGGATGCTGACCGTATTCATAGCCAACTGGATAGCGGAAACGTGGCGGTATTGCCCGTTATCGATTCAACCAATCAGTATTTACTTGATCGAATTGGCGAGCTGCGTTCAGGCGATGCCTGTGTAGCAGAATACCAACAGGCAGGGCGTGGTCGTCGCGGGCGTAAATGGTTCTCACCGTTTGGCGCGAATCTATATCTTTCAATGTACTGGCGTCTGGAGCAGGGGCCTGCGGCGGCAATAGGCTTGAGTCTGGTCATTGGAATTGTGATGGCGGAAGTGCTGCGTGAACTGGGCGCAGATAAAGTTCGTGTGAAGTGGCCTAACGACCTCTACCTGCTGGATCGCAAACTGGCGGGTATTCTGGTCGAGTTAACCGGTAAAACGGGCGATGCCGCACAAATAGTGATTGGCGCTGGTATTAACATGGCAATGCGTCGCGTAGAAGAGGACGTGATAAATCAGGGATGGATCACACTACAAGAGGCCGGAATTACGCTTGACCGCAATATGCTGGCCGCAAAGCTGATTTATAAGCTACGTGCTGCGCTTGAGCTTTTTGAGCAAGAAGGTCTTTCTCCTTATCTTTCGCGCTGGAAAAAACTGGATAATTTTATTGATCGCCCGGTAAAACTAATTATTGGCGACAAAGAAATATTTGGTATTTCTCGCGGCATTGATACTCAGGGTGCATTATTGCTTGAACAGGATGGCGTGATTAAACCCTGGATGGGTGGGGAAATATCGCTGCGAAGCGCCGAATAGTAAAAAAGGGGAGTCGGTACTCCCCTTTTTTCTGTTATTTCCGCAATCTTACCTGTTCCACCGCATGGTTAGCGCTCTTAGTCATAATAAGGCTGGCACGTTCTCGCGTGGGTAAAATATTTTGTTTTAAATTCAACCAGTTAATTTCTTTCCAAAGCGAAGTCGCTGTATTAACAGCTTCTTCTTTAGATAATTTCGCATAATTGTGGAAATAAGAGTCAGGATCGGTAAACGCCCCTTCGCGGAATTTCAGGAAGCGATTGATATACCACGTCTGAAGAAGTTCTTCTGGCGCATCAACGTAAATAGAGAAATCAACGAAATCAGAGACAAATACATGATGCGGATCGTGAGGATAATCCATACCGCTTTGTAAAACATTCAAACCTTCAAGAATCAATATATCAGGTTGAGCGACGGTTTTATCCCCTTCAGGAATAACATCGTAAATCAAATGAGAATAGACTGGCGCCGTCACGTTCGGTACGCCCGACTTGAGGTCAGAAACGAATTTCACCAGTCGGTGCATATCATACGATTCGGGGAACCCCTTTTTCTTCATTAACCCGCGTTCTTTCAACACCTGGTTTGGGTGGAGGAAACCGTCTGTGGTAATCAATTCAACACGGCGGTGTTCCGGCCAGCGACTCAGCAACGCTTGTAGAACGCGTGCTGTCGTGCTTTTACCCACTGCGACGCTGCCCGCGATACTGATGATGTAAGGGATTCGCTGGCCGTTAGTGCCCAGAAACTGTTCCAGGACAGCCTGACGACGCAGATTTGAACTGATATAGAAATTTAGCAAACGGGAGAGAGGTAAATATATTTCTGCAACTTCTTCCAGCGATAAATCTTCATTAATGCCTTTTAACTGCGCGATCTCATCCTCGGTCAGGGTCATCGGCACAGAATCGCGAAGCGCAGCCCACTGGCTGCGATCAAACTGTAGGTAAGGCGTCATTAACGATTGATCTTTTATACTCATAAGCATGTTTCTGGCTGCTATTGCTACATCAGTTCAGCGATGAACGAGGGCCATCCCTGACATGCAACGGCACGTCACATTTAAGTTAATTTGGACAATGGGCAGGAGGGTAACACCAGATGGGGAGGAATAATAAGAAAAAATCTCGCTGTGAAAGCTATCCCTGAGAAGCAATGTGACGAATATACCAGATACAGAAGATTGCTTTCTATCGACGGAGCGTTGAAATGCCGCGTCGTATCCTGGTCAGACGGTCGGTAAAATGCCGAAAATTTATGCTCTCTTGTTTGAAATTAGAGCATTTTTGTCTCTTATAGCGCAAAATGTGAGCGATAGAACATTTTATGCAATTTTTTAGTTGCATGAGCACGCAGGTCTCCATAGAATGCGCGCTACTTGATGCCGACTTAGCTCAGTAGGTAGAGCAACTGACTTGTAATCAGTAGGTCACCAGTTCGATTCCGGTAGTCGGCACCATCAAGTCCGGTGGGGTTCCCGAGCGGCCAAAGGGAGCAGACTGTAAATCTGCCGTCACAGACTTCGAAGGTTCGAATCCTTCCCCCACCACCATTTTCGGCCGCGCGATGGCGCAGCCCGAGACGATAAGTTCGCTTACCGGCTCGAATAAAGAGAGTTTCTCTCGATATTCAGTGCAGAATGAAAATCAGGTAGCCGAGTTCCAGGATGCGGGCATCGTATAATGGCTATTACCTCAGCCTTCCAAGCTGATGATGCGGGTTCGATTCCCGCTGCCCGCTCCAAGATGTGCTGATATAGCTCAGTTGGTAGAGCGCACCCTTGGTAAGGGTGAGGTCGGCAGTTCGAATCTGCCTATCAGCACCACTTCTTTTCTCCTTCCTGTTTTTCTCTTCTGTTTATTAGCATTCAACAAGTCGGGCGTGTTGCCTGGTTGATGTGGTGATATCACCGATTTATCCGTGTCTTAGAGGGACAATCGATGTCTAAAGAAAAGTTTGAACGTACAAAACCGCACGTTAACGTCGGTACTATCGGCCACGTTGACCATGGTAAAACAACGCTGACCGCTGCCATTACTACCGTACTGGCTAAAACCTACGGCGGTGCCGCTCGCGCATTCGACCAGATCGATAACGCGCCGGAAGAAAAAGCGCGTGGTATCACCATCAACACTTCTCACGTTGAATACGATACCCCGACCCGCCACTACGCACA
>NZ_JBGDVS010000026.1:0-1590 GCF_046551635.1 Salmonella sp. SAL04157
GAAGGTGGCCTGTGAGGGTTGCTGGAGGTATCAGAAGTGCGAATGCTGACATAAGTAACGATAAAGCGGGTGAAAAGCCCGCTCGCCGGAAGACCAAGGGTTCCTGTCCAACGTTAATCGGGGCAGGGTGAGTCGACCCCTAAGGCGAGGCCGAAAGGCGTAGTCGATGGGAAACGGGTTAATATTCCCGTACTTGGTGTTACTGCGAAGGGGGGACGGAGAAGGCTATGTTGGCCGGGCGACGGTTGTCCCGGTTTAAGCGTGTAGGTGTGTGTTCCAGGTAAATCCGGTTCACTTTAACACTGAGGCGTGACGACGAGGCACTACGGTGCTGAAGCAACAAATGCCCTGCTTCCAGGAAAAGCCTCTAAGCATCAGGTAACATCAAATCGTACCCCAAACCGACACAGGTGGTCAGGTAGAGAATACCAAGGCGCTTGAGAGAACTCGGGTGAAGGAACTAGGCAAAATGGTGCCGTAACTTCGGGAGAAGGCACGCTGACATGTAGGTGAAGTGATTTACTCATGGAGCTGAAGTCAGTCGAAGATACCAGCTGGCTGCAACTGTTTATTAAAAACACAGCACTGTGCAAACACGAAAGTGGACGTATACGGTGTGACGCCTGCCCGGTGCCGGAAGGTTAATTGATGGGGTCAGCGCAAGCGAAGCTCCTGATCGAAGCCCCGGTAAACGGCGGCCGTAACTATAACGGTCCTAAGGTAGCGAAATTCCTTGTCGGGTAAGTTCCGACCTGCACGAATGGCGTAATGATGGCCAGGCTGTCTCCACCCGAGACTCAGTGAAATTGAACTCGCTGTGAAGATGCAGTGTACCCGCGGCAAGACGGAAAGACCCCGTGAACCTTTACTATAGCTTGACACTGAACATTGAGCCTTGATGTGTAGGATAGGTGGGAGGCTTTGAAGTGTGGACGCCAGTCTGCATGGAGCCGACCTTGAAATACCACCCTTTAATGTTTGATGTTCTAACGTGGACCCGTGATCCGGGTTGCGGACAGTGTCTGGTGGGTAGTTTGACTGGGGCGGTCTCCTCCTAAAGAGTAACGGAGGAGCACGAAGGTTGGCTAATCCTGGTCGGACATCAGGAGGTTAGTGCAATGGCATAAGCCAGCTTGACTGCGAGCGTGACGGCGCGAGCAGGTGCGAAAGCAGGTCATAGTGATCCGGTGGTTCTGAATGGAAGGGCCATCGCTCAACGGATAAAAGGTACTCCGGGGATAACAGGCTGATACCGCCCAAGAGTTCATATCGACGGCGGTGTTTGGCACCTCGATGTCGGCTCATCACATCCTGGGGCTGAAGTAGGTCCCAAGGGTATGGCTGTTCGCCATTTAAAGTGGTACGCGAGCTGGGTTTAGAACGTCGTGAGACAGTTCGGTCCCTATCTGCCGTGGGCGCTGGAGAACTGAGGGGGGCTGCTCCTAGTACGAGAGGACCGGAGTGGACGCATCACTGGTGTTCGGGTTGTCATGCCAATGGCACTGCCCGGTAGCTAAATGCGGAAGAGATAAGTGCTGAAAGCATCTAAGCACGAAACTTGCCCCGAGATGAGTTCTCCCTGAGACTTTA
>NZ_JBGDVS010000028.1:0-642 GCF_046551635.1 Salmonella sp. SAL04157
CCTCGGGGTACTTAGATGTTTCAGTTCCCCCGGTTCGCCTCATTAACCTATGGATTCAGTTAATGATAGTGTGACGAATCACACTGGGTTTCCCCATTCGGGTATCGCCGGTTATAACGGTTCATATCACCTTACCGGCGCTTATCGCAGATTAGCACGCCCTTCATCGCCTCTGACTGCCAGGGCATCCACCGTGTACGCTTAGTCGCTTAACCTCACAACCCGAAGATGTTTCTTGGATTCATCATCGTGTTGCGAAAATTTGAGAGACTCACGAACAACTTTCGTTGTTCTGTGTTTCAATTTTCAGCTTGATCCAGATTTTTAAAGAGCAAATATCTCAAACGTGACTCGTAAGTCAGTTTTGAGATATTAAGGCAGGTGACTTTCACTCACAAACCAGCAAGTGGCGTCCCCTAGGGGATTCGAACCCCTGTTACCGCCGTGAAAGGGCGGTGTCCTGGGCCTCTAGACGAAGGGGACACTGAAGTCTCAATCGCAAGACGCCTTGCTATTTACTTTTCATCAGACAATCTGTGTGAGCACTGCAAAGTACGCTTCTTTCAGGTAAGGAGGTGATCCAACCGCAGGTTCCCCTACGGTTACCTTGTTACGACTTCACCCCAGTCATGAATCACAAAG
>NZ_JBGDVS010000029.1:0-617 GCF_046551635.1 Salmonella sp. SAL04157
GTGACTGCGTACCTTTTGTATAATGGGTCAGCGACTTATATTCTGTAGCAAGGTTAACCGTATAGGGGAGCCGGAGGGAAACCGAGTCTTAACCGGGCGTTAAGTTGCAGGGTATAGACCCGAAACCCGGTGATCTAGCCATGGGCAGGTTGAAGGTTGGGTAACACTAACTGGAGGACCGAACCGACTAATGTTGAAAAATTAGCGGATGACCTGTGGCTGGGGGTGAAAGGCCAATCAAACCGGGAGATAGCTGGTTCTCCCCGAAAGCTATTTAGGTAGCGCCTCGTGAATTCATCTCCGGGGGTAGAGCACTGTTTCGGCTAGGGGGCCATCCCGGCTTACCAACCCGATGCAAACTGCGAATACCGGAGAATGTTATCACGGGAGACACACGGCGGGTGCTAACGTCCGTCGTGAAGAGGGAAACAACCCAGACCGCCAGCTAAGGTCCCAAAGTCATGGTTAAGTGGGAAACGATGTGGGAAGGCCCAGACAGCCAGGATGTTGGCTTAGAAGCAGCCATCATTTAAAGAAAGCGTAATAGCTCACTGGTCGAGTCGGCCTGCGCGGAAGATGTAACGGGGCTAAACCATGCACCGAAGCTGCGGCAGCGA
>NZ_JBGDVS010000030.1:0-596 GCF_046551635.1 Salmonella sp. SAL04157
TCTTCCGTTGCCGGAACCTGACGCCAGTAAGGTTCGCCGATGAGCATCACACCACCGGGCTTAAGGCTTTCCGCCAGCAACCTGAGCGTCCCGGCAACGCCACCTGCAATCCATGTCGCGCCGACACACGCCGCCACATCGCATTTTTCGTCTGCGACGTAACCCGCCGCGTCATTATGCACAAAATGAACGCGTTCACTGACACCGAGCTCTTCTGCTCGTAACTTGGCCTGCGTAGTAAAAAGTGGGCTCATATCGATGCCTGTACCGGTAATACCGTAATCACGTGCCCAGGTGCAAAGCATCTCACCCGAGCCGCTGCCCAAATCAAGAACGCGCATGCCTGGTTTCATGCGCAACACGCGGCCCAGCGTGGCGTATTTTTCCGGCGTGAACGGGTTATGAATGCGGTGTTCGCTTTCACTGATAGTAAAAATACGTGGAATATCCATTAATTTTCTCCTTTTGTAAGCTGCGTATTCAGGGAACGCCCTTCCGGGGATTTTGATTTTTCTGCTAGCAGAGCAAAGAGCTTGCCCTCAAAAGTCTCGCTGACCGGCCACTCGCTACTGTCCGGGTGTGATAGTATTTTGAAG
>NZ_JBGDVS010000031.1:0-542 GCF_046551635.1 Salmonella sp. SAL04157
AATTTGAGAGACTCACGAACAACTTTCGTTGTTCTGTGTTTCAATTTTCAGCTTGATCCAGATTTTTAAAGAGCAAAACTTCGCAGTGAACCCTTTCAGGTACACTCTGAAGTATTTTTTCGTAAACACTCACGAGATGGTGGAGCTATGCGGGATCGAACCGCAGACCTCCTGCGTGCAAAGCAGGCGCTCTCCCAGCTGAGCTATAGCCCCATCGTGTAGTCAGAACCTCTTACCTTTGATTCGTTTCCGGGCGCGGCGTGGTGAAGCGAAGCATACTGAAGTATGCGAGCTTTGCCACAACAAAGCACGGGAGCGAATCTGGTAGGCCTGAGTGGACTTGAACCACCGACCTCACCCTTATCAGGGGTGCGCTCTAACCACCTGAGCTACAAGCCTGTAGAGGTTTTACTGCTCGTTTTTCATCAGACAATCTGTGTGAGCACTGCAAAGAACGGTTCTTTAAGGTAAGGAGGTGATCCAACCGCAGGTTCCCCTACGGTTACCTTGTTACGACTTCACCCCAGTCATGAATCACAAAG
>NZ_JBGDVS010000032.1:0-507 GCF_046551635.1 Salmonella sp. SAL04157
GTGAGACAGGTGCTGCATGGCTGTCGTCAGCTCGTGTTGTGAAATGTTGGGTTAAGTCCCGCAACGAGCGCAACCCTTATCCTTTGTTGCCAGCGGTCCGGCCGGGAACTCAAAGGAGACTGCCAGTGATAAACTGGAGGAAGGTGGGGATGACGTCAAGTCATCATGGCCCTTACGACCAGGGCTACACACGTGCTACAATGGCGCATACAAAGAGAAGCGACCTCGCGAGAGCAAGCGGACCTCATAAAGTGCGTCGTAGTCCGGATTGGAGTCTGCAACTCGACTCCATGAAGTCGGAATCGCTAGTAATCGTGGATCAGAATGCCACGGTGAATACGTTCCCGGGCCTTGTACACACCGCCCGTCACACCATGGGAGTGGGTTGCAAAAGAAGTAGGTAGCTTAACCTTCGGGAGGGCGCTTACCACTTTGTGATTCATGACTGGGGTGAAGTCGTAACAAGGTAACCGTAGGGGAACCTGCGGTTGGATCACCTCCTTACCT